>NZ_SHKN01000001.1:1120550-1430935 GCF_004217115.1 Ancylomarina subtilis | reverse complement strand
TTGAATCTTTAAAAGACAATGGGAATGAGGTTGATTTGGTGACCAAAGGGAGTTCGCTAAAGCTTTGTTTGATTGCAGAAGGAGCAGCCGATGTGTATCCGCGTTATGCACCAACCATGGAGTGGGATATTGCAGCCGGTCATGCGATTGTTTCAGCAGCGGGTGGATTTGTCAAACAGCTTGATTCGGATAAAGATTTGGAATACAATAAGGCTGATTTACTGAACCCCTGGTTTATTTGTAAACGATAGTAGCACATAAAATACAGAAGCGCCATTCAATTTGATTTTGAATGGCGCGTTTCTTTTTTCATTAGAATCTGAATTTATTTCTTCACATTCATCACTTCAGTTTGGTGAGCTATCGATTCTTCGTGAATCGCTTTGAAAAGCTTACTGATGAATCGTTCACTTAGATTGGTGTCTTTTGACTGAGCCAAATGCTTTTCAAGAATACTTTCCCAACGTCCAGATTGAAGAATGGTCATATTATTGGCTTTTTTGTACTGTCCAATTGCATTGGCTGCTTCCATTCTCTTTTGAAGAATAGCCATAACTTCATTATCGTATTGATCAATTTTATATCTCAAATCTTCAAGCGTATCCAGGGAAATGCCATCCGGATGCTCCACACGTAATTCCAATTTAGTAAGAAGTTGTGTGAGCTGACTTGGCGTAATTTGTTGTTTGGCATCACTCCAGGCCTGATCCGGAGTGGGGTGTGTTTCAATCATCAAACCATCGAAGTTGAGGTCCATGGCTTTTTGTGAAACCGATTGTAAAAGCTCCCGATTGCCACAAATATGACTTGGATCGCAGATAATCGGCATATTTGGCATACGTCTTTTCAGTTCAATTGGAATTTGCCATTGTGGTATGTTTCTGTAAATGCTGTGTTCGTAGCTCGAGAATCCACGATGAATGGCTCCAAGCTGTTTGATGCCTGCTTTTTCCAATCGTTCCAAAGCTCCCATCCACAGTTCGACATCCGGGTTTACCGGGTTCTTAACCAAAACAGGAATATCCACACCCTTTAGAGCATCTGCAATTTCTTGCATGGCAAATGGATTTGCTGATGTACGGGCACCAACCCATAAAATATCCACCCCATATTTAAGCGCTTCGAAAACGTGTTTGACATTGGCAACTTCGGTAGCGGTTTGCATACCTGTTTCCTTCTGTACTGTCTTCAACCATTCCAATCCCTCACTACCAACACCTTCGAAACAGTTTGGACGCGTACGGGGTTTCCAAATACCTGCGCGGAAAATTTGAATCCCTTCTTTTTGTAATAAACGAGCTGAGTTTAGAACCTGCTCTTCGGTTTCGGCACTACATGGGCCTGCTATAACTAATGGTCTTTCAATCTTATTTAAATCTAACTTACTTTTCATCTTTTTCTCTAATTTGGCTGATAGTTAGCAATTTTTCATCACTAATTAAAATATGAGTTAATAATTTACCTGTGGTTTTATTCTCTGAGTGCTCGTTTTATTCGGTTTGCCTTCGAAATCATGTGAATTAAACCCTCACGATCTCTGTTTTCGATAGCCGTTTTAAATTGATTCAAACTGTCGATATAGGTGTTGAGTACCGTTAAAACATTGTTGGCGTTATGGTTGAAAATGGGAGCCCACATTTCAGCATCACTCTTGGCTAATCGGACAGTGGAATCAAAACCGCCACTGGCCAGATCAAAAATGTTTTTCTCATTTTTTTCTTTCTCCAAAACCGTTAAGGCTAAGGCAAAGGAACTGATGTGTGAAATGTGAGACACATAGGCGGCATGCACATCATGATTGAAGCCACTCATGTACAATACACGCATGTTGAGGCATTCGTACATCTGATGAACGACACGTAAACATGTTTCGTCACTGTCTTCAGCATCGCAAAAAATGCTTGCTTTTCCATCGAAAAGACCTGATTTTGCTGCCCAAGGCCCCGAATGTTCAGTTCCCGCCATGGGATGTGTTGCTACAAATTGCTTCCGATTCTGGTGATATTTCACCCGTTCACAAATCTGACTTTTAATGGAGGCCACATCGCATACAACCTGTGTGCTGACCTGATCCAAAACCTTTGGGAGTAACTTGAGTGTCGCATCTCCTGGAATGGACATGATAATCAATTCACTATTTTTAATCAATTCATCCAGGGAAGAGAGTGAATCAACTAAGCCAAATTTTAAGGCCGTTTCAGCATGAAGCTTACTGGCATCGTGGCCCAATATTTGGGATGCAAAACCGCGTTTTCTCAAATCGGTTGCAATCGATCCACCTATTAATCCTAAACCTATTATTCCTATTTTCATTTTTTCCTATTAAACTGTTTTAGCACCTATCGATTGCCTGTTTTATACTTTCCTCTGTGGCACAGAGTGAAAAACGAATGTATTTTTTTCCTTCTTGTCCGAATACGATGCCCGGAGTGGCAAAGACACTTTTCTGATAGAGCAGGTGATCTGAGAACGATTCTCCGGAATCAAATTGATCGGGAATTTTCGCCCAAACGAACATGCCCACGCTGTCTTTTTTGTATTGGCAATTCAGCTTGTCGGCAAGTTTCCAAATCAAATCTCTACGCTTCTGATAACTTTTATTAAGTCCCAGATACCAGCTGGAATCTACGGCTAAAGCTTTGCTTGCTGCAATTTGAATGGGTTTATACATGCCCGAATCGAAATTACTTTTCACTTTTAAAACATGATTGATGTTTTTTTCTGATCCGCAAAGCATTCCAACTCTAAAACCAGCCATATTGTGCGATTTACTCAATGAGTTCATCTCCAAAACGTATTCACTTACACCTTCAACTTGCAATAAACTCTCAGGTTTGTCATTCAATATCAAACTGTAGGGGTTGTCGTTGACAATAAGAATATTCTTCTTTTTAGCCAACTCGACCAACTGATTGAAAACGTCCATATTACCGTTTGCCCCTGTAGGCATATGCGGGTAATTGGTCCAGATCATACGACACGAATCGTCACATAAGCTTTCAATCTCTTCCATATCGGGTAACCAATTATTCTCCTCTTTTAAATGATAAAATTTCAGGTTTATATTTAAAAGTTTTGATGCCGACAGGTAAGCCGGGTAACAAGGATTGGGAACTAAAACCGTATCGCCAGGATTGCAAAAGGCCATCGAAACGTGCATGATGCCTTCTTTTGATCCCATTAGGGGTAAGATTTGTGAAGCCGGGTTTAATTGCACATCGTAAATCGATTTATACCAATGGGCAATGGCTTGACGAAAACTTTCCAAACCTCTGTACGATTGATAATGATTGCTTCCTTTTTGATTGCAGGCATGAACCAATTCCTTTTTCACATCGGGGTGTGGAGGCATGTCCGGACTCCCAATCCCTAGATTGATAATATCAGCGCCAGCCTGTTTAAGTGATTCGACTTCGGCTAATTTTTTAGAAAAATAGTATTCTTCGACCTGAGATAATCTGTTTGCGATTCTAATTGCCATGGTTGTGAATTTTTGAATAAGATTGATTGCCACTTGTATATTCGCCAAGAATATCAAGTTGATCGAGTTTGCTTTTAATTTCAGCTATCATCTTTTGATAATTCTCTTTATGATGAAATAGGACATCCAGATAGAACCGATAGTGCCAGGGTTCACCAACTAAGGGAACCGATTCAATTTTGCTTAAATCAATTTGATGTGCTGCAATAATTGAAAGGATTTCGGCTAAACTACCGGGATGATTATCGAGAGTTAGGGCCATTGAAGCTTTGTTACTCGCTGTTTTTTTCCAGGTATTATCCCGTCTTAAAATCAAAAATCGCGTGTAATTTTTACGGTTCGTTTCAATGTTTTCTGCCAGAACATCCAAATCGTAGTATTCTGCCGCCAAAAGACTCCCAATTGCTCCGACATTATCCAAATTATCTTCAGCAATTTCTTTCATACTTAATGCCGTGTCAACCGATTCTATGAGTTGAATATGTTGGTGTTGTTTAAAGAAATTACGAGATTGGTTGATGGCCATATAGTGAGATCGGACTTCTGATAGGTCCTCTATTCGACAACCCTTTTTTGCAACCAAATTTTGTTTGATACGGAGATATTCTTCACCACAGACAACCAGTTTGTGCTCCTGTATTAAATTTAAATTGGCATGTATGGTCCCGGATATGGTATTTTCTACGGCCATAATGCCAAAGTCACATTCTCCTTTTTTAACTGATTCTGCTAAATCAGAAAAATGAAGTTTGGGTAGAATTTCGATATCATTCCCGAAATAATTTCGAGCTGCGACCTCGTGGAATGCACCTTTTACACCTTGTATTGCTATTTGCATGGACATTGAATTCTAGTGGTTTTATAATTTTGGTTAATAAAAAAGCGTCTCGAGGATTTCCCCGAGACGCTTTGCATACTATTCTGTTATTTTTTTGTTCAGATGATGTCATAAGGTCTCGGATCGCTTCTAAAATAGAAGAACCAGAAATAAAAGAAATAGTTATATGACATTGATGTATTCATCTTTTTGTATTGAATTTTGAGTGAAAAAAAAAGGCTTCGCATTATGCGAAGCCTCAGAATATTGTGTGTAGTATATACATATAAGGTTCCGCTCTATCAGTTGATAAAGTAAAAATAGAACCAGAAATATGAATTTAATACAGTCATGTTGTCTTATTTGATGCGTGCAATGTAGGAGGTATTTTTTTATCTGACAAGAAAAAAATAAAATAATTTCATGGAAACGTTTGCATCATAAGTTTCTATTTAACTTGATAGTTAGGTTTGTATGAAGCCTCTCTTTTTTCTTTAGCTTTGCAAATTCCTAAAGTCCTTTGGTGAGGAATCTCTATTATATTTTTTAAATTAGAGCTCTTGCAAATAAATCAACCTAATCTCCCTAAAAACGAAGAATGAATGAATCTGTTTTAAATGCTCTGATGAAATTGTTTGCCATTATTGTTGATGAGCAAAAACAAGGTTTTGAATTAGCAGCCCGTGATGTTGTGGCTCATTACCTTGAAACCAGGTTCAATAAAGAATGGCAGGAACGTTATTTAAGTGATTTTGACACCTATTTGAAGGCATCCTATTACGATAACGAGAATTTGGATTACATTCAGACCAAGCATAAGCAACTGACTGAAGTTTGTCTGAGTTTGTTGGAGGAGGTGGATCAGGAACAAAAAGTTTGGATCATGCTTCAATTGCTTGAGTTTATTGATGATTCTGAATTTGTAGGAGAAGAAATTCTTGAGTATGTTCACACAGTTGCCATTGCATTTAAAATTTCTGAAGAAGAGTTTGATTACGCCAAACAGTTTATTTTAGGTGACGAATATTCCATCCCATTCAACGATCATATCTTATTGATTGATAGTAATGAGGATTTTAAGGATGAGAAGGTAAAACACATTTACGAACCCAAACTTCGAGGTCGTGTTTTTGTTCTTCGAATAAAGAGTACCAATACATATTTGATCAAGTACTTTGGAGAATATAATCTGTTCCTGAATGGGCATAATATCAAGGTTGACCGAAGTTATATTATCACTTTTGGTTCCGTAATTCGTTCGCCTCGTATCGATCCGATCTATTATTCTCAAGTTGTTTCTGAGTTTATTGAAGGGAAGCATCGTTCACTTATAAATCTTGTTGCAAAGGATATTGAGTTTAAGTTTAAAGGAACTGATAATGGTGTGCATCCCTTTAGTTTTAAAGCACAATCCGGCCAATTGATTGGAATAATGGGGGGCAGTGGAACAGGTAAATCCACTCTTCTTAATGTTTTGAATGGAAACTTACCATTGAATTCTGGAAATATCTGGATCAATGGTTACGATTTGCATAAAGAGAAAGAAAAGCTTGCTGGAATTATTGGTTATGTGCCTCAGGAAGATTTATTGCTTGAAGAGCTTACAGTCGTTGAAAACCTGTATTATAACGCGAAACTGTGTTTCGACAATATTACTGAAACTGCGATCAACGATTTGATTGAGGATACGCTGGAGAAGTTCGATTTGGTTGAGGCCCGCGATCTAAAAGTGGGCGATCCCATCAATAAGATTTTAAGTGGAGGCCAGCGTAAGCGATTGAATATTGCTTTGGAGATGATGCGTCGTCCTTCGGTTCTTTTTGTGGATGAGCCAACTTCAGGTTTGTCGAGTATGGACTCGGAAAAAGTAATGCTTTTATTGAAACGTCAAACTTTGAGAGGACGCTTGGTGATGTGTAATATCCATCAGCCATCCTCAGATATTTTTAAGTTGTTGGATGTTTTGATTATCCTGGACCAGGGGGGACGTGTGATCTATTCAGGAAACCCGGTTGAAGCCATCGTTTATTTTAAAACACAAAGCCATTTTGTGAATGCCGAAGAGAGTGAATGTTTATCATGCGGTAATGTGAGTTCGGAGCAGATTCTCAAAATTATTGAGACAAAAATGATGAACGAATATGGCAGACAGATTCGTAAGCGTAAACGCGATCCTGAGGACTGGTATGCTTTGTATAAGGAAGAAATTGAAAGTAAAAAGAAAATTGCTGCCCCTAAACGAAAGACAAACTTACCCGAGAACTATTTTAAAATTCCCGAACGATTACAACAGCTTAAAATTTACCTGTCTCGTGATATCAACGCGAAATTGAGTAACGTTCAATACATGATGATAACCCTATTGGAAGCCCCCTTATTGGCGGTGATATTGGGTTATTTCACCAAGTATATTAGCGGGACCGAAGATGATCCTACGGCCTATATTTTTGCAAAAAATGAAAATTTACCTTCTTATATTTTTATGGCGGTAGTGGTCGCTCTTTTTCTTGGCTTAATCATTTCAGCTGAGGAGATATTGCACGACAGGCGAATAATCAAACGTGAATCCTTTTTGAATTTGAGTCGTTTGAGTTACATCAATTCCAAAGTTCTTGTTATGCTTGGAATTTCAGCCATTCAGAGTTTCTTTTTTGTGATTATAGCCAATTCGATATTGGAAATAAAAGGGTTGAATTTCGAGTATTGGTTGATGTTGTACACGGTGTCTGCCTGTGCAAATCTTATTGGTTTAAACCTATCTGCGTCATTGAATTCAGTGGTGGCTGTTTATGTTTCCATACCTTTTATTCTGGTTCCTCAACTGTTATTTTCGGGTGTTATTGTGAGTTATAACAAGTTACATCCTAGCATTACAACTCAAAAATATGTGCCAGTTTGTGGCGATTTGATGACCTCAAGATGGGCTTATGAGGCTTTAATGGTTGAACAGTTTAGTCAGAATGAGTTTGAGAAACAATTTTTTGATTTAGAAAAAGAGATGAGTGAAGCCTCTTATAATGCGTCTTTTCTTATTCCTGAATTGTCGCAGCGTTACAAAGCTTACATCCGTCATGCAAAAGCAAAGACTGAAAAGGCGAAGGAGCTGACATTACTTCGGAATGAGTTTTCTAAACTGTCTCGCCTTGAGACCCTCCCTAAAGATATTTCAATCATGAATGCTGACTCCGTAAATCAGTGGTTAGATGATTTACAGCAATTGTCATGGGGCTATTATTCGAGGGCTTCTAATGAGCGGGATAACGTTTACAATAATTTGCTTGAAGAGTATGGTAGTTTTGAAGAGCTGTTTGATTTTAAGCAGAAATATCATAACAATGCGATAGAGAAAGTCGTGCTTAATAAGCGTGAATTGAATAAACTGACTGAATATAAAAATGAACTGGTTCAGCTAAAAGATCCGGTGTTTAAATCTCCTAAGAATAAAATGGGACGTGCCCATTTTTATGCCGCAGAAAAACGTGTTGGCAATTATTTGATAGAGACTTTTTGGTTCAATCTTATATTTATCTGGCTGACAACGGCCTTTTTCTATTTGACTCTATATGCTGATTTTTTCAGAAAATTCTTTGCCTATATAGAGCGATTGTGGTTGAAACTTATGCCACATGGTGATTTTAAAATCCGTTTAAAACGACTGTAGATAAGATGTTGTTTGAGAAATTAAAAAGGCGCAGTTCATTACTGCGCTTTTTTGTTTCTAAATGTCATCCATATTTAGATTAAGCCTCTTATAAATTCTTCTGCTTCATTTTTTTTCAGAGCTTTAACAAAGGCAGTCCCTACAATCGCACCATTGGCAAATTGGCAGGCATATTCGAAACTTTCTTTATTACTGATCCCAAATCCGATAAGGCTGGGTGTCTCAATCGTCTTAATTCGGTCGAAATACGCCTCTTGTTTTTTGTCAATTTTTAGGCTGCCACCTGTCGTTGCCGATGATGAGACCAAATAAAGGAAGCCCTGACTGGCATTGGCTAGGCGTTGTAAGCGATCTTCGTTAGTTTCCGGGCAAGCCAGCAGAACATTATAGATGCCATATTTGTGAAAGTCGGCCTTGTAATGTTCCTCGAATTCTTCCAAAGGCAGATCGGGGATGATAAGTCCATCGATGCCCACTTTTTGACAATCCTGAAGGAAAGACTCGACTCCATAACAGTAAATAGTGTTCCAATAGCCCATCAACAATAGGGGAATGTTGATGGTTTTTCGAATAGAACATAGCTGTTCAAAAAGCAGGCTGAGTTTCATGCCATTGTCCAGGGCTTGCTTCGAGGCGGCTTGTATGGCTGATCCATCTGCCAAAGGATCAGAAAAGGGGATGCCAATTTCCACCATATCCGCGCCATTTTTCTGCAGTAATTCCAGGTTGGATACAGTGTCGTTTAGGTTCGGATATCCGGCAGGAAAATAGATGGATAGGATATCTTGTTTCTTATTTAGGAATAAATTGTCTATTCTGTTCATGGGATAATGAGTTGATTTGATGATGAGATGATGTGGTGGTTACTGAGCGTTGTCGAAGTATAGTTTCTGTGCGAATTCGGAGTATGTTATTTTGTTTTTTCGTTTTAACTCATAATTCTAAATTCATAATTATTAATTTAAAGATGTGCTATATACGTTTCCATATCCTTGTCGCCACGACCAGATACAATCACGACGACGGTATCATCTTTTTTGAATTGTATTTTGTCGAGTGCTGCCAATGCATGTGCCGATTCAAGTGCCGGAATAATACCTTCGTTCAGGGCTAATGTTTTAGCGGCACTTAAGGCTTCACCATCAGTTGCAGCCAAATAGGTCGTACGACCACTCTCAGCCAAATGGGCATGCAAGGGACCCACTCCGGGGTAATCCAAACCTGCTGATATGGAGTAAGGTTCGACAATCTGACCATCATTATCTTGCATAAGCAAGGTTTTACTTCCATGAATAAAGCCTGTGGTTCCAATGGTAATAGTTGCTGCCGTTTCAGATGAATCGATACCTTTTCCAGCCGCTTCAACAGCTACAAGGTTTACTTCGTTCTCATTCAGAAAATGATAGAATGCACCAGCCGCATTACTGCCGCCACCCACACAGGCAATCACATAGTTTGGATTTGGATTATTCTGCTCCTTTTTCAATTGCACTCTGATTTCTTCAGAAATAATAGATTGCAAACGACTGACAATATCGGGGTAGGGATGGGGGCCCACAACCGAACCGATCAGATAAAAGGAGTGTGGATTGGCGATCCAATCGCGAATGGCTTCGTTGGTTGCATCCTTTAGGGTTTGGTTGCCGGAGGTTGCAGGGATAACTTTAGCGCCAAGCATCTTCATTCGTGCGACATTGGGTGCTTGTCTTTCTACATCAAGAGCTCCCATATGCACGACACATTCCAACCCGAAAAGAGCACAAACCGTTGCTGTTGCAACACCATGCTGTCCGGCACCTGTCTCAGCAATAATTCGTTTTTTTCCTAAATGCTTAGCCAACAGAATCTGACCAATTGTATTATTGATTTTGTGTGCACCTGTGTGGTTCAGATCTTCGCGTTTTAAATAAACCTGGGTTTGATATTTGGTAGATAGATTTTTTGCAAAAGTCAATGGGGTCGGTCGTCCTACGTAGTTGTCAAGCAGACGTGCATATTCGTTTTTAAAATCTTTGGATTCTAAAATATCAAGATAAACTGCCTGGAGTTCATCTACATTCTTACGTAATAATTCGGGGATGTACGCGCCTCCAAATTTACCATAGAAGCCTTTATTGTCGATTTGATAATTCATGTTATCTGGTATTGCTGGTTATGAATGCTGTTTTAGTTTTTCGCTGAATGTTTCGATCAATTTGCTGTTCTTTAAGCCCGGTTCATTTTCAAAACCTGAATTAATATCGATGGCCAAAAGTTGAGGGTGAGAAATGTTTTGCACTTGATTTACATCTTCAGGCTTAATTCCGCCACTTAAAAAGAATGGCTTATTCCCTTTGTATTTTTTGAGAAGCGACCAGTCGAATTTTTGACCACTTCCCCCGTAATGTTTAGATGAGGTGTCGAATAGATAATAGTCAACTGCATCCTTATAGGAATCCAGCTGATCAAAATTAAATTCTTCATCCATTTGAAACGCCTTAATGACTCCAAAACCCAGATCCCTCAGATCTTTGCAGTAGTCAGGTGTTTCATCGCCATGACATTGAATGTAGTCGAAACCGTATTCGTAGTCTTTTAGTGTCCATAAAACATCCTCTGATCGTTCGTTAACAAAAACAGCTACTTTTTTAATGTGACTGGGAATTTCATTTATAATGTTTTTGTTTAGGCTATTACTAACAAAGCGCTTCGATCGTTTAAAGAATATAAAGCCCATAAAGTCGACATCAAGCGTTGAAATTTGTTCTATATTTTCAGGACTTCTTAGTCCACAAACTTTTATTTGCATGATTTATCTTTTTTACTGATTTGCATGATTAAATCGGAACAGGCTTGTCCCGGATGCTCATGTTTCATAAAATACTCGCCAATGAGAAAAGCCTGAAAGCCATTCGTCTTCAGGAATTGAATGTCTTCAGTTCCTGAGATGCCGCTTTCAGCCACTTTTATAAAACTGTCGGGGATTTGCTCAGATAATTTGATCGAATGATTAAGATCTACTGAGAAATCTTTCAGGTTGCGATTGTTGATACCAACCAAATCAATATGCGAATTGATATGATTTAACTCTGATTCATCATGAATTTCAAGAAGCACCTCCATGCCTAGTTCTTTTGCCAATTGACTCATTGTCTTAACTTCATCGATAGTGAGAATTGCAGCGATCAATAAAATAAGATCAGCGCCCATGGCTTTGCTCTGGTAAACCTGATAGGGATGAACCAGAAAATCTTTTCGCAGAAGCGGTATGCTTAAGCAAGCCCTTGCATTTTCAAAATCGGAATCTTTTGCCCCAAAGAAATATTTATCCGTTAAAACAGAAATCACAGAAGCATTTGCTTGTTGATAGGATTCAAGTACAGGTTTGATATTTGCATTGGGATTAATGGGGCCTTTCTTTGGCGATTGTCTTTTAAATTCAGCGATAATTCCCGAGGCTTTTTCTTTGTTAATGGCTGATTTTGCGGAATAACAGGCTCGTTGAAAGTGTTTTTGCTGTTTCAAGTCAGCAATGCTGTATTGTGATTGCAAAAACTCAACTTCCTTGTGTTTTTGCTCAACTATAGTTTGTAGAATGTCGTGCATGATTCTTATTTATAAATATTGAACTTCCGTTTTTAAGAGTCTTTTGAGCGATGCCAGCGCTTTCCCTGATTCAAGAGAAACTCTGGCTCTATCCATCGCGTCATCTCTTGATAGTTCTGGGTGCATGCAATGGATGGCAATACCTGCATTTGCAATACAAACAGTGTTTTGAGCTTCACTACCTTTGCCTTTAAGGATATTCACGAAGAGTTTGGCAGCTTCCTCAACTGATTGTCCACCATATAATTCTTGGGGAGTTAGGGTTTTAAAGCCTAAATCATGTGGGCTGAGAATCTCTTCTCGCTTATTCGAAATAAGTTTGACTTTATCGGTGAGAGCAATTTCATCGTAACCATCAATATTGTGTATTATGGTGTAATTGGAATTTGTTTCTTGCAAAAGATATTGATACAGACGAGCCAATTCCAAATCGTAAACCCCAACAATTTGGTTCTTAGGTTGGGCTGGATTCACCAAAGGGCCGAGCATATTGAAAAAAGTCCGAATGCCTAAATCTTTTCTGATAGATGCTACGTTTTTCATTGCTGGGTTAAAGCGAGGCGCGTGCAAAAAGCAGATGCCGGAGCGTTCCAAATCCGTTTTTAATTCCTCTTCGGTGTTTTTGAATTCGTAGCCTAAGTATTCGATTACATTGGATGATCCACAAAAAGAAGAGACACTATAGTTCCCGTGTTTACAAACCATCTCACCTGCACCAGCTACAATAAATGAGGCTAAGGTTGAGATGTTAAAGGTGTTTTTTGTGTCGCCACCCGTTCCGCAAAGGTCAATACAATTGTAATCGGATAGATCTACAGGGATTGCCATTTTTAGTAAAGCATTTCTAAAGCCAGTGAGTTCTTCAACTGTAATGCTTCTCATTTGAAATACAGTTAGAAAAGCAATGATTTGGGCTTCATTGTATTTTCCTTTTGTTATGTGTATGAGCACCTCTTCAGCTTCTTGCTTCGTGAGGGTTTTATATTTGAACAAATAATGTAATAAGTTTTTCATTTTGATTTTATTTTAATGGTGACTGGATGAATTGTATTTTGATTAATCATCTTTCAACCAATTCATAATCATCTGAAGACCTTGAGGCGTTAAAATCGATTCGGGATGGAATTGGATGCCTTCGACATCGAATTGTTTATGGCGCAAGCCCATTATCATCCCTTCATCATCGGTGCAAGTTATTTCTAAACAATCGGGTAATCCCCGTTTTGATACATTCCATGAATGATATCGCCCGGCTTTAAATTTGTTTGGAATCCCATTTAGAATTTTGGATTTGTTGCTGCACCGAATCATGTCTGATGCTAGTCCGTGGTATACTTTGGCTGGATTTTCGAGTTTGGCTCCAAAAATTTCTGCAATGGCTTGATGGCCTAAGCAAATGCCGAGTATCGATTTTGTTGGAGCATATTTTTTAATTAAATCTTTCAGAATACCGGCTTCGTCTGGTATACCGGGACCTGGTGAAAGCAAAATCTTTTCGTATGGTTCGATTTCACTCAATTCAATTTCTTTATTCCGACGGATATCGATTTCACCAGGATTTAATTGGCGTAAATATTCAACCAAATTGTAGGTGAATGAATCGTAATTATCTAAGACTAATATTTTCATGATGTTGTTTTTGGGGTTACTGAGCGTTGTCGATGTGTGACGTGTTTATTTACCAATACTTTCTGCAATTTTTAATGCTTTTCTTAGGGCTGCCAATTTATTATCGACTTCATTCAGCTCGCTTTCAGCTTTCGATTTTTCGACAATTCCGGCACCTGCTTGATAATACAGCGTGTTGTCTTTGCTAAGGAAAGTCCGAATCATAATAGCCTGATTGACTTCACCATTGAAACCAATAGAACCAATACAGCCTCCATAAAAACCTCGTTGGGTAGGTTCGTACTTATCAATCAATTCCATGGCTTTGTATTTGGGGGCACCAGAGAGCGTTCCGGCAGGAAATGTGTTGCCTATCAAGTCGAAGGTGTTGTAATCTTGGGGTAATTCACCTGAAACCTTTGAAACCAAATGAATGACGTGTGAGTAGAATTGAACCTCACGAAAGGTTTCAATCTTGATGTTGGATGCATTTCGACTCAAATCATTTCTGGCCAGGTCGACCAACATGACATGCTCGCTTTGCTCTTTTTCATCGGCTTCCAACTGCTTGGCTAGTTCAATATCCTGCAAAGCATCTCCCGATCTACGGAATGTACCCGCAATTGGATGGATATAAGCTTTGTTATTTTTCACTTCGATTTGAGCCTCAGGCGAGGAGCCCATAATGCGGAAGGATCCACAATCGAAATAGAATAGATAGGGCGATGGATTAACCGAGCGTAAAGCCCTGTACAGATTAAAATCATCACCTTGATAGCTTTGTGAAAATGAACGAGAAAGTACGATTTGGAAAACATCACCTCGTTGACAATGCTTAATCCCTTTTTCAACCATGCCCAGATAATCCTGATCGCTCATGTTCGATTTTTCCTTTTCTTCTTTCAAGCTGAATTTGAAGCTTGGAATATTGTGATTTCTTAATAAATCTTCAATCTCTTTGATTCTGGAATTTTCACCATTTTGTGTCAGCTCAACAATTGAAAGCGTGTTGTTAAAATGATTCACTTCGATTATAAATCGATAAAGAGAGTAGGAGAGCTGAGGTATTTCGACTCCCGATTTCTTCGCAAAGTTTAAACTTTCAAATGCCGGAACGGCATCAAAAGAGGTGTAGCCAAAAAGAGCGTTTGCCTTATTTATTTCAGCTTTATCTTCCAAATCGAATTGCTTAACAAATGCCTCAAGTTGATCCGCAACAAATCCAATCGGTCGATTATTGATGCATGTTTCCTTTCTTTCAGACCCTATAGTTTCAATTAGGACATTGTTTTTCAAACTGATATTGACAATGGGTTCAAGCGCAATAAAGGAGCTGGCATTTTCAGGGCTATGATAATCGGAACTTTCCAGAAGAATGCTTTGAGGAAACCGATCGCGGAGTTTTAGGTAGATACTTACCGGAGTAATAAGATCAGCTAACATTTCTTTTTTATGGTGTTTAAATTGAATCATGGTTTTTAAATTTTGGGATAAAAAAAAGCGACCTACTGAGAAATCAGTAGGTCGCTTTATGTGCAGTTATTATCTTTTTAGAAGCTTAAATTTTGCATATAGGGCGGACGTTTCTGCTCAGGGTATTTGAGAGATTAGTATTGTGCCACCACCAAAATTTGCAAACTGAAGCGTTCATGGTTTATCTTGTTTTATTTTGACAAATGTATCAAATTAAAAATTTAATATCCAAATCCGGAAGATTGATTTTTAGATTTCAATCGTTCCAGTTTGTTTGTAGTCTTCAGATAATGAGATTGTTTGAAATTTACATATCGTCAGAAAAAAATGATTTTGCAGTCTGTCTAAGGTTGTAATTCGAAGCCATAACCTCGCCATAGGCACCTGCAGAGCGAATGGCAATCAAATCATTTCGTTTGGTTTTGGGAAGAGAAACTGCTTTGCCAAAACAATCCGAAGATTCACAAATTGGTCCTACCACATCATAGTTTTCATGTTCGTCTGTTGAACTTAAATTTTCGATTTTATGAAAGGCTTGGTAAAGGGCTGGACGCAATAGCTCTGTCATACCTGCATCAAGAATTGCAAAATTGGTATTGATTCCATTTTTCACATATAAAACACGTGATATTAAACTGCCGCATTGACCAACGATTGATCGTCCCAATTCAAAATGAACGTTCTGATTGGCTTTTAAATTCAGAAATTCATTGAAAATGGCAAAGTAGTTTTTGAAATCAGGAATCGGTTCTTCATCAGGTTTGTGATAGTTGATACCAAATCCTCCTCCAACATTAATATGATCAACAATAATTTGATGTTCGAGAAACCAGTTTTGAATTTCATTAATACGTAAACATAAGCTTTTAAAAACACTTAAATCGACAATTTGAGATCCGATATGAAAATGTAAACCAATTAGTTGAATATTTTTAAGTTCGTTTAATAATTCCAGAATCTGATCAAATTCCCAGGGGTTTATTCCGAATTTATTTTCGGCTATGCCCGTTGTGATGTAATGGTGTGTATTGGCATTAACATTTGGGTTAATTCGTAAAGCAATTTTAGCAACCTTATTTTTCGATTTTGCAATCTCATTGATGACTTCAATTTCAGGAATCGATTCACAATTGAAACAGAAAATATTGGCTTCAAGAGCCATCTCAATTTCCTTGTCAGATTTGCCAACCCCAGCATAAACAATCTGATCTGTGGGGAATTTGTTTTCAATAGAACGCTTAATCTCATTGCCACTGACACAATCAGCTCCAAAACCGTAAGCTTGAATCAATGACAGGATTTTAGGGTTCGCATTCGCTTTGATCGCGTAGTGAATATGGTAATTGTATCGTGCAGCTTCTTCCTTTATTTTAGCTAAACTCGCTTTTAGAAGATCCAGATCATAGTAATAAAAAGGTGTCTCCTGAGCGTTGAGATACTTATATGTTGATGAATTAATCATACCTGTACAGTTTGAGATCTTAATTAAAAAGTTTGTTTAATGCTTGCAAGGCCTCTATCTTGTTTTCCTGATCAACTAATACAGAAATGTTGTGATTGCTTCCACCGTATGAAATCATCCTTAATGGGATTTCTTCTAATGCCTCAAGCACCAATTTGGCAGAGCCGGCTGCTTCAGATATGAAATCGCCAACGATGCAGATGATCGATTGATTTTCATCGATTTCAACCATGCCAAATTTTCTTAGCTCTTTCTCTATTTCTTCAAGATTACGGGTATCGTCTATAGTCAGCGAAACGGCAACTTCTGAAGTTGTTATCATATCAATAGGCGTTTTGTAGATCTCAAAAACTTCGAAGACTTTTCGAAGAAACCCATAGGCCAAAAGCATACGACCAGACTTAATTTTAATGGCTGTAATACCGTCCTTTGCTGCGACTGCTTTAATGCGCTTTCGCTCGAGTTTATTTGAAATCAGCGTGCCTTCTTCTGAAGGATTTAATGTGTTTTTTAAGCGAACCGGGATCGAACTTAATTTACAAGGTAAGACACTTGCCGGGTGCATAATTTTAGCTCCGAAATAGGCGAGCTCTGCAGCTTCATCAAACGACAATTCATTTATGGCTTTGGTATTCTCAACAAAACGAGGATCGTTATTGTGGAAACCATCAATATCTGTCCAAATCTGTACTTCAGAAGCTGAAACGGCAACTCCAATAAGTGATGCTGAATAGTCGCTACCTCCTCGGTGTAAATTGTCAACTTCACCATAGGCATTTCGGCAAATATAACCTTGGGTGATAAAGAGATTGTTGTCAGGGTATTGACTAATTTCTCTTTTAAGATTTTCCTGAATATAATAGCTATCAGGTTCACCATCTTTATCTATTCTCATGAAGTTTAGTGCCGGAAGCAATACGGAATCAATATTGTTTTCGGCAAGATGGTAGTGGAACATAGCCGTTGAAATAAGCTCACCTTGAGCCAAAACCGCTTTTTCCTGAAGCTGAGTAAAGGTTTTGTGCACAAAGTTTCTAATGTATACAAAGTGAGATTGTATTAATTCCACTCCTTGGGTTAAGTATTCCGAACTGGTATAAAGTTCTTCTATTCGTTTGAAATAGCTAAGTTCCAGCTCTTCAATTTTAATTAATGCGTTCTCATTATCACCCTTATAAAGTAACTCTGTGATTTCAACGAGGGCATTTGTAGTTCCTGCCATGGCTGACAGGACTACAATGCATGGTTCTTCGTTCTGAACAATTTGGGCAAGATTCTGAATGCGTTGCGCCGAACCTACGGAGGTGCCACCAAATTTTAGGATTTTCATGGTTTTTGTTTGGTAATAGTTAGATGAATTTAATTTTAAGGCTGGTTTATTTATGGTTTCCTTAAAATCAAACTTAATTTTCAAGATGCAAACACAAAAAAAGCCTGCAGAATATCTGTAGGCTTTTTATCTTTTTGAAAGCTTCACATTATTCTACGTCGAATGAAACACAATAGTGTTTATTGCGTTTTATCTGTTTATATATAAATGAAAAATTAGCGTTCATATGTTTTAATCTTATGGCTGCAAAGATGAGAAAAATTAGATAAGTAAAAAATATTTTCACAATTAATTTTAAATTTCACCATTGTGTTAATATTTAAACATTCAGTTTAGGGAGAGCTAAATTATTTTTAGCTTAAGATTCGATTTTATTTAAAACGAAAAAAACTCAGGTCCCCACCTGAGTTTTTCTTACTAACCTAAATCTAATCTATGAAAAAATTGACAGGCTCTTTTGGAATAAGCCTGAAACTAACTTTGGATTGTTAGTTCGTTTCAACACTACAAACGTAGGGCTTTCTTTAGTTAATGGGAGTCAACGCAAGTTAAAGAACGTTAAGCTTTTATTTTTTATTGATGTTAAGATTGAAAAGAAGTGTGTTTTCCGGTCTAAAATAATCCTGTTGATTAAAAGATGTAGAGAGTGCGAATGGGATAAACGAAAAAAAACTCAGGTCCCCACCTGAGTTTTTTCTTACTAACCTAAATCTAATCTATGAAAAAATTGACTAAGCTTGTTTTGGATTAAAGCTTAGAACTAACTTTGGATTGTTAGTTTGTTTCAACACTACAAACATAGCGCTTTCTTTAGTTAATGGGAGTCAACACAAGTTAAAGAACGTTAAGCACTAAATTTATAGGTGTTTTGAGCGATAATATCGTGTTTTAGAAAACTCATTTATGGCTGTAGGCTGGAATGATATATAAATGGAATAGGGGGAAATGAAAAAACTCAGGTCCCCACCTGAGTTTTCTTACTAACCTAAATCTAACCTATGAAAAACTGCTAAGCTTTATGGAGTAGAGCTTAGCCTAATTATGAAAAAATTAGTTGTGTTTCTACATTGCAAACATAGAGCTTTCTTTAGTTAATGGGAGTCAATACAAGTTAAAGAAAGTTAAGGGTTCCTTTTTTTGAATAGAATAACGCATTCAGGAAATACAAGTGAAATCGTATGAGTAGAGCTCTAAAATGAGACTACTATAAACGAAAAAAACTCAGGTCCCCACCTGAGTTTTTCTTACTAACCTAAATCTAACCTATGAAAACGACTAAACTCATGTGATTCAGAGTCTAGAATTGATCTTGAGAAATCAATTTTGTTTTACTATTACAAACATACGGCTTAAATTAATTTTGTAAAAAAAAACTAAGTTAAAGAAGGTTAAAACGGTGTGAATTAAATGAATAATAATTCTATTCGTTCCTTCGAATGCCTGTAAATATTAGGATAGTTGACAAATTCTGAGACACGATAAATTCGACTAATTTTAGGGATTAGGGTTTTCTAAAAGTCCCGACACCTGTAATAATTGCTTTAGCCATTTTTTCTTCATCGCTACCATCTGATTGCGAAAGGTGATACATAGAATGGATAACCACACCAATATCGTCCACTTCAACTCGTCCTGTCCAACAGGCAAGAGAGCCGTAGTGTCCGAAATCAACCATAAAAGCAATGACATTATCTTTTACGCGTCCAATAACTTCGAATTTTTCTTCAAAATTTGGAAGTCCGATTCCTGTTTGGAATGTTCCGGTGATGTCCTGACCATCAATTTTTAAATTCATTTCTGAATTGTACTGATTGCGCCAACGACCGTTTAAATTTATGTTCATAGGGCAGGGGTTTTATATTTGAAACATGTATTTTGAAAGTCATGTCTCTGTAATGTTAGACTTATTTGAATGAATATAATTGAAATATGTCATTTTTACAAGATTTCTGGAGATTGAAAATATGTTTTTTTGGAATTCATGTTATCTTTGCAAATTCGAGTATGAGGGATGATCTGCAAAATAAGATATTGGAGCACTCAAATTCGAACATTTTTAATTTCATCTGGTGGAATAAGTTAGGCTTTTAGTTCTAGTTGTTCCCCGAACAAAGAATTTCCAAATGAGTATTGAAAGTATTATTAAAGGTAAAGTAGTAGAGGCCATAAGTGCGTGCTATGGTCAGAAAGTTGAAGAGGATAGTGTTCAAATTCAAAAGACCCGACGCGAGTTTGAGGGAGATTTAACGGTTGTTGTTTTCCCATTTTTGCGCTTTTCTAAGAAATCACCTGAAGAAACTGCTAACGATCTTGGAAATTTTTTACAAGAAAATGTCGAAGCCATTCCTTCATTTAATATTGTAAAAGGATTCCTGAATTTGGTTATCGATAATTCGTACTGGCTTTCAGTTTTGAACGAAGCTGTTAAAATTGAAAACTACGGTTTTACTCCAATGACTGAAGGTGCAAAGAAAGTGATGATTGAGTATTCGTCACCTAATACCAATAAGCCATTACATTTGGGACATATCAGAAATAACTTATTAGGTTATTCGGTTGCTCAAATTTTAAAAGCGAATGGTTATGAAGTTATCAAAGTAAATTTGGTAAACGATAGAGGTATTCATATCTGTAAGTCGATGTTAGCCTGGTTACGCTTTGGTGAAGGAGAAACTCCGGAATCAACAGGCATAAAAGGCGATCATCTGGTTGGAAAATACTACGTAAAGTTCGATCAGGAATATAAGAAAGAGGTTGAAGCTCTAGTTGCTGGTGGGATGGATGCTGACGAAGCGAAGAAAAAAGCACCGCTTTTACTAGAGGCTCAGGATATGCTTGTGAAGTGGGAAGCTGGTGATGAAGAAACAGTTGCTTTATGGCGTAAAATGAACGATTGGGTATTAGCTGGTTTCGATATCACTTACAAAACAATGGGGGTTGATTTCGATAAGGTTTATTTCGAATCGGATACATACAAGCAAGGTAAAGCGATCGTGATGCGAGGTTTGGATGAAGGGGTCTTGTATCAGAAAGAAACAGGATCAGTTTGGGCCAACCTGGAAGAGGATGGCTTGGATCACAAACTATTGCTTCGTGATGATGGCACTTCAGTTTATATGACTCAGGATATCGGAACGGCATATGAGCGTTTTAATGAATTCCATATTGATGAGCATATTTATGTGGTAGGAAATGAGCAAAATTATCATTTCCAGGTTCTTTCTCTAATCATGGGAAAATTAGGATACGAATGGAGCGATAAAATTAAGCACTTATCGTATGGAATGGTTGAATTGCCTGAAGGTAAAATGAAATCACGTGAAGGAACCGTTGTTGATGCTGATGATTTGATGAAGGAGATGGTGAATACCGCTCGTGAAACCTCAGAAGAATTGGGTAAACTTTCAGGTTATTCGAAAGAAGAAGCTGAGGATGTTTATTATAAGGTAGCGATGGGTGCTTTGAAATATTTTATTCTGAAGGTTGATCCTAAAAAGAATATGATGTTTAATCCAAAGGATTCTATCGATTTCAACGGTAATACAGGACCATTTATTCAATATACTTATACTCGTATTCAGTCAGTATTGCGTAAGGCTGCTGAGGGTGGTATTGAGATTCCTGAATTAGCTAAGGAAAATTTGGATATTTCTGAAAAAGAGTCATTCTTAATTCAGTTAATGGCCAATTACCCTAACGTAGTGAAAGATGCTGGTCGCGATACAAGTCCAGCTTTAATCTCGAATTACGTATACGATTTAGCTAAGGAGTACAACCAATTCTATCATGACTTCCCTATGAATAAAGAGGAAGACATAGATTTAAGAAATTTCCGTTTTATTTTGTCTAAGCAAGTGGCAGAAATTATTAAATCGGGTATGAGTTTATTGGGGGTTAGCTTGCCAGAAAGAATGTAATAAATAAATGGAATTGGTTTACCAACTGATTCCATTATTAATAAATATAAGAATGAGTCTTGATTCTTTATGCCAAGGCTCATTGAGGTTTTAACTTATTCAAATGAATCAAAAATAAGAAATCTGCATTTCGTATTAAAAGCATCTGATTAAAAGATGCTTTCTGATAAGAGCAAATACAGAGATTTTTTTATTTTTGCAGGAAACTAAAATAATCCGGAAATACAATGTTTGAAAATCTTAATGAAAGACTTGAGCGGTCCTTTCAGTTGTTGAAAGGACATGGAAAGATCACCGAAATAAATATAGCTGAAACTTTAAAGGATGTTCGTCGTGCTTTACTTGATGCCGATGTCAATTTTAAAATCGCCAAGTCATTTACTGCTACAGTAAAAGAAAAAGCATTAGGACAGAATGTATTGACTTCTTTGAAGCCAAATCAATTGATGGTGAAGATTGTTCACGATGAGTTGGCTGAATTGATGGGGGGAGAGCATGTTGATATTGATATCAAAGGAAATCCTGCTGTCATTTTGATTGCTGGTCTTCAGGGTTCTGGTAAAACAACTTTTTCAGGAAAGTTAGCCAACTTGCTTAAAACCAAACGTTCAAAAAATCCATTGTTGGTTGCAGGTGACGTTTATCGTCCGGCTGCGATTGATCAGTTGCACGTTTTAGGAGAGCAAATCGGCGTTTCTGTATATTCAGATAAGGATAATAAAAATCCTGTGAAAATTGCTGAAGCTGCCATTAAGGAAGCTAAAGCAAAAGGTCACGATTTAGTGATTGTCGATACGGCTGGTCGTTTAGCTGTTGACGAGGAAATGATGAAGGAGATTGAAGCTGTTAAAAAAGCAATCAATCCTTCTGAAATTTTATTCGTTGTTGACTCAATGACAGGTCAGGATGCCGTAAATACGGCAAAAGAGTTTAACGATCGTTTGGACTTTGATGGTGTTGTTTTAACCAAGCTTGATGGTGATACTCGTGGTGGAGCCGCCTTATCAATCCGTTCGGTTGTCGATAAGCCTATCAAATTTGTTGGTACGGGAGAGAAAATGGAAGCTTTGGATGTTTTCCATCCGGCACGTATGGCTGACCGTATTTTAGGTATGGGTGATATTGTTTCACTTGTTGAGCGTGCACAAGAGCAGTTCGATGCAGATGAAGCACGTAACCTGCAAAAGAAGATTGCTAAAAATCAGTTCAATTTCAACGATTTCCTTTCTCAGATTTCTCAAATTAAGAAAATGGGTAATCTTAAGGATCTTGCATCAATGATTCCTGGTGTGGGTAAAGCCCTTAAGAATATTGATATTGATGATGATGCATTTAAAGGTATCGAGGCCATCATTTATTCGATGACTCCTTTGGAACGTGAAAATCCAACTTTATTGAACGGATCACGTCGTAAGCGTATTGCAGCGGGTAGTGGTTCCAATATTCAGGATGTGAATCGACTGATTAAGCAGTTTGATGAAACACGTAAACTGATGAAAATGATGTCGAAAGGCGGTAAGATGTCCCGAATGATGGGAAATCTTCCGATGAGAAAGCGATAGACAAAATATTAAAATGCTTGACTCAATGGTCAGGCATTTTTTCTTAAATATCAATAACGATTTTCAGCTAAAGATTTTAGCTGTATAATACTTATCACAGATACAAAACATAGTCATGGAATTAATCGATGGAAAAAAGATTTCGGCTGAGGTGAAGCAGGAGATTGCTGCTGAAGTTGAAGAGATTATTAAAAATGGTGGTAAAAAGCCACATCTTGCGGCTATTATTGTCGGACATGATGGTGCCAGTGAAACCTATGTTGCAGCAAAAGTAAAAGCTTGTCATCAAGTCGGGTTTGATTCTTCAGAATTTCGATTTGAAGATACAATTACCGAAGCGGAGCTTTTGGCTGAAATTGAGAAGGTGAATCAGGATGATTCAATCGATGGTTTGATTGTTCAGTTGCCATTACCAAAACATATTTCTGAGTCAAAAGTTATTGAAACAATTCGTCCGGAGAAAGATGTCGACGGTTTCCATCCTATGAATGTGGGAAAAATGGTTGCGACTTTACCAACTTACTTGCCAGCAACACCAGCCGGTATTGTTGAACTACTGAAGCGATACAAGATTGAGACTTCAGGTAAAAACTGTGTTGTAATTGGCCGTAGTAATATTGTTGGTACACCAATGAGTGTGTTGATGTCTCGTAAAGCTGCGCATGGCGATTGTACAGTAACACTTTGCCATAGTCGTACCAAGAATATACCTGAGATTACCCGAGAGGCTGATATTATAATCGTCGCTCTTGGTATGCCGGAATTCTTGACTGGAGATATGGTTAAACCTGGTGCTGTTGTTATTGATGTGGGAATCCACAGAATTAAATCTGATAAAACAAAATCGGGTTGGAAGTTGATAGGCGATGTTAATTTCGATGAAGTTGCTCCTAAGTGTTCTTTTATCACGCCAGTACCTGGTGGAGTAGGACCAATGACTATTGTGTCGCTATTACAAAACACACTAATCGCATCGAAAAAAGAGATTTATTCTTAAAAGAGTAAATTTTCTGATATAACGAAGGGATGATTCTTAATTGAGTCATCCCTTTTTTTTATTTACTGATATAACCTTAATATTAGAATAAATAGCCAGCTAGATAGAAGTATATATTGCTGAGAAATGTGTTTGTTGAATAATAGATCTCTTTTGTAGGCTAATTTGTTTGGTTTGTCTGATTTTAGGTGTGTTATTTATATTTCATGTAAATAGCTGTTGCTATAAAAATATGATTAGTGAAGTGGTTGATATGGGTATATACAATAGTTGGTCTCTATTGACTTGATTTTTAAAATATAAAAAAGGTATATAATTCTGATTGTTTGTTTATAAGGAGATAATTATTTTTTGGATTGTAATAGCTAAACTGACAAAAATCATAAATGTTAGTATGTGTTAAAGGGGTGTTAATATTTGTTAAATCCATTATAAGTATTAAATTTAGCATCGATTATTACCATTAAACCATTTGCATCTTTACTTAATTACTAACTAAAAAGATTTATTTATGAAAAAAATTATTGGACTATTTGTCTTTCTACTTTTAGTGGGAACCCAAATAGTGACTGCGCAAAGCAAGCAAATCTCCGGTACTGTGACAAGTGCTGATGACGGGCTAGGAATGCCTGGTGTATCTGTTGTTGTCAAAGGTACCACTATTGGTGCTAGTACTGATATTGACGGAAAATACAGCCTTGAAGCTTCAGCAAGTGATGTTCTTGTTTTTAGTTTTGTAGGTATGGTAACTCAAGAAATTACAGTTGGTAATAAGACTGTAGTTAATGTAGTTCTTGAAACTGAATCTATTGGTATGGATGAGGTTGTAGTTACTGCATTGGGTGTAACAAGAGAGAAGAAAGCTCTTGGTTATGCTGTTCAGGAAGTTGGTGCTGATGATTTAAATCAGGTGCAACAATCAGATGCCCTTTCTGCATTGTCAGGTAAGGTTTCTGGTGTACAGGTATCTGCTTCTTCTAATTTTGCAGGATCAAAACGTATTTTGATTCGTGGTGCCAACTCTATTTTTGGTGAAAATCAACCTTTGATTGTAGTTGATGGTATTCCTATGGATAACTCTAACTTTAACTCGGCCAATGCTCAAGCTGGTTTTGGTGGAGTTGACTACGGTAATATGATGAACGATATCAACCCTGATGATATCGAGAATATGTCCGTGCTTAAGGGAGCTGCTGCTGCGATTTATGGTTCACGTGCTGCCAATGGTGTTATTATTATAAATACTAAAAATGCGAAAGCTGGAAAAGATGACATTAAAGTTGACTTCAGTTCTTCAATTTCTATTGAGAAAATAGGTGATTTACCAGCATTACAGAGAAGATATGGTGGTGGTGCTATTATAGATGATGAAGACGGTGGTGTTAATGGATTTGAGCAAGTAACTATCGAAGGTAACAACTATTTGGTTCCTCAATATGCTGTAGATGAATCTTGGGGACCAGCTTACGATCCAAGTATTAAAGTTTTACATTGGGATGCCTTTGATAAAGAGAGTTTTCCTAATGACTATTTAAAGCCACGTGCTTGGGTTGCACCTAAGAATGATGTGAAAGATTTCTTTGATACAGGTGTTTCGTATGTGAATTCTGTAGCGGTAGCACGTACTGGTAAAGAATATGGAGTGAGATTTTCATATACAAATACACATACTGAAGGTATTGTGCCTACGTCTGAATATGATAAGCATAATTTTGCTATCACAGGGAATACCAAATTTTTAGATAAATTCAATGCGAAGGCATCTATTAATTATGTGCGCTCAGAAACTTCAGGACGTCCAACTTTTGGATATGATGATAATTCATTTTCTCAAAAGTTCTTCCAGTGGGGACAGCGTCAATTGGATATGAAACGATTGAGTAAGTACAAGAATAATGACGGTACTCAAAGAACTTGGAACCGTAAATCGTATAGTAATGGTACTCCTAAATATGCTGATAATGCATATTGGATCATCAATGAGAATTTTAATGATGACGAGCGTGATCGTTTCTTCGGGAATGTTTCTATTGATTATGAAATCATGAAGGGATTGGTTGCTAAGGCAAGTGTTTATGGTGATACATATGCATTTGATATTCGTGAGCGTACTGCTGTTGGATCTCAGTCAACTTCTCGCTATTATGAAGCAAAACGTAATAATTCAGAGTTCAATTATGAATTTACTTTGAATTTTAATAAGCGTTTTAATGAAGACTATAACATTACTGCTATGGTTGGTGCGAATGCCCGTCGAAACAAATTTAACTTGTTGAGAGGTGAAACTTCTGGTGGCCTTGTGGTACCGGGTATTTACAATTTAATGAATTCAATGGGAAATGTTTCAATTAATGATTTCCATTCTGTAAAGAAAACTAATTCTGTATTTGCTAGTGCATCATTTGGATTTAAGAATTTCTTATTTGTTGATGTAACAGCACGTAATGACTGGTCTTCTACTTTGCCAGAGAATGAAAATTCCTATTTCTACCCTTCAATTTCATCAAGTTTTGTGTTTTCAGAACTATTTGATGCAACTTGGATGGATTATGGTAAATTAAGATTGGGTTGGGCTCAAGTTGGTAACGATACTGATCCTTATCGAGTTGTAAACACATTTGAATACAATGCTGATGGTCCATTTGGAGGAGCTCCTAGAACCAATACTAATGAAGATTTCTTGAATTCAGAGTTGAAGTCAGAAACAACGACTTCGTATGAAATTGGTTTAGAAATGAACTTTTTGCAGAACCGATTTGGTTTTGATATGACTTATTTCAAGAATGTTACAACGGATCAGATCATACCTTTAGAGGTTTCTAAGGCAGCAGGTTATTCAAGTAAGTATATTAATGCTGGTGAAATGGAGAATAAAGGGATTGAGATTTCTTTGCATGCGACTCCTGTTCAAATTAATAATTTTTCATGGGATATTAATTTGAATTATTCAAAAATTGATAATAAACTAACTGAGCTCTATAAAGATATTAAGGCTATTGATATTCAAAGAGCTCCTTTTAGTGGCGCATATTTAAGAGCAGGTGTAGGTGATACTTACGGTATGCTTTGGGGATATGATTATATTTATGATAATGCTGGGAATAAAGTTGTTGATGACAATGGTTATTATCTAGCTACTGATAATCTAGTGCCTATAGGATCTGTGTTACCTGATTACAATATCGGTATCCGTAACTCTTTAACATATAAGAATTTTGACTTCAGTTTCTTAGTTGATGTACAAAAAGGTGGTAAATGGTTTTCTTTAACTCATATGTGGGGGATGTACTCAGGTATGCTTGAAGCGTCTGCTGCTGATAATGATAAAGGTGTTAGTATCAGAGAGTCTGTAGCTAATGGTGGTGGTATTAACCTAGGTGGTGTTACCGGAACTGTAACTTATGATGCTGATGGAAACTACACAGTAACTAATACAGCAGAAAATAACAAGTACGTTAGCGGACAAGGTTATTCTCACAGAGTCTACCATGCTTATGGAACTCCTAGTGCTCAGAATATGTTTGATGCAGATTACATCAAATTAAGAGAGGTTACTTTAGGCTATACTTTTCCTAAGGCAAAAATTGGTCCTCTAAGATCACTAAAAGTGTCAGTTTATGGAAAGAACTTATGGACTGGTGGATTGGATAAAAAAGGATTTGATCCTGAAACTTCAGTCGGTGGTTCTGGTAACGTACAAGGTATTGAAGGTGGATTTATTCCAAACACCAGAACGTATGGGTTTAATTTAAAATTAGGATTCTAAAAAAAGCAAAATTATGAAAAAGAACTTATTATATATTTTAATGATGCTGCTTGGATTTGGAGCTTGTGATCTTAATTACGAGGATAATCCGAATGAAGCTGCAGTTCCACCAACATTTTCTATTTTTAACGATGCCGTTAAGGAAATGGTGGATGATTCAAGAGATGAATGGTTTCATGGCCGATTTACTCTTGGTACAATGCAATATTGGGCTCAGACTGAGTATACTGAAGAGGATCGTTATCAGTATCGTGAGTCGATGAGAGAAACTTGGGAAGATTTTTATATCAATTTGGAAAACTTCCGTAAAGTGATTCAATTTAATGAGGATGAGAATTTAAAGGTTGAAATGTCTAAATACGGATCTAATGCAAATCAAATTGCTGCAGCTCGTATTATGATGGCGTGGTCTTTCAATTTTATGGCAGATAGCTGGGGTGATATTCCTTATTGGTCATATTCGACTGAAGATGCTGACTTTCAGGCTTTAGATATGGATAATGAGGTGTTTGCACCTGTTTATGCTCCGCAATCAAAAATTTATCCTGATTTATTGAAGCAGTTATCTGAAGCTGCAGATATGCTTGAAACATCAGAAATTGTTTTCTCTTCAGGTGATCCAATCTATGGTGGGGATGCTGCAATGTGGAAAAAGTTTGCAAACTCTTTACGTCTAAGAATTGCAACTAAAATTTTAGGTGTTTATCCAGCTGCTCAGGCTCACATTGATGATGCAATTGCTGACGGCGTATTTACATCAAATGATGATAACGCTGTTCTAGCATTCGAGGCTAATCAAACAAATGGGTCACCAATGATGGTAGCTTTTGAAACCAGAAATGACTTTGCAGTAACCAGTTGTTTTGTGGAGTTATTAGATGGTTCTCGTGGTAGTTATGGTGCAGACCCTCGTTTGGAAAAGTATGCGCAGCCTAACCAATTTGGGAATTATGTAGGTGTTCCTAATGGTGTTTCAAACAATACGTCTGTTGCATTTAAGTGGGAATCACTTCCTGGATATGATATTATTGCAACAGATGGTAGCGGAACTATATGGCAAGTTGGAGTGGAATCTTTGATGACTTATGCAGAGGTTGCTTTCTTGTTGTCAGAAAATAACGCTTGGGATCAAACTCAATATGAGAATGGTGTTAAAGCTTCTATGGATCAATGGGGTGTTGCAGCTGCTGACAGAGATGCTTTTGTTGCTGCACTACCTGCTGCTTCAGCAGAGAATGTTATGACCCAGAAATATGTTGCTCTTTATATGGACGGCAATACTGCTTGGTGTAACTATAGAAGAACAGGTTATCCAACAACTTTAAATTTGCCTGGTAGCTCATATTCTATGAATGTTGTTACTGATGGTGAAGGTACTGTTGAGACCTTTAATTACACCTTTGAGCCAATAAATTCAGCTGTTACAGATATTCCATATAGAATGGAATATCCAAGTCAGGAATCTACATTAAATGCTGCAAATTACAAGGCAGCCGTAGCTAAACTTGCTGATGGTGATGAGATTACATCTAAACTTTGGTGGGATGTAAACTAATTGTAATTCAATTAATATTTAAAGAGCTGAACATGTGTTCAGCTCTTTTTTTATTTATCTGTTTTAGAATATTTCAATTCAAATGAGGGGGAGTGTTTATTTTTTATTTAACTTCAAGATGTTAAATACATTTCATGTAATCTTTTAATCCTAAATATTATGAGAATTAATAAGAGTTTTGTAGGTTTTATATTCTTATTTGTGAACAGTATTATTTGCCACAATTATGTAATTGCACAGAGGAGTACAAGTATTCAGGGGCAGCAAACTTATTTTAACAAATTTGCTAATAATATAGACCGTGTTAAAAGAGGTGAAGCGAAACATGTAGCCGAAGGTTATTATTTATCTAATGAATGGAAAAAGGGGGTGATATATGCCAAACCCAAGGTTGAAATAAAGAATTTACAATTGAGATATTGTGTGTTAAATCAAGAATTTGAATTTACTAATGAAAAAGATACTTTTAGTATTAATAAGCCAGAATTAATAGACTCAGTTAGATTAGATAATAAATGTTTTATATATACCCAATACTATGATTCCAATAATTTAGAATCAGCTTATTTCGAGGTTTTGAGTTCAAAGGGCTTTGTGTTGTTACAGAAGTATAATTGTAGGTTTGTGAGAGGTAAAAAACAAGTTAGCAGCTTTGAAGAACCTACTGATGACTCATATGTGATAACAACTCAATTTTATCTTAAAGAAAGTGAAGGCCCTGCTTCTCTTCTTCCAAGATCTAAATCAGATTTTTTTAATGTGTTTGGTGATCAAAAAGATGAAATTAAGAAGTTTATGAAGACGAATAAATTAAAAAGATCAAATAGTGAAGACCTTTCAAAGGTTTTCAATTACTATAACTATCTAAATATGAAATCTTAGGTTTATTATTCTTAATTTAGAACAAAACCCAATTCCACACCGGACTTGGGTTTTGTTTTTACGAATGATGAGATTAATAACTCACCGCCATCTTCACTTTCTTTTTCTTAATGCGTTCGTTTTTGAGTTTTTTAAGAAGTTGGGTTGCCAACTTGCGTTTAACAGCGACAAATGAGGCATGATCTAAGACTTCGACCTTTCCTAATTCATCTTTCCCGAGTTCCCCTTTTTTCATGAAGAAACCGACGATATCCATCTTATTAATCTTGTCCTTTTTGCCGGCATCAATATAGATGGTTAGCCATTCCGGATCTTCAGGTAATGTGATATTATCAGGAATAACCATTTCTTCTATATTTTGACTGATGAATTCAGGTAGATAATCGCTCTCTGACAAAATAAAGTAAGAACAACCTGATGCATCCATTCTTGCTGTACGTCCATTTCGGTGAATATAAGCGTCTGAAGTTGTTGGCAACTGATAATGTATCACATGTTTGATTGAAGGGATATCAAGCCCTCTGGATGCTAAATCAGTGGTGATTAAAATGGAATGAGATCCGTTTCTGAATTTAATCAATGCTTTTTCACGTTCTTCTTGCTTTAATCCCCCATGAAAGGTGTCGTGTTGCAAGTGAGAATCCTTTAATAAGTCACTGATTCGATCAACCGTATCGCGATGATTACAAAAAACCAATGTGGCTTCATTCCCATTATGGCAGATTAAATTGAATAGGGCTGCTAATTTATCTTTACCATCGGCACGAACGATTTTCTCTGTTAGAGATTGTTTGGGTTCATCAACCAAATAATTGATCTCAAAAGGATTTTTGACTCCTGTGAATTCAGGTATGCTCTCGCTTTTTGTTGCTGAAGTAAGGATGCGTTTTTCTATAAATTCCAGTTGCTCAATAATTTCGCCCATTTCTCTATGGAAACCAAGTTCCAGAGATTTATCAAATTCATCCAGAATAATGGTGTTGATGCTATCAGGCGAAAAGTTCTCGCGACGGAGATGGTCGGCAATACGACCAGGTGTCCCAATTAGAACGGCAGGCGGTGTTGCTAAACTGTTTTTTTCAATTTTCATGGCATGCCCGCCATAGCAACAATTAACTTTGAATGGCGTGGCAAGACTTTTAAACACAGATTCTATCTGTATGGCCAGTTCTCTCGAAGGGGCAAGTACCAGAGCTTGAACTCCCTTTTTGTTTTCATCGATTTGATTGAGTAGAGGAAGTAAAAAAGCGAGGGTTTTACCTGATCCTGTTGGTGAAAGAAGGATAATGTCGTTATAATCTTTCCAGGCTTTAATGCAGTCTTCCTGCATTGGTTTTAAGGCTTTGATGCCTATCTTTTTTAAAATCTCCTGGGTGTTTATCTTGTTTGCTTGCATTCGGCAAAAGTAATTTTAATTTCTCAATAATCAGCCAGTCACAACAGATATGCTTACGTATTATCCTAACTCATTTTAAATTGTTTTTTTTAGCGCTATCATCTTCAGATTCTGTTATTTTTGGCAATCTTAAATTCAAGGATTATGGAGAGTGTGAAAAGGCCAAAAACAGATGAGGAAAAGAGGGATATTTTTTTTCAGCGAAAAGTTGCTAAACGAATGGGTAAAGCAATTAGTGATTTTGAATTGATTGAGGATGGTGACCGAATTATGGTCGGTGTTTCAGGAGGGAAAGATTCTCTTGCATTGCTCGAATTGCTTGCTCTCCGACGTAAGTTCAAAAAGCAAAATTTCGAAGTTATTGCTGTTCACATCAATGTTTTGGAGCTTCCTTATCAAGTTGACAAGGATTTTTTAGATGAATTTTGTCGAAAGTTGGATGTTCCTATGGTATATCGGGATATCAATGTCGATTTTGAACGTCCAAGTAAAAAACCTGCCTGTTTTCGTTGTTCGTGGCACAGAAGAACGACTCTTTTTAAAATGACAGATGAGTTAAAGTGCAACAAGCTTGCTTTGGGGCATCATATGGATGACGCTTTGGAAACCCTACTGATGAATATGATGTATCAGGGAGCGGTGTGCAGTATGCCGGCTAAGCTGAGCATGTTTCAGGGAAATATTATTTTGATCCGACCATTGATATATCTTAGAAATGAAGAAATGCGGGAATATAGCCGTATTAGTAATTTTGTGCTGGAAAAGGAACGTTGTCCCCACGAGGATGTGACAAAGCGTAAAGAAACTAATAAGTTGATCGATAGGCTAGCAGGTGATGATGAGCGAATTAGAACCAACCTTTTTCGGTCGATGAGCAATGTACAAACTGAATACTTGCCAATTATTCCGAAAAAAGATAAGTTGCAATAAGTTTTTTTGATAGGATTGACTTATTTTTAATCCTCAATTCGTCTTGCTACTTAAGACAGGACTCATTGTTATCACACTTAAAATAAAAACATGGCTAAAGAAATATTAGTATTAGATATAGAAACAACTGGTTTTTTGAATCAGGGAGGAAAGATTGTTGAAATTGGAATTGTTAAGCTTGATCTTGACTCAGGAGAGGTAACGCCTGTTTACGATTCTTTAATTAAGGAAGATGGTTTAAACGCTTCGCATACTCGAGGTGGATTTGGTTGGATTTTTCAGAATTCAGATCTTCAGTTCGAAGAAGTCTTAGAGGCTCCAAGTTTAGAGAGCCAGAGAGAGGAAATTCAAGATTTATTAGATCAATATAGAGTTACAGCCTACAATAAGGCCTTTGATTTTGGTTTTTTGAAAGACAGAGGTTTTCAAATAAAGGAACTTGATTGTCCCATGCATTTGTCAACTCCCATTGTGAAGTTGCCTGCAGCTAACGGACGTAGAGGATTCAAATGGCCAAAGGTTGAAGAAGCCTGGGATTTCTTTTTTGGAGATACAGGATATATTGAGGCGCATCGAGGATTGGATGATGCTGCTCATGAGGCTAAGATTGTTTATAAACTCTACCAAATGGGGGAGTTCCCATATACGGTAAGCTTATTCGACTAGATATTAGAATCCCACTTTTTTAAGTGGGATTTTTTTTTATTCTGTTCTTAGATGTTTGGTTTTTACGCTATCGATCTTGTTGAATCGTTCAATTATCTTATCAACTTCGCTTTGTCTAATACTTAATGTTATTCTGCAGGTCAGATTAAAATCCTGATCGATTTGTAGAGGCTGTTCTTCTTTAATAATTCTCATGACATCATTCATAACCAGATAATCGAAATGAATATCGTAGATGTCATTTACCGTTTTTTCAATGACTTGGGCATTGGCAATGGCATCCTGAGCAGCCGTTTTGTAGGCGTGGATCAAACCACTAACGCCCAGTTTTGTTCCACCAAAATAGCGAATCACAACAATTAGAATATTCGTGAGATCAGAAGATAGAATCTGGCCTAAAATTGGCTTGCCAGCCGTAGAGGAGGGTTCACCATCATCGTTGGCGCGAAAGTCCTTTTTATCGGCTCCCAGCATGTATGCATAGCAATGATGGCGCGCATCGTAATACTCTTTTTTTAAACGACTAATTTCATCTTTAATATCTTCTTCACAAGTCACCGGAAAGGCATAAGCAATAAATTTGCTTCCTTTTTCCTTGTAGATTCCTTCTGAAGTTGTTTCAATGGTTTTATAATTATCCGTTTGCATGGTGCAGCAGTTTAATTAGGTCTCAATTTACTTACTGGGCTAAAATAAGGATTGCGACAAATGCCAGTGCAATTCCAAAGTAGTTGAGCCTACTTATCTTTTCTTTATATATAGCAAGTCCAAATATAAGTGATAAGGAAACAATACCAATGTTTACCATGCTAAAAACAACTGAACTTTTAAATCCTGAACTGTTTAATGCGGCAATCAAATAATAAAGAGAGCCAAAATTAGCTATACCCAAAATACTTCCTCCAATAAGGGTGTTGATGGATAGCAACTGTTTTAGAGATCTTTTTTGAATGTATAAGCAGAGTAGGCCTGCGACGGCGGCAATGGCAAAAAGGACGAGTGAGAATACAGCTGATCCACCATTGCTTAAAAATGTTTGTTGAGAATATTTAACCAAGCTGTCTACGAGTCCAGCTCCAAGAAAGAGAGATATGGGCAGCCAGATGTATTTGATCTTATTTGATTTATTTGAGGGTTTATACACGGCAAGAATAATTGAAGTGATGGCCAGCAAGAATCCCATAAACATGATTAGGGTAACTGATTCCTTGAAATATATAATTGAGAATAAGATGGGGATAATGAAAGACATTTTACTCGCTAGACTTGTTATTGTAATGCCTGCCTTTTGCGAAGATTTACCAATAATGAAAAAGACAACAATAAATAGTAACCCAATTATCAGGGCAAAACCAAACCAGTTTTGTTCTGAAAGTTGTTGCATCGAAACCGATTTATCTGTTAATAGGTAACTCATAAGTCCAGCAATAATATAGTTGATGACTATGGCTGGCAAAATTTCAATTTTGAACTTTTCAAAACTTTTGAAGCAAATAAAAATTCCAGTTGAGGTTAATATGGCAAGAAGGATGAGTATCATGTTTTAATTCTTTGAAGTTTAGTTGTTAAAAAAAGAGCTGCTCTTATTAGAACAGCTCCTTTGTATATTATAAATGTAAGGCTGTGTGCGATTACATTTTTAGTTTTTTATTTATCTCGTCAATCTGAGTCTTGAAAGCTCTGTCAGTATCAATTAGATTGTTTACTGTTTTGCAAGCATGTAATACTGTGGCGTGATCTTTTTTTCCAATCTGAGAACCAATAGTTGATAATGAAGCCTTAGTCATTGATTTAGAAAAATACATGGCAATTTGACGCGCTTGAACAATTTCTCTTTTTCTTGTCTTAGCCTGAAGCAAATCAACGGCCATATTGAAATGGTCACAAACAATCTTTTGAATGTAGTCGATCGAGATTTCACGTTTCGTATTCTTTACCAACTTATCAATGATTTCAATAGCAAGCTCAAGGTTTAATTCCTTTTTATTTAGGGTCGACTGAGCCAGTAGTGAAATAAGTGCACCTTCCAGTTCACGAACATTATTGGTAACGTGTGTCGCAATATATTCAATCACATCGCTTTCAAGAATAATCCCGTCCTTATAAGCTTTTTGCTGTAAAATACGGACTCTTGTTTCGTAATCAGGATTTTGTAAATCTGCTGACAATCCCCATTTGAAACGTGAAAGCAAACGGTTTTCCATTCCTTTCAATTCAATTGGAGCCTTATCAGAAGTCAAAATTAATTGTTTTCCTGATTGGTGCAGGTGATTGAAAATATGAAAAAATGTATTTTGAGTTTTTTCTTTACCAGCCAATTCCTGAATATCGTCAATAATTAAGATGTCGATCATTTGATAGAAATGAAGGAAATCATTTTTGTTATTATTACGAATGGCTTCAGTAAACTGAGTTTGGAATTTTTGAGAACTAACGTATAAAACCGTTTTTTCAGGATGCAGCTCTTTGGCTTTTAATCCTATTGATTGAGCCAAGTGAGTTTTACCCAATCCCGAATCACCATATAATACAAGCGGGTTAAAAGCTGTACCTCCAGGATTCTCAGAAACGGCCCAACCTGCTGAGCGAGCTAAACGGTTGCAGTCACCTTCAATAAAATTAGCAAAAGTATAATCAGGGTTAAGCTGAGAATCAATTTGTAATTTTTTGATACCAGGAATAACGAAAGGATTCTTGATGCTAGGTTCCTCTTGTGAGAAAGGATTTTTTACGGGGCGGTTTTTTGTATTTGCCGGATTATTCCCAGGCACAACAACCGACAGAGGTTTCACATTTGCCATGTGATTATTCTCCATCACCACGTTGTATTCTAACTTAGCATTAGGTCCAAGTTCTTTTCTTAAAGTCTTTCTAAGTAGATCAATATACTTCTCTTCCAGATACTCGTAGAAGAAATGGCTAGGTACCTGTAAAGTAAGAATTTCGTTCTCCAATTTTAATGGTACAATCGGTTGAAACCAAGTACTAAAACTAATTGGCGAAACATTATCCTTAATTACAGTTAAGCAATTTTCCCAGATTTGGAAGTGATTATTGTTCATTTCTTGTTCAGAATTTTAAGTCGTTTTAATGGTTAGATTTTGTTGGGTCATGCAAATTTGGATAAAAAAAATCTGTAAAAAAAATGAATTTAAACTTGACTTTTAAAAAAGAAGATTTAGCCCTTGAAACATCAGCTGTTAGAGAATAAAAAAAAATCAAATTATTTTCATTTGCTGATTATCAATGTGTTATGAGTAGTGATATATCTAAGTGTCTGGATGACAAGTTCTTTGTTAAAAGCAAGTCGAATTGATTTAAATAAGAAGTTTGTTGTTTTTAACTTAACAAAAATATGACTTGTGCTAAGTGTAATAAATTATTAAAACTATTCGATTTTTATGACGAGTTTGCCTGTGGTATTTGAACATAACTTGAGTATTACATGCATAAGTTTTATTGATAATTAAATTTGATCTTTAATGTTTAAAGACTAGTTTTTTAGACTCTTCGAAAACGAAGACTTGTTTAATTAAAATAAATTCTTTAGGTTTAATATCAAAATAATATCAAAAGCATATAATTATGAAACAAGAGAAGAGTTTTTCACCAATTTCAGGCTACTTTATGATTTTTTCAGTCCTGATTTTAATTTTAGCTGGGGTTTTTGGATTGGCAGTTATTCATCATCCGGCTTTTGTGATTGCCATTTTGGCTGCAATTTTTATGATACCGGGCTTTGTGATTGTTAATCCGAATCAGTCTGTTGTTTTAATCTTGTTTGGAGAATATAAAGGCACTGTAAAAGCAAATGGTTTTTTCTGGGTAAACCCATTTTTTTCAAAGAGAAAAGTATCTTTGAGAGCGCGAAATCTTGATAGTGATCCGATTAAGGTCAATGATAAAATTGGTAATCCAATTATGATTGGTGTTGTTTTGGTATGGCGTGTGAGGGATACGTTTAAGGCAACTTTTGATGTCAATGATTATTCAAATTTTGTTGCGATTCAATCCGAGGCTGCTATCAGAGGAATGGCCGGATCTTATCCTTATGATAATTTTGAAGATGAGCAGGCTGAGATCACTTTGCGTTCAGGTGGTAATGAGGTGAGTGAATTGCTTGAAAGAGAGCTTTCTGAAAGGCTTGAAATTGCAGGAATTGAAGTGATGGAAGCTAGAATCAACTATCTGGCATATGCTTCGGAAATTGCAGGAGCGATGTTGCGTCGTCAGCAGGCCACAGCAGTTGTTGCTGCCCGATTTAAAATTGTTGAAGGTGCCGTCAGTATGGTTGAAATGGCTCTTGAGCAACTTAAAGAAAAAGATGTAATTGAATTGGACGAAGATAAGAAAGCAACTATGGTAAGTAGCTTGATGGTTGTGCTTTGTTCTGATAAGGATGCAACACCTGTTTTGAATACAGGTAGTTTGTATCAATAATTTAAGAATATGACGAAAAAGAAATCCTTTGTTTTGCGATTAAATCCGGAAATCTATAAAAAGTTGGAGAAGTGGGCGTCTGATGAATTTCGAAGTGTCAATGGGCAAATTGAATGGATTATAGATAAATCTCTAAAGGATTCCGGACGAAAGAAAAAAGAGAGCTCTCTTGAAGAAGATACCGATAAGGAAGGAGATGTCTAACGAAGAAGAGGTTATTGTTTGTCAATAGCCTCTTTTTCTATTCAATTTTGATAAGGAAAAAGGTTGGCTTGCTTATTTTTTATAAATATTGCATAGCTTTGCAGCAAATAGGTTTCCTTATGCAAGGAATTAAAAGGGAATCCGGTTTAAAGCCGGAGCTGTTCCCGCAGCTGTAAGTCCTGTTCGATTTTTCGAATTGTATGTTCAAACAATATAACCACTATTTCAATCTCAGTTGATTTGAGGAAATGGGAAGGGGTTTGAATGGATAAGCCAGAAGACCTGCCTCAATTTATTTTTATTCGTAACTTCGGGAGTTGAGTAACGAGATCATAACTGAGAAGTTATGTCTTCTTTTCTGCTTCCCATTCTAATTTTATGTAATGGGTATTCGTCAATTAATGATGCTAGCTATAGCATTTAGTGTATTTCTGGTCACCTCTTGTGTTCAGTTTTCAAGTAAGAAAACCGAATCTAAAACTGAAAATCAATCTGTTTCGGTTGATTCATCATTCCAATTTATTTCAAAAATCAAGTATGCCAAGGGGTTTAAAATCGAGCGGCATAATGGATACAAAGAATTGTCTGTTCTGAATCCCTGGAATAAGGGTGAGATTTTTCAGAAATATTATTTAATTCCCAGAGGTAAAAAACAAAAGCTGAGTTTGCCATCCGATGGACAGGTTATTGAAGTTCCAATTAGGAGTATTGCTTCACTGTCGAATACTCAAATTGGAATTTTGAATTTTCTTGGAGTGCTTGATAAGGTAGTCGCTGTATCCATGCCTGATAGAATCTATAGTGACGATTTAAATAAGCGAATCGAGAAAGGAGAGGTTGTTGGTGCGGGATCCGGCCAGGGGATGGCTTTCGATTTTGAAAAACTTGTCGATATTTCGCCTGAACTTGTTATGGTATCAGGCTATATGAAAATCTCAAATGACGAAGCCAAATTGATAGATGCGGGTTTGCCCGTGGCTTTTAATATTGAGTGGATGGAAAGTAGCCTTCTAGCTCGAGCAGAGTGGGCTAAGTTTATAGCAGCTTTTTTTAATGAGGAGCAAAAGGCAGATAAACTCTTTACTACACTTGAGGAGCGATACTTGAGTATCAAATCGGAAATTAGTCACGTGACAAATAGGCCGGGAGTTATTTCCGGATATCATTTCAAGGGCGTTTGGTATATGCCTGGAGGACAAAGTTATTTAGCTCAGTTGTTGCGAGATGCAAAAGGAGACTATTGCTGGTTTTCAGATTCCTCTCAAGGGAGTATCCCCTTAAGTTTCGAGGTGGTTTTAGAGAAACAATCCGGGGCTAAAATTTGGTTTGGACCAGCTCAGTGTCGAAGTTTGAAGGAGATGGCCGATTTAGATGAACGTTATACTTTATTTCAGGCTTATAAGGATGGTCAGGTTTATTCTATGACAAAGCGTAAGAATGCAAAAGGAGCTAATGATTATTTTGAATCGGGTGTAATACGTCCGGATCTGATGCTTAAAGATGTTGCTAAGATTTTGCATCCGGAGTTGTTTCCTGATTATGAGCTGTATTTTTACCAAAAATTGAATTAGGAGAATTGTTCATTTTAGAAAGAAAAGATAATTGAATTAAGAAATGCAGAATAAGACTAAAATATTTCTATTGGTAGGCCTCATCGTTTTGATAGCTGTCTTTTTGGTTGTCGATCTTGTATTGGGAAGTGTGAGTATACCTTCCGATAAAATTATAGCAATTCTTACAGGGGAAGATGTGAAAACCTCATGGAATTATATAATACTAAATTTCAGGTTACCCAAAGCAATCACTGCAATTCTTGTCGGTGCGGGATTGTCTGTTTCGGGTTTGATGATGCAAACTTTATTTCGAAATCCTTTAGCCGGACCTTACGTTTTAGGTATTAGCTCTGGTGCAAGCTTGGGGGTTGCTTTAATGGTAATGGCTTCGGCTTTACTTCCAGGTGTTTTTGGCGCCATTTATGGTTTTCTTGGAAGTTGGGCTTTAGTGGTATCTGCTATTGCAGGAGCTTCTATCATTTTTATAATTATTGGAATGGCTTCAATCCGAATTTCCGATAGTGTTTCTCTCTTGATTATTGGGATCATGTTTGGGAGCATTACTGGTGCAGTCGTTAATATATTACAATATTTTAGTGATCCCGAACAGCTTCAAAGTTTTATTGTATGGACTTTTGGTAGTCTTAGTGGTGTGACGTGGAATGAGATGCATTTGATGGCACCTGTCGTTATTATTGGTTTGTTGATGTCTTTTATTCTTATAAAACCTCTCGATGCTTTGCTGCTAGGTGAGAATTATGCCCGGGGTGTTGGAATTTCGGTAAACAGAACCCGAATTTGGGTGATTATTAGCACAGCTCTGGTTGCTGGGACTTTAACGGCATTTACGGGACCAATAGCATTTATTGGTGTGGCTGTTCCTCATATGGCGAGAGCTATTTTTGGTACGGCTAGTCATAAGGTTCTGTTGCCAGCAGTAGTTCTCATAGGTGCTGTTTTGATGTTGATTTGTGATATCCTATCTCAAGTTCCAGGAAATCAAACGACCTTGCCCATAAATTCGGTGACTGCAATTTTTGGAGGTCCTGTCGTGATATGGGTAATCTTGAGAAGCAGAAGTGTTAAAGCGTCTTTTTCTTAGAAGATTAGTTTAAAATGAAGATTCAGTTTTTGAATTGTGTATTGAGAAATTTTAATGACCGTGACTGATAATTACTTTAAAGACATATTGGAAACCGATGGCTTATCGATAGGATATAAGCAAAAGAGAAGCGAGGATTTATGTCTTTTGTCTGATCTTAATTTGACAATTCGAAGGGGGGAGTTGGTGTGTCTTTTGGGACCTAATGGATCTGGGAAATCGACTCTGATGCGTACCATAGCAGGTTTACAAGCTCCTTTGAAAGGAAAAACGCTGGTTGAGGGAGTGCCTATTCGGGAACGTAATTTTGGTGAGATTGCACGTTTGCTAAGTATTGTCTTAACCGAACGTCTTCAAGTTGGTAATCTTTCTGTATACCATATTGTGTCTTTAGGTCGACATCCGTATACGTCATGGATGGGGCGACTGTCTGAAAAAGACGAATCGATGATAAAGTGGGCTTTAGAGCAAGTCGGCTTGTGGTCCTATGCCAATAAGTTTATTAATCAGCTAAGTGATGGGGAACGCCAACGGGTGATGATTGCGAAGGCCTTAGCTCAGGATACGCCACTGATCATGTTAGATGAACCCACTGCGCATCTCGACCTGCCTAATCGGGTTGAGATTATGAGGCTTTTAAGAAATCTGGCAAAAGAAACGGATAAGGCAATACTATTATCCACCCATGAACTTGACCTGGCCCTTCAGGCCGCAGATATTATTTGGTTGATGTCTAAGAATAGTGATTTGAAAATCGGGGCACCTGAGGATTTAGTTCTTTCTGGGAGTATTGAACAAACCTTTAAAAACAAGTCATTTAATTTTGATAGAAAATCGGGTAATTTTATAATGAACTACCAGAAAAAACAAACAGTTCAGTTGATCGGAAATGACGTTATGGGGTTTTGGACTCAGCGAGCTTTATCCCGTGAAGGTTATCAGGTTACTTGTGAAAAAACTGGTGATTGTTCCATTCATCTCAAGGAAGATAAAATGGAATGGGAGATTCATAAAAATGGTGAGGTGACTTATTGTAGGAGTATACACGATTTGCTACTTGGTTTAAACAAAAAACTGTGATTGTCGATTTTAGCTGCTTTTTGCTCTCATATCGAATAAGGCAAGTCTAAATTTAATCGGGTCTTTTTAATAGTATTTGTTGTTTTGTATTGGTTATGAGCCGGTTGTGTATGTTCAGGTACAGTCGTGAATGACTTTATTGGTAGCTTGAAGTTTAACTAGAGTAAAGAACTTGATGAAAGATATGCGTCGATTTAGTCTGTAATCCAGTGAAAATAGGGGGAGTGGAGGTTTATTATGTTGACACTTTAAAATCATAAAAAAACGAATTTTTATGCTTCGAAATTTGCAAAGCTTAAGAAAACCGTTATATTTGTGTGTGATTCAGATAAAAAAACATTTTTATTAACCCAAAAAACTTATAAATTATGAACAAGGCTCAATTAATTGAAGCAATGGCTAACAAAGCCGGTTTAACTAAAGCTGATGCAAAAAAAGCTCTTGATGCTTTTATCGAAACTACTTCTGAAGCTCTTAAAGGTGAAGATAGAGTAGCTCTTATCGGATTTGGTTCATTCTCTGTTTCAACTCGTGAAGCTAGAACTGGAAGAAACCCTCAAACTGGTAAGCCAATTGATATTCCAGCTAAAAAAGTTATTAAATTTAAGGCAGGTTCTGAGCTTGTTGACACAATTCAATAATTTAAGAATAAGAAATTTAGAGGAGGTTATCTTTTAACCTCCTTTTTTTATATGATTTTGGTTAGAAATTAACCTAAATTTAGAATAGCGATAGTTTTGATTATCGCTATTCTTAATTTTAAGGCCATATGAATTTTAAGCAAAAGCAAGAATTGATTCAATTTTTGGAAACGGTAATGAATGAAGACCGAATTGAATTGATTGACAAAAATGTAAATGACAGAACCCGCTATATTACGGTTGTTCTTGAAAATATATTTCAGCCTCAAAATGCAAGTGCTGTCATGAGATCTTGTGATTGTTTCGGGGTGCAGGATTTACATGTTATTGAAAACTCAAATCAGTATGAGCTCAATCCTAAGGTTGTAATGGGGTCTTCAAAATGGATTGATTTGAAAAGATATAATTCCAAAGATGAAAATACGCTTGATGCGATTAATCATTTGAGGAGTGAGGGCTATCGAATTGTTGCGACAACACCACATACCAATGATGTTTTACTGCCCGATTTTGATCTTACCAAGGGGAAGGCCGCTTTCTTTTTTGGAACTGAACTGACGGGTTTATCTGATGTTGTGATGGACAATGCTGATGAGTTTGTTAAAATCCCTATGTATGGTTTTACGGAGAGTTTTAATATATCTGTATCGGCTTCTCTTGTGTTAAATCATTTAGCTTCAGCATTACGCCGTTCTGATATCAGTTGGCAACTATCTGATGAAGAAAAACTTGATTTAAAGCTCGAGTGGTATAAAAGATCACTTAAGAGTGGTCAAAAAATGATCGATCGTTTTAAAAAATCAATCAAATCGCAATAAAATGAATTGATTTGTTTACTTTCTCACATTATTTGGTTAAGTTTATCTAGAGAGAATGAATTTTTTTTCGTCATTCACGAAAAGATTATTAAATTTGGTCACGGAAATTTAATGGTTCGTAAACTCTTAAGTTTTTATTTTAAAATTGATATAATAAATTTAATCATATGAATTGTGTTGTAATTGATGACGATAAACTTTCAAGAAAAGTTGTTGAGAGTTATATTGAAAGAACAGATTATCTGACACTTATTGCTTCTTACCCAAGTGCAATTGAGGCTATTAATGATATTAAGAAAAATGATCCTATAGATTTGATTTTTCTTGATGTTGAGATGCCTGAAATGTCTGGAATGGAGTTTTTGAATAGTTTAAATACAACACCTCAGGTAATAATTATTTCATCTAAGGAGCAATATGCATTAGAGGCATTTGAGTATGATGTATCAGATTATTTATTAAAGCCAATTTCATACAGTCGTTTTTTCAAGGCAGTAAACAAGGTGAACGCTCGTGCAGATAAAAATGGAAGTACAGTATTTACTCCAGAAAATAATGAGATCTTTATTAAGAGTAATTCAACTCTTGTAAGACTGCATTATGATGATATTCTTTGGGTTGAAGCACTTGAAAACTATGTGGTTGTTAATACTTTTACAGATAAGTATACCATCCACTTTACAATGAAAGCTATTGAAGACAAAATGCCTTCACATTTATTCTCAAGAATTCACCGTTCATACGTTGTAAATCTTAAGAAGATTGAGATGATTGAAGATAATTCAGTGGTAATTACAACTGATGGTGGCTCCAAGTCGATTCCTATTGGAAAATCGTACCGCGAGAAATTAATGGGTGATATCAATCTGATGACTCGATAAGAGTTATTTGAATCGTATAGTAAAGGGTTTGCGACTGCAAACCCTTTTTTAGTATCAATAAATTTCAAAATTCGATTTTGGGGGAATGCGGATAATTTTAAGCATATCGTTTTCTTTTGGCCGGAATTTTTAAGATTTTTGTAGTCTATCAAATTTTAGTTTATGATTTCCAATCGACAATTATTTTTGCAACATGTTGCAACGACCTCTGATTATCCAATTTCACTCGAAATTGAAAGAGCAGAAGGAATATATATGTATACCCCTGAAGGGAAAAAATACCTCGACCTGGTATCTGGTGTATCGGTAAGTAATTTAGGTCATGGTCATCCGCGTGTGAGACAGGCCGTTAAAGATCAGGTGGATAAATATATGCACCTGATGGTTTATGGTGAGTTTATTGAAACACCGCAGGTTAAGTTGGCTAAACTTCTAGTTGATAATTTACCGGACAAATTAAATTCGGTTTATTTTGTGAATTCGGGGAGTGAAGCCAACGAAGGCGCAATTAAATTGGCCAAACGATATACGGGAAGAAGTGAAATTATTCATTTCAATAATGCTTATCATGGGAGTACACATGGCGCATTAAGTGTGTTGGGAGATGAAGAAATGAAAAATGCATATCGCCCACTTTTACCTGATGTTCGCCAGATTGAGTTTGACAATATTGAGGATCTTCAAAAGATCACCAATAAAACGGCTTGTGTGATATTGGAGCCGATTCAGTCAGAAGCAGGCTTTATTATTCCGTCTCAGGAATTTTTGGATACCCTACGCAAGCGTTGTGATGAAACTGGGGCACTTTTGATTTTTGATGAAGTACAGATGGGCTTCGGACGTACAGGAAAGTTATTTGCCTTTGAGCATTTTAATGTAATCCCCGATATTTTAACGCTTGCTAAAGCAATGGGAGCGGGAATGCCAATTGGGGCGTTTATATCTGAAAAAGGAATATTGGACAGTTTCAAGTCTAATCCTATGCTGGGACATATCACTACTTTTGGAGGTCATCCGGTTTCATGTGCTGCTGCTTTGGCTGGACTCGAAGTGTTGCTGGAAGATAAAATAATTGAAGATGTCAATAGAAAAGGTGAACTTTTTATTTCTCTTTTAAAAGATCATCCTTTAATCAAGGGATTCCGAAACAAGGGGCTTTTTATAGCTGTAAATGTGGAGAATCAGGAGATTATGCTTGAAATAATGAAGCAAGCCTATGAATTAGGTATTGTTATGGATCCTTTCTTATTCTACCCAGGCGCTTTTCGCATTGCACCACCTTTGGTGATTACTGATGAGGAGATTAATGAAGCTTGTAAACTTCTTATAAAAGCGATGGATGCTGTAAAGATTTAAATGATGATTTTGAAACGATTTTTTATTGTCTTTATACTCACTTTTACGCTGCTGAGATTAAATGCACAATCGAAATTTATCGAGTGTGAACAGGATCTTAATATACAATTTGAAGCGTTGAAAATTGCGTCTGATGATTCTGTCAAGTTGAGCATATCTCAAAAGATCATGGGCGATTTAAAGGCTGTCCTGAGAAAGAAAGGTAGTTTTAATTATCCGTTTAATCTGATTAATAATCTTGGGAAGGTGACTTCGCCGGATGAGCAAGTGAGAATCTTTTCGTGGAATTATACGCTGGTGAATGGTGAATACAGATATTTTGCACTTTGCCTGAAAAAGGATGGCCGAAAAAATCGACTGTTTGAGCTGCAACAAAATCTGAAGGTTGAAGAAAGTATGGTGACTAAGCTTTCATCAGATCAGTGGTTGGGGGCTTTGTATTATCAAATCGTGCCTTTTAAATACAACAAGAAAAGCATGTATTTATTACTCGGTTGGGATGGAAATAAAGACAGGACAAGTAAAAAAGTTATTGAAACCTTGGGCTTCTCAAAAACGGGAGATCCTGAGTTTGGTTTTCCGGTCATAAATTGGAGAGGGAAACGTCTGTCTCGTGTGATTTTTGAATATTCTAAGCAGGCACAAATGCAGTTGAAATATCATGAGAGGGCTAATTGTATTGTTTTTGATCATCTCTCTCCTTCGGAGCCACGCTATATTAATCAATTTGAATATTACGGTCCTGATTTTTCATACGATGCCCTGGAATTAAATAATGGCATTTGGAATTTAGTTGAAGAATATGACATGAAGAATCTGAATTGATTCTATTAAGACATAAATACCTTAAGCTGGGAGCATATTTTCGTTAGAATAGCTAACAATCAATATCAATAATTATGACAGAAGAATTTATATATCAAACGGAACAATTTGCTGATGTTAAAATATTAAGATATCAGGTGCCGGGTTTCGAAGATTTGACTCTACAACAGAAAGAGTTGATCTATTATTTATCAGAAGCGGCTCATTGTGGGCGAGATATTTTGTTTGATCAGAATAACAAATACAATCTGTTAATCCGAAGAACTTTAGAAGCTATTTTTTTGTCTTATGATGGAGATAGAGACTGTGAGGAATTTAAAAAGTTTGAGGTTTATATCAAGCGCGTTTGGTTCTCGAATGGGATACATCACCATTATTCCATGGATAAAATTATGCCTGAGTTTACAGAGGAATACTTCGGTGAACTAATTGCCAATTCGAACTATGAACTGCTTCCATTGAAGGCAAACCAAGATGAAATTGATTTGCTTACCCGATTGAGCGAGGTCATTTTTGATGAAAATTCAGAGGCAAAAAGAGTGGTTCTTAATCCTGAAAAGGATTTGATTGAGAGTTCGGCTAATAACTACTACGAATCTGTTTCTCAAAAAGAGGTTGAAGCGTTCTATAAGCAGTTTGATAAAGGGGATGTTGATCGTCCTATTTCAGCTGGTTTAAATTCAAAACTGGTAAAGGAAAATGGAGAGATAAAAGAAAAGGTTTGGAAAGTTGGTGGCATGTACACCGAGGCAATTGAAGAGATTGTATTTTGGTTAGAGAAAGCTTTACCAATTGCCGATAGTGAGCTGCAAAAACAAGCCTTAACCAAACTGATTGAATTCTACCAAACAGGTGATTTAAAAACCTTTGATGATTATTCAATTCTTTGGGTAAAGGATTTAGATGCGCATGTAGATGTGGTAAATGGTTTTATTGAAGTTTACGGTGATGCTCTTGCTATAAAAGGAAGCTGGGAGTCAGTGGTTAACTTTGAGGATTTGGAAGGAAGCAAGCGGACAAAAATTATTTCTGAAAATGCACAATGGTTTGAGGATCATTCTCCCGTCGATTCACGTTTTAAGAAAGAGGTCGTGAAAGGTGTTAGTGCTAAGGTGATAACGGTTGCGATGCTTGGTGGAGATTGTCATCCAGCTACACCAATTGGCATTAATTTGCCAAATGCCGAGTGGATTCGTAAGGAACACGGCAGCAAGTCGGTGACGATTGATAATATTACTCATGCATATCATCAAGCTTCTTTGAAGGGCGGAATGCTCGAAGAGTTTGCCTATAGTGAAGAAGAGATTGCTCGCTCGAAGGAATTTGGCCATTTAGGTGGAAATTTGCATACCGATTTACATGAATGTTTAGGTCATGGCTCAGGACAACTTCTCCCTGGTGTGGGGATGGACGCATTGAAAAATTACCATTCTACTCTTGAAGAAGCACGAGCTGATTTATTTGCCTTGTACTATATCATGGACGAAAAGTTGATTGAAATTGGTTTGATCCCTAATTTAGAAGTGGGCAAAGCTGAGTATGATGGCTATATTCGTAATGGTTTACTGACTCAACTTACCCGTATCGAGTTGGGCAAAGAGATTGAAGAATCACATATGAGAAATCGTCAACTCATTGCCAAGTGGGTTTTTGAAAAAGGCGCAGAAGATAATGTGATAGAGAAGCTGGAAAAAGAGGGTAAAACCTATTTTGTAATTCGTGACTACGAGAAGTTAAGAGCTCTCTTTGGTGAATTATTAAGCGAAGTGCAGCGAATCAAATCAGAAGGTGACTTTGAAACGGGTAAATTATTGGTTGAGAATTATGCCGTAAAAGTTGATGAGCCCATTCATAAGGAAGTTAAAGAGCGATTTGATAAACTGAATCTAGCTGCTTATGCGGGTTTTATTAATCCAGAATATCATCCTGTTTACAAAGAAGGAATAATTGTAGATGTCGAGGTCAGTTATCCTATGGATTTTGCTGAGCAAATGCTAAACTATTCGCATAAATATTCATTTTTACCCAATGAGAATTAATCAATAATCTGTTAGGATGATTGGAACCCTTGTTAATGTAGGAGCTGTAATTCTTGGAAGTGCTATTGGTATGACCTTTCGTTCTCGAATTCCCAAGCGGCTTTTCGAGATTGTTTTTCAAGCCATAGGTTTGTTTACAATCAGTTTAGGTTTGGTTATGGCTTTTAAGGCCAATAATATGCTGATCATGATCTTTAGTTTGGTCACCGGATCTTTGCTTGGCGAATGGATCAATATTGAAAAAGGCACTGAGAAGTTAAGTGATAAAATTAAGCATAAGCTTGGTAAGGGAGATGACGCGTCCTTTACTACAGGAATGATTACTGCTTTTCTCTTGTTTTGCATGGGAAGTATGTCCATTTTAGGCTGTTTCGAAGAGGGAATGGGGAAAGGAGCCAATCTCTTATTTACGAAGTCTATTATGGATGGATTTTCGGCTATTGCTTTAACGGCAGCCTTTGGCATTGGAGTTATGTTTTCATCTGTCCCCTTGTTTATTTATCAGGCAGCACTAACCCTGTTGGCAATATTTTTTGGTAATATCATCCCGGATGCCATTATTACTGAATTGACAGGAATTGGCGGGATTTTAATATTGGGTTTGGGAGTTACAATTCTTGATATTAAAAGAATTCGTGTTCTAAATATGTTGCCGGCTCTGCTTATCGAAGTTCTCTTGTGTTACTTCTTTTTGTAACAAATAGCTTATTTAATAACGATAAGGAAGCTCGTATTTTTAAGAATACCCTATAGGTACCTGTAACGCAACTGGGCAAAGTCCATTTAGCAAAGAGGATGTTCATAATAAGTAAATTATAATTGAGAATTCTAATTTTCATGCTTAGAGTATCAAATTAGGGATTAAAAGAATCAAACTTCCTAGTTTAGCCCTTCAAAGACAAAAGAAGAGATTATTTTGACTACAGTTACCGTAAGCACATAAGTTTTTGTTATGCCATCTTCTGCCGTAACTGTATAGCTAACAGGTTTTGTAAAGTCTGTAGCTACATTGCTTGCTGGGCTTACCTATGCTCCGGCAGAAATGATGATAGTAGGTGTTAATGCCTTTATATTTGTGCCAAAAGGAAGTTCTGCTAATAGTACCATCTGTTTCGTCAATGGTGGCAGTTACTTTAGGGGTAAGTTCTTCAAAGATAAAACTGATAATTTCTTTTTGGTTAGAATAGTCGGTATCCTTTTCACAGGCAGAAAATAACACTGCAATAAGCAGGCTTATAAAAATGATCTGTTTCATAATTATTTTAAGTTTCAAGTAGTTTAAGTATATGTAGTTCTATAGGTTTAATTAAGGCCGTTGAATTTTATTATTTATTAATTACTATGTGTTAAGTTTTACGAGATTGTTATGGAATACTTGAATTTTAATTGAGTTAAGATATTAACAATTTATATTTGCGTTCTCCTAATTATGGAAAGTTTGGTTTCCAAGCTGAGTTTGTCCAAGCACTTGCTCCAACATCGAAATGATCACTATTTGTTACCTGTGAAACGTCCCAACTGCTAAGGTCTTGGTTAAATGCACTTGCCTCATAAAACATATAAGACATACTTTTAATAGCTGACACATCCCAACTGCTAATATCTCCGTTAAATGCACTTGCGTCTATAAACATAAAACTTGTGTTTGTCACAGCTGATATATTCCATTCGTTAAGGTTTTGGTTAAACACACTTGCCCCAGAAAACATTGATTCCATGGTTGTAACAGCTGATACATCCCAATTGCTAATGTCTTGGTTAAATATCGTTGCATATGAAAACATTGCAGACATATCTGTAACACCTGCCACATCCCAATTGCTAATATCCTGGTTAAATGCACTTGCTTTCATAAACATTCTATACATATTGGTAACTGTTGACACATCCCAACTGCTGAGATCTTTGTTGAATGCACTTGCCTCAGAGAACATACCTTGCATATCTATAACGGCTGATACATTCCAATTGCTAAGGTCTTGATTAAATACACTTGCTTTAGAAAACATATAACTCATATCTGTAACAGCGGACACATCCCAATTGCTAATGTCTTGGTTAAATGCTGATGTATATGCAAACATTACACTCATATCTGTAACATTTGATACATCCCAATTGCTAATATCCTTGTTAAATGCATCTGCCTGATAAAACATCCAATTCATATCTGTAATATTTGACACATCCCAATTGCTAATGTCTCCGTTAAATTTTTTTGCATAAAAAAACATATAAGACATATTTAAAGTTCCCTCTAGGTTGGGAGTGTTAGTTGCACTAAAGCCTGTTAGGTTAAAACAGTCTTTGAAATAAGCTCCCTTGTTACCAAATCTAAATTCTTCACCCCACTGAGTAATATCAATAATAGCATTAGGTGTTCCATTTATCCCAGAATCATAAAAACTAAATCCTTCTATTTGTCCTGTTATGCTAACTGTATATTCTCCTACCTTAATATAGCTATGTGATTTCTCTGAAGCATTCCAGTCAGTAATATAATCTGAACGACCATCTCCCCAGTTTACTGTAAAGTCATAAACTCCATCATCAACTAATGGCAGTTCTATTTCTTCGTTTGCTTTTGTGGTCTTCCATACAGAGATGAAAGGAATAGTCTCAATAACATTAATTACATAGGTTTTTGTTGTGCCATCTTCTGCTGTAACGGTATAATTAACAGGTTTTGTGAAGTCTATTGCTGTGCCACTTGCTGGGCTTATTGTTGCATTTTCAGAAATTGCAATAATGGGCGTTAATGTTAAATTTGTACCCATAGGTACTTTTGCTGTTATGGTGCTGCCTGTTTCATCAATGGTGGCACTTACTTTAGGATTAAGTCCCTCGAAGATAAAAGATGAGATTGCCTTTTCATCATTTGCACCTAATATTACCGTAACGATATAGGTTTTTGTTGTGCCATCTTCTGCTGTAAGCGTATAGGTAACAGGTTTTGTGAAATCTTTTGCGGTGTTACTTTCTGGGTTTATTGTTGCATTTGCAGAAATGATGATGGTGGGAGTTAATGTTGTTACATCTGTATCAAAAGGTACTTTTGCACTTATGGTGGCATTCGTTTCATTTATGGTGGCACTTACAATAGGACTAAGTTCTTCGAAGGTAAAAGACGAAATTGTTTTCTCATCATTTGCACCTAATGTTACCGTAAACACATAAGTTTTTGTTGTGCCATCTTCTGCCGTAACTGTATAGTTAACAGGTTTTGTAAAGTCAGTTGCTACATTGCTTGCTGGGCTTACCTTTGCTCTGGTAGAAATGATGATAGTAGGTATTAGTGTCTTTATATTTGTACCAAAAGGAAGTTCAGCTGTTATAGTGCCGTCTGTTTCGTTAATAGTGGCAGCTACATTAGGGGTAAGTTCTTCAAAGGTAAAACTGGTAATTTCTTTTTGGTCAGAATATTCATTTTTCTTTTTACAGGCAGAAAATAACACTGCAATAAGCAGGCTTATAAAAATGATTTGTTTCATAATTATTTTAAGTTTCAAGTAGTTTAAGTATATGTGTATATAGTTATTTAGGTTTAATTAAGGCCGTCGAATTCTATTGTTTTAAAAATATTATGCAAATGAAATGATAAAAAATAACGATCAATATAAAAGATCATTTTTTTTTTGAAAACTATTTTACCAGGAGCTATAATTAGACAGTCTACTTCATGGTTGAGGTGTTTATAGTTAATGTGACAAGTCAATATTAGACGATATTGATAATGTGTATGCTGATTTAATTCAAAAAACAAAGTGATATAATAGTGTTTTATCCTAAAGAGAATAGTGAACGTGTTTTAAATGCATAAGTCCTGTATTATATCATATAAATAGTGGTACTCAACGGTTTTACTATTTTGGCTGTTTTGTGTACATTTACACAATAAATTTTGGGGTACGTTTACCTTGGAGAAAGATGAAAAGCATTTTTATAAACTGTTTTAATCTATATGCTTCGATAAAAAAATATTATCCTTTATGAAGAAAAATATAGAACAAAGTATCGTCAATCTTTTTGAAGAATCTAGGGGTGATCAGCTTGTGAGAACCGAACTGATTCCTCCATCGGGTTCCTACCGTCAGTATATTCGCTTAATTGGGGAGAAAGAGACAGTGATGGGCGTTTATAATGCCGATAAAAAGGAAAATAATGCCTTTATTACTTTTAGTCGTCATTTTAAATCGAAAGGTTTACCTGTACCAACGATTTTGGCTGTAGATGATTCTCAGGATATTTATTTGCAGGATGATTTTGGGGATACCATGCTCTTCGATTACATCCAGGACGAGCGTGAAGGTGATCATTTCCCGGATTCACTTATTCTTATCCTGAAAAAAACAATTAAAGAATTAATTCGTTTCCAGATAGAAGGTGGTAAGGGCTTAGATTATTCTAAGGCTTATCCAAGGGCTGCTTTTGATAAGCAATCTATGATGTGGGATCTGAATTATTTTAAATATTATTTTCTGAAACTGGCCAAAGTGCCCTTTGATGAGCAATTGCTTGAGGATGATTATTTGAAGTTCACAGATTATTTGTTGCAAGCCCCTGATGACTATTTCCTTTATAGAGATTTTCAATCGAGAAATGTCATGTTAAAGGATGGTGAGCCCAAATTTATCGATTATCAGGGAGGACGAAAAGGTGCCTTGCCATACGATTTGGCATCGCTCTTATACGATGCTAAGGCTGATTTTCCTCAGACAGTTCGTGATGAACTTTTAGCTTATTATCTGGACGAATTGAGTTCGTATAAGCAAGTGGATATAAAAGCGTTTAAAACCTATTATTATGGCTATGTTTTGATACGCAAGATGCAAGCTATGGGGGCTTTTGGTTTTAGAGGCTTTTATGAGAAGAAAGTGCATTTTCTACAATCAATACCTTATGCTTTAAGAGATTTAAGAGAAGTGTTGCCGCATTTAAATTTCTCTGTTAAACTTCCTGAGTTATTAGCTGCACTGAATAGGGTGTGTGAATCAGAATTTTTAAATTCAGTTGGTCTTGTTGACGATGATAAGCTGAAGGTCTCAATTCAGAGCTTTTCATATCGAAGAGGATTTTCGGCAAATGGTTTTGTTTTTGATTGTCGTATGATTGATGATCCTGTTGATGATAACCGTTTTGAGGAAAATCATTTTAAGCCTGAGTTTCTATCTTCATTCTTCACCGAAGGGACGGGCATGCCTGCATTTCTGAAATCGGTTTGTCATACTGTGGATTTTGCAATTGAAAGGTCAAAAAAACAGAATGCAAAACAGATGGAAGTTAGTTTCGGTTGCGTTGGAGGTCAACACAGATCGGTGTATGCAGCAGAATATCTGGCTAAATATATTGAGGGGAAATACGATATTGAAATTGATCTTAAACATCTTGAACCAGGGAGTGTAAAGACTTTGTAGCAATGGGGAAGAAGCGTTGTAAATTATCGAAAACAGAATATGCTGATAAGCTATGCAAAGGTGGTGCAAAGTATGTTTGTAAAAAATGTGCGCGTGTTGCTAAAAATGTGAAAAAGCTTTGCGATGCAAAAGAAATAAAAAGACAACATGATTAATGCGATGATATTTGCTGCGGGTCTTGGTACACGCTTGCAACACTATACTAAGAATTGCCCTAAAGCTTTGGTTAAACTCAATGGGAAACCTCTTTTAGAGCATTGCATTTTAAAGATGAAAGATTTTGGTGTGGACAGAATTGTGATCAATGTCCACCATTTTGCCGATCAAATTGAGGACTTTTTAGAATCGAATGAAAATTTTGGTCTGGATATCCGAATTTCTGATGAGAGGGACCTTCTCTTGGATACCGGGGGTGCAATTAAAAAGGCAGCGCCTTTATTTATTCCTAATGCTCCCATCTTAATTTACAATGTAGATGTGCTGAGTTCTTTAGATTTGGGAGATCTTTTATCGGCTCACAAGCAGAATCAAGCATTGGCAACTTTGAATTTAATTGATAAAAAAACGGATAGGTATCTGTGTTTTAATCATGACGGTTTGTTGTGTGCATGGAAAAATGATGCGACTCATGAAGAAAAAATAGTGAATGTCAGTCATTTGAATTCTAAAGCTTATAGTTTTTCAGGCATTCATATTATTGAATCAGAATTATTAGATCTGATTGAAGAGGAGGGTGTTTTTTCCGTCATAGATTTGTATTTGCGTTTAGCAAAAAGTCATAGAATAGCTGGCTTTCACGATTCATCTGATTTGTGGATGGATCTTGGTAAGCCGGAAGAATTGTTGAAGGCCGAAACACTTATGAAAAAATAGGACTCTGGAACAAAAAGAAAAATCCATTCATTACTGAATGGATTTTTTTTGTTTAGGTTAGTTTTAAAACGATTCGACGTTCGAGCGAGTTTAAAAAGCGTTTAAATAATCCAAAATACAAAACGAAATAGAGGGAAATAGTCATCAACCAGATAATGGTGATATTGACCCAATACGTATCGAATTCCCGATTAAATATCTTTTTCCTGGGGGCATAAAAATGCGCTTTTAAAAAGGAACTACCGCCATCTCTGAAGACCGGATCAATTCGTTGATACAATCGATCCTCATATTCGACAATACGTTCTATATCATTGCTGTTTTTTACAAATTCGGTTAATCTGTCATTATCGTAAGACTTTTTCATATTAACGAAACTCTCTTTATCAGGGAATTTGCTTTGTAAGGCAAGAAGCTCTTCGTCTTTTTTCTTGTTAGCAGCATTATAAAGCATGATGTAATGACGGTTCAGGTCGTTAAGGTACATCTTGACCTCTTTTAAAAGAACCATGTTCGTTGGGTTTCGATCTAAAAGATCAAGCTTTTTAAACTCGATAGGAAGTGAATGCGCTTTAAGTTCATTATAAATCAAACTCAGATTTGAGTTGTATTTTTCATCGACATTTCCTTTTCTTAAGATTTTCTCACAATCGCTAAGTTTATTTTTTAGGATGGGCAGCCAATAGTTTTTCTTATAATCAGCCTGGCTCATGATTTTGTCAAATAGATAGAAATGTTTTTCGTATTCATTTGCTGTAAATTGCTCAACGGCTAATGCTTCATAAGCCCATCTGGCCGTAATAATTTCACCATACCAAGGTATTCTGTTGGGATGAGAAATATTCGGGTTGATCTTGTCGAATTTAACAATAACACCACTTAAAATAAGTTGTGGAATTAGTATAAATGGGATTAAAATATAGATGTTTATGACTGTTTTAAAGCTATCAGAAATAACTAAGCCTAGCATGTTGGCAAAACACCACGAGCTAAATAAAACCAGCCAGTAGGTAAAATACATGCCTTTTATCTCGAGTATCGAGTTGCCAATGATAACAAATATAAAGGCTTGGAATGCTGACACTGAAAAAAGAATAACAACCTTTGATAAAAAATAACTTGCCGGACTTAAGTTGAGAAAACGTTCTCTTTTTAGAATTTTTCGGTCCTTAATAATTTCTTCTGCACTTATAGTCAAGCCTATAAATAAAGCAACAATCACCGACATAAAAAGGTAAACAGGAATATTACTGTTATTGCTAAATGTGTATCCAAGTTGATTGGCTTTATCGATATTATAGAATTTTATAATATAGGATAAGATAAATGCCAGAAGGGGTGTCTCGAAGAAATTTATAAGCAGGTATTGTTTATTAGCTAATTTCGATATGATATCTCGTTTGACAAATACACTAAATTGTTTAAACTGTTTAGGTACTTTAAAACTGATAGGAGGTAATTCTGTTGCATCTTCAATATGTTTTTGGGCGATATCACTCTCTTTGAATCTTTTATCCCATTGCTCTGGTCTGACTTTGCGGGTTTGTGTTGGAATCCCGTACTCATCAAGCACCTCAGATTCAACCATATTGAAAATTTGGTCGGCATCGATATTACCACAAACTTCACATTCGTTACCGCTACGGTTAGCTTGTTGTGTTTCTGATTTAAAGTAGGTGATGGCATCAAGAGGGTTGCCATTGAAAATCATATATCCGCCTAAATCAAGAAAGAGAAGACGGTCAAACATCTTAAATGTTTCGCTTGAGGGTTGATGAACAACAACAAAGATTAACTTACCTTTTAAAGCTAAGTTTTTAAGGAGATCCATAATTTTAGATGAGTCTCGTGATGATAAGCCAGATGTAGGCTCATCGAGAAAAAGAACAGCAGGTTCTCTAATTAGCTCAAGGGCAATGTTTAATCGTTTACGTTGGCCACCACTGATTTTTTTATCAAGTGGATTTCCTACTTTTAAATTTCGTGCATCATATAGGCCTAAATCATTCAGAACTTTATAAACAAGTCTGATGAGTTTGAAAGAAGAATACTTATCGAAACAGAGTTTTGCATTAAAATAGAGGTTTTCAAAAACAGTCAGTGAATCAATAAGAAGGTCATCTTGAGAGACATGCCCGATAACCCCTTCTATGGATTCTTTATCACTGTATATATCATGACCATTTATTAAGACTTGCCCTTTCTGCGGGGATAATGATCCATTTAAGATATTCAGAAGTGTTGTTTTACCGGCACCACTTGAGCCCATAATTCCAACCATTTTTCCGGATTCCTCCTTAAACGAATGTTGGTGAACACCCTGATCATTTTCTTTATATCGAAATTCAATATCCTTAGCCTCGAAAACAACACGCTCGTTAATTGCTTCACGGTTGAATGTGCTTAAGATATCGCTAAAATAAATGGGCTCGATCCTGGGGTTGCGAACAGAAGAACCTTGAGTCAGAATATGAACACGTTCTGGTTTTAAAGCAAGCCCATTCATGTATAGCTCTTTAAGACCTTGGAAACGTATTACAAACATGTCGATTCTAACAAGTCGGAGAATTTTAATTTCTCCGGATATTCCTTCAGAATAGATATGTTCGCCTTCTCCCTTATGTTCCTTTTTGTTGTTAATTGTCAAAAGCCGATCAGATTCTTTGATTTTGTCAAAGTCTGAGAGCATAAAGTCTTGCAGCCTGATATAGCCATCGATAGGCAAATTAAAGGTGTCTGCAACCGTTTCGACGAATTCCTTTTCACCATCTGTAATTTCATCACTTTCCATAAGGAATTCAAGTAATTGAATAAGGATAATGATTTTCTGTCTGGCGACAAGTTCTTTATTCATTTCGCTGCAAATCCGAAGTACCCGGACTGAGCGAGACGAGATGACTTGCTTTCTTTTTGATCGCCTGTTGTTTCTGTCAACAGTATCTTGATAATAAGTGTTGTATAGGTTCAGATATTCCTGAGCGGAATCCTGATCTAGTTGGCGGTACAGATATTTGACAACCATTGCGCGTCGCTTTTCACCTGCACCTTCAGGGTGCGCAATGATCGCGAATAATTGCATTAGGGCTTTTAGAATTCTTTCGCTCATGAATTAAGAGGAATTTTTGGATCGTGCTTGGGGATATTACTGCTGGAAACCGATTAGCAATAGTATTGAACCCGGTTTTTGAGTCTTAGAAATGTATTGAGCTTTTATCGTACAATTTAGAGTGCTTGCAAATTCAAAATCCCAATATGGGGTTGATCCAAATTTTTTATTGGTGAATAAGAGATGATTCTCCTGATCGTAAACTGAGAATATAAGTTGACTATCTTCCTGATTGCTAACACCAGCAACTCTATAATGGTTACCTGAATAGAAGGTTGTATGAAATTCAGCTGATTCTCCAGAATTTAAATCGGCTTTGTATTCTTGACCATCAGAAACATAATTTGATTGAAGATACTTGCTGCATTCTACCATTAATGTATTGTCTTGTGCCAGACTGCTGAATGTTGTTGAGATGGTTATAAGAATAAAAAAGTATAATGTTTTCATTTTTTTTGAATTAAGTTGGATGAAGCCGTAATTGCGTCTTGTCGGGTTGCTTAGTCTTTAACTGTTATTGTGTGATAAACTTGTGTAGCTTATCAATCTTTTCTGTAATAACAGAAGTCAATTTAGGAGTGATAATTAGTTTGGACTTGCTATTGACAATGGTGAGTTTCTTTTTGGGGAAATCAATCGAAGGGATATATTCATATTCTTCAATAATTTCATCAAATGTATAGGCTAAATCAATTAAGTTCTCGATTAAGAATTTATAGTTTTCACTATTTTCTGCATATGGAACCAATAACTTAATTAGATTTTCCAAAGGTCTTTTTTGTTCAGCAATTCTTTGCATCAAGTCGGGATGCGGATTGTTTTTCATTTCTTGTGTAAGAACATATACCGATTCGATCCATCCCCCAGCAAGTATAAGAGCTCCGGTATCCTCGCGTTTATTGTTTTTTAGAAATTTATCAACATTTCTATACGTCTCAGATACGATTACCATCAACGAATCTCGGTTGTCAATGTTAGTTTCAATTCGATTAACCGTTTCCTGATTGAGAACTTTGTAGATTCCAAGATCTAAAGATAAAATTTTAAGAACAGCAAAATAGCTTGCTGCATCTTGTGTTTGCTGATAGATATTGATATAACCTAAATCGACACCATAAACACCAAAGTTGATTGCACGACTAAAATTTGTGACGTAGTCAGAGGCCTTGTTGGTGGTATTAAGTAATTCTTTATTGTATGAAATACCTGACTCATGTAAAATGAGTGAAATTTGATAAGGAGAAGGTAAACTAAATAGGATGTTGTTGAAATGGAAAATTGTTCCACTTTCATGTTCTGCCTTAACAGAAGAAGCAACAAGGTTTTCAATAAGTTTAACTTCATCTGTTGTCTTATCGGATGGTTTTCTAAGATAAAAAATTGAAGCTGCTACTATAATTATTAGAAATATAATTACAAGTCTGATGCGGTTCTTTGCGTGTGTTTTTGGCATTATGCTTTACGTATAAAATTATATGGCAATTTAAGAAGAAAATATTAGAAGTCAAATGTCCTTTTGTCGATTTTTAATACATTTGAGGGCTTAGTGAAAATACTATTAACAGCAAACTTAAAACTCAAAACAAATGAAAAAAAGACTCATTTTAGGAGCCATCTGTCTATTAGCTCTTTGTGATGTTTCTGTTTATGCTCAGGACAAAACCTTGAGTATGAAAGATGCTATAATTGGTCAGTGGCGCGACTTTTACCCGGAAACCATCTACCAATTAACATGGCGCGCTGATAAAAATGAATATAGCTTTATTGAGAAGAATTCAATTATGCTTGGAACACCGAAAGGGGAAGCCAGACAAATCCTGAGTCTGGACGAGTTAAATACAGCACTTTCGGCTAGTTCACTAGATAAAGCAGATAGGATTCCTGCCTTTACATGGCTTGATGCTAATACCATTCAGTTTTGGATGAAATCGAGTTTATTGCGTTATAAGTTTATTGAGAAAAAAGCTGAGCTTGTTTTAAATTCAGAACCTAAAGCAGAAAATAAAACATTTTGTGAAGCGAATAACAAGTTGGCATATACCTTAGAGAACAATCTTTATATTATAGATGGTAAAGGAACTGCAGTTGCTGTTACAGAGGATAGCGATAAAAACTTTGTGAATGGGCAAAGTGTGAGTAGAAATGAGTATGGAATTGATGGTGGAATCTTTTGGTCACCCCAAGGGGAGTCTTTGGCTTTCTATCGGAAAGATGAGAGCCATGTGACAGATTTCCCATTGGTTGATATTAATACCCGTGTTGGTGAGTTGAGAGAAATCAAATACCCAATGGCAGGTATGCGTTCTGAAATTGTGTCAGTAGGTGTTTATAATTTAAAAACGGCCAAAACCCTTTGGTTGAAGGTAAATGACTTTGGAAAAGAAAGGTATTTAACTAATGTAAGCTGGGGAGCAGCTGGTAAATATATTTATATTCAGGTGCTAAACAGAGCTTCAGATCATATGAAGCTTAACAAATACGATGCAACAACAGGTGAGTTGGTTAAGACTTTATTGGAGGAAAAAGATGATCGTTGGGTTGAACCGCAACACAAGCTTACCTTTTTGAAAAGTAAACCTAATCAGTTTATTTATCAGTCTAATACAGCAGGTTATAATCACCTGTTTCTGTATGATGCTAATGGTAAGTTGATCAAGCAACTCACATCCGGAGACTGGATGGTTACTCAGATTTTGGGTTTTGACAAAGCTGAAAAGAACTTGTTTTATGAGTCAACTGAGGTGAGTCCCATTGAGCGTCATGTTTATAAATTAAATATGAAGACGGGTAAGCGCACTCAATTGACTAAAGCCCAAGGTTATCATAGCGTAAAAATGAGTCAGTCAGGAGCTTATTTTATTGATAATTACAGTAGCTTAAATGTTCCTCGCGTCATCAACATTGCTGACGGCAAAGGAAAAGTTGTGAAAAATTTGGTTACTGCTGAAAACAAACTTAAAGATTATAATTTGGGTGAGATTTCTTTGGGAACAATAAAGTCTGCTGATGATAAAACTGACTTATATTACAGACTGGTTAAACCTGCAAATTTTGATCCTGCAAAGAAATATCCGGTAGTTGTCTATGTTTATGGAGGTCCTCACGCTCAGTTGGTAACCGACAGATGGTTAGGCGGAGCTCGTTTATGGGAAGAGTATATGGCTCAGCATGGTTATGTCGTTTTTACTCTTGATAACAGAGGATCGGCCAATCGAGGTAAAGAATTCGAAGCAATTATTCACCGTCAGTGTGGGCAGCCTGAAATGGCAGATCAAATGAAAGGAGTTGAGTTTTTGAAATCACAAACTTATGTGGATGCGGATCGTATTGGTGTTCATGGATGGAGCTATGGTGGTTTTATGACCATTTCGTTGATTACAAATTACCCGGATGTGTTTAAAGTTGCTGTTGCCGGAGGTCCGGTAATCGATTGGAAGTGGTATGAGGTGATGTATGGCGAACGTTATATGGATACACCAAGTGAGAACCCTGATGGTTATGCTAAAGTTTCTTTATTAAATAAGGCAAAAGATTTAAAAGGTAAACTATTAATCTGTCAGGGTGCAATCGACAAAACAGTCTTGTGGCAGCACAGTTTGAATTTTATCAGAGAATGTATCAAGAACAATGTTCAGGTTGATTATTTCCCTTATCCACGAGCAGAACACAATGTTAGAGGAATGGATCGAATTCACTTGAAACAGAAAGTCAGTAATTATTTTGATGACTATTTGAAATAGAATAGTTCAGGCAAATCACAAAGGCTCACTTTCATGTTGTAAAGTGGGCCTTTTTCTTTTTATTGGAGTTTGTAAATTTTAGTTTTGGTCTTACATTTGGCTGAAATATTTAACACAAGAAGAGTTGAAAACAAAAATAGATTCTAAAAGCATCTGGACGATAGCTTATCCCATTATATTAGGTAGTGTGGCGCAGAATATCATATCTGTGACCGATACAGCTTTTCTGGGGCATTTGAGTGAAACGGCTCTGGGAGCTGCTGCTATTGCAACCATCTTTTACTTTGCAATTGTTATGCTAGTTTGGGGATTCGGTTTGGGTACTCAAATTGTAATTGCCAGACGGGTAGGGGAGCAAAATTATACTTTGGTGGGTAAAACTTTTATCCATGCGTTTTATTTTTTAATGTTCTCTGGAGTTCTTTTGTTTGGTTTCATGGAATTTCAATCGCCTTCTCTTCTCAAGTGGATGGTTAGTTCTGATGCTATCTTTCAGGCGAGTAATGATTATATTTCTTATCGCGCCTGGGGGATTTTGTTTGCCTGTGTCAACCTTTTGTTTCGGGCGTTTTATATTGGAATTGCTAAAACTAAGGTGATTAGTTGGAGCACAGGAGTGATGGCTGTTGTGAATGTCTTTTTTGATTATGCCTTAATATTTGGAAATTTTGGCTTGCCCGAGATGGGAATTAAAGGAGCTGCTTTAGCTTCGGTGTTTGCTGAATTCACAGCGATGATTTTCTTTATTGTCTTTACATTGAGGAAAATCCCTATTGCCCATTATGATCTGTTTCACTTCTGTAAGATCGACTGGCCCTTGTTTTCGAGGTTGATAAAAGTATCATTTCCTATCATGATTCAGAACTTTTTGGCTCTTTCGTGTTGGTTTGTTTTTTTTATTTTGGTTGAGAGAATGGGGGAGCACGAGCTGGCAATTTCTAATATTATTCGAAGTATCTATGTCTTACTAATGGTGCCTGTTTGGGCCTTTGGTTCTGCAGTGAATACGCTCGTTAGTCAGGTTATTGGCGAAGGATTTCCTGATAAAGTAATGTTGATTATTTGGCGAACTATAAAGTTGTCTTTTTTATCCGTTTTTGCATTGGTTGGGATTTCGATTTTTATTCCGGACCTGATTATATCAATTTATACTGATAATGCTTTATTGATTGAGCATACCCGTCCTGTTGTGTACGTTGTATTTGGTGCATCGCTTTTGTTTCCAATTGCGATTACTTTATTTCATGGTATTTCAGGAACAGGACGTACGTTTCATGCGATGCTTGTTGAAGTTGTTGTTCTTACATTTTATTTAGGAGCAGTTTATGTTCTGACACAAGTGTTACAGGTTTCTGTATCAGAAGTCTGGTTGTCAGAATATTTCTATGCAATATTTCTGGGGACTGCATCTCTTTTATATCTCAAATATGCAAAGTGGCGGGGAAGTGTTGTTTAATCTTAAGTCCTTGAATTGAGAGTGAAAGGTTTATTCAAAATCGATAATTTTGGGACCTTTGACATTAAAATTATTGAAATTGGGGCGATCTTCTCCTGATATTCCATACTGGGGACTTGTAAAGTCGCTTGGAGCCTTGGGGTAAAGAGCAAAACGTAATTCGATTGTTTTAAATACCAGATTTTCGTTGTTTAAACGAATCCCCAAGCCCAAACCATAATATGCTTTATTTTTTAAAGGATGGTTCTGATTGCTACCGATAGTGCCTACATCGAGGAAATTGAAAAATGCAAGTCGAAATCCTGCAAGCATAAAGGGTGTGAATGTCATGTTTTCAAGTTTTAAGGTCAACCTTTGAGTCCCGATAGCTTGGAGACTGGAGAAGCCGCGAATCCCTGTATCGGTGTTAAAAGTTATGAATTCTTCGGGGAAACGACGAATTCCCAGACTGTAGTTCAGTTCGATAAAGTTACGTAAGCGATATCGACCTGTTTTTCGAAGGCGACTGATGTACCTGTTTTGAAGAATGAAATTGCCTTGTTCAAAATGATTTTTATCAAAATATCCCCCTAGAGCAAACCTTGTGAAAAAATAACTTTTTGCTTTGTAGAAATGGGTGGCTCTCTGGTATTCAAAAGCGAAATACTTTCGGGAGGAGAATTCATTGTCCTCAAAACCACCGGTTACTTGCATCATGTATCCGTATGGAATATCCTCTGTGCGACCAAAATTGTAGATTAAATTTGATTTAAAGTACTGAACTTGATTAAGAGTTAAGCTGCTTAAATAGGTTCTTTTGTTGTGAAAAAAACGATTGATATCGGCTGTAACTTCGGGGCGTCTTGAGAAATTTATTGATGTATAACCTAGTGTTGAGAATAGCCTCTTTTTTGCAAGTTTCTTTTTAGAATTGAGTTTGAAAGCCCGTCCTATCCAGCTCGAAGCGTAATCAAAATCAAGGGGTTCTTTGTTTAATATCGGGTCGTTCGATTTGATTTTGCTTGAATGTCTGGTTCTTGATAGTGATAAGCCTCCGGCATATTGAGTTAAGAAGGTTTCGAATTTTTTTTCGAGGTTTAAACCGACAAATGAACTTTTATAATTGTCCCTAAAACTGATGTTGGCGCTTATATGTGTGTTTTTTATATTTTGAACGCCATAGCTGGCCAAATAGCCCCAGGTTTTACTTTTGCTGGAGTTGTATTCAAAGCCGGATTTAATTTCATGGCCTCTTCCGAATAAATTTTGGTTGTACAGTTCCAGTGAGCTTGAGGAAAAAGAGCCGATGTCTAAATCAAAGCCCCAGGAGAACTGATCTTTGACCAATAGATAAAGGTCAACTAATTCTGATGAGCCCATTACCGGAATGATAATAATCTGGGCATCTTTGATGTATGATAGTCTACGAATTAATCGTTCATTATCTGCCGTATTATAGGCGTCAATAGTATCCCCTTCTTTAATGTATAGAAGTTTTTTTATGTGTCCCCGACTACTTGTATTGTGGAGTTTGTTAGCGGTTTTCTCAAGCCAAATACGTGTTTTTTGAAGGCTGTCAAGAAAGTTGGGCTTAAATGGAGGTATCACATCAACAATAATTTTATTGATGCGTTTCCCTTCGTATGGTAAAAATACTTCACCACTTTGTTCTCTCGTTTTAGTACTTATTTTCTCGTTTTTACTGGGGGTGACAAAGAATAGATTATAAAGTTCTTTGGTGATGTTGTTTTTGTAGGCTTTCGATTTTAGATTCTTGTAAAATGTTTGACCTTTTTTTAGACTATCCTGTTGTAAATTTTCTTCAATTGTATCAATATATATATATGTTCTTGCTGTGTTTCTTGTGAAGAACCCAGAATTTGATTTTGAAGTTGTGGATAATTGCGCATGAACATCCAACCAATTCAAAGAAATCAGTAGAATCAGAATAGTATATAGTATGCTCCGTTTTATCTTGTAGAATCTTGATTTGTTTTTTCTAAAGATAATAAAAATGAGGAATGGGAATATATCTGTTTTAAACTTTTGAATCGACCACTTTTTTGTGAATTTCATCAAGTTGTTCAGCTGTCCATTGCCATTTGTCATCTGAACGAATTTCGCCTATAAGTTGCTTTTTATTGAAGAATTCAAGAGTGGTGACAGAACTGCCAAGTCCAAAGCGTTTAGGCCCCAGTCTTGTATTCAGGTTTTCTAAAGGAACGATTTCTGTTCCCTTTATAGCAATCAGACTAAAATATGAGAATTGAAACTCGCTTTTATCTGCATCCCAATCGATTTGATAGATGATTCGATTACGTTTTATCGATAGCAAAAGAATAAAAATTAGAATCAGGGTTGTTTCATATACCAAATTGATTCCATTGAAGATGATGAGCAAAAGTTGAATGATTAAGAATAGGCTTAATTCACTTTTGATTCTTTTCCAAAGCGAGAAATCGCTATTGAGAGGGGTGTAGCTTGTCATGTTCTATTTTTTTGCATAGTTAATTCTTTTATCTGAATGCTCAATTGTTAAGCGATGTTTTTTGTAGCATTAAATTCTTCTAAAGAAAAAAAATCCCTTACCTGTAAGGTAAAGGATATTATATGATTCAGGTAAGGATACAAATCGTTATAAGTGCTTTATTATATCTTTTGCAGATGATCTGTTTTTGTAATTGGGATCGTACTGAATGTATTTAATCTTTCCATCTTTACCAATCACAAAAGTTGCCGGAACGGGAAGTGTTTGGCTTTCGTTGCCGTTTGCTTCAATTAAATCAATTCCATAATTTTTGTATTTTTTCTGTAAGTTTTCAGCTAATATAAAATCGACTCCAAAGGCTTTCATTATGGAGTTGTCTTTATCCCAAAGGATGGGAAAGTCGGCTTTTGTTTTCTCTATAGTTTTATCGATATTTTCTGTTTTCTCAGGCGTGATGGCTATAAGTTGAGCACCAGCCTTTTTGAAATCTACCAGATGATCTTGTAATTCACTCAAATGACGATTGCAGTATGGACACCATTGTCCTCTGTAGAAAACAACAATTAATTCATTTTCTTTTAAGATATCACGACTTTTTATCTCTATGTCATTCTGATCGTGGGCCTTAAATTGAGGCGCTACCTGTCCAACCAATAAGGTGCTTTCAGTTTTTTGAGCGGAGGTATTCATATAGAATGCTGCTAAAAAAATAAACAATATATGTTTCATGTCTCTTATTTTAAATTCATAAAGATGTTGAAAGTGAAAGAGGCCAACTCTCTTTCGTTTCAGTAAAAATATAAAATAAAAGACTGACGTGTCTCATTTTTGGTGTTTCTAATTGTTAATGCTGTGTTAAAGATCAAAAAAAAACATCCCTCACCAATTGAGGTGAGGGATGTTTATGATGTTTCAATACGTATGAATTATGCATTTTGTAGTCGCATAATTTTGTAAGTAGTGTTGACTCCGGCTTGGTGGAACAGAACACCTACCGGACACATTTTTAATGTTTTTTGCAAACAGGATTCAATTTTCTCATCGCTAGCTTCAGATTCTACTCTAAGCTCCACCTCAACATCAGTAAAGGTTGCTGCACCATCTTTTTGGTGACCAATGGCATCCACTTCAAGGGCAGTGAATTCGAATCTCATTTTTTTTGATACAATATTAAAAATTGTATTGACACATCCCGAATAGCTCATCAGGCAAAGCTCAAATGCTGTAGGACCTAAATCCTGTCCACCTTTTGCTTCTGGTAAATCAACAATTGTTTCGTGTCCTCTGTTATCAGTAATTACTGAAGATATGCCTTGTGTCCAAGTTGTTGTTGCTTTCATTTATTTAAATTTTATACGGCCAGGTTTTAGTTAGCCATTTGTTTTTGAATGTTAGATCATTTATACGGCTACAAATATATTTAAATATCCAAATATATGTAGATGTAATTGGGTGTTTTTTAACATTTCGTTTTATCATGGCATTTTTACTTTGATAAATTATGTGCGAGTGTCATTCAGTATATCTATTTCAAACCTTTGCAACGATTTTTATTTGCTTTTTATTATGAATTTTTAAGAAACACTCCTAAATTGTATTTCTTTGCCTACATCAAACTTCTGGACGTTAACTGTAATTCACAATGATGGGTTAGAGTTGACTATAATAAAAACTAAATTATTGGCATGTCATACAGCGATTTAAAAGAAAAATGGTTATCGCATTATAAAACGGCACCAGCTCAACTTGAGAAAATGGGACAAGTTAAAGGTCTTATTAGTGCTTTTAATGCAAATGTGGATGCAGTGATTAAAATCAATGGGAAATTTATTGAGAAAATCATTGAGGATAATAAATTAGACCTAACTAAAATTGTTGGTGAAGGGGAAAATTGTGTTCTAACCAATGAGGATGCAATTCGTGGATTTTTACAATGTTTCCAAGCGGGAAAAGCTGAAGAATGGTTGATTGAGGATAAAGCCGTATTCAATTGGTTGAATGAAACAATTGGTTACGATAAGCTTCAAATGGGCGGTCAAGGCGGCATTGTGGCCAATGTGATGGCAGTCTGTGGTGTGGATTCAGTTTATGTGCATTGTGCATCATCTCCTAAGGAGCAGTCTCAGCTTTTTTTAGATTTGGATAACCTCCTAACTGTAGATGAAAATGGAGATGTGGCTCAGGCCTCTAAGGTCGATCGGAAAAATGATCTGCCTTTAATTCACTGGATTATCGAATTTGATAAGGGTGACTCTATTACTTTAGATGGAAAAGTTTACACATGTCCTAAGGCAAACCGATTCATAGCAACATACGATCCGTTAAATTTTAAACTGCATATCGATGAGCATTTTTCTAAGAAGATGTCTCAGCCAGATGTAAATTCGGAATATATTATACTTTCTGGCTATCAGATGCTTCATGAAACCTTGAAAGATGGGAGTAAAGGTGCTGAAAAAATCGATGCATCGAAGGCAATGATAAGCGAATGGCGAAAATCCTGTCCTGAAAATTTATTGCACCTTGAAGTTGCGTCAACGCAGGATAAGGCGGTACGCAAGCACCTGATTGATTCATTGGGTAGGAGTGTTGATAGCTTAGGATTTAATGAGCGTGAATTAATTGATATTCTTGAAGTCATTGGGGAAGAGGAGTTGGCTGCAAAATGTGAGGCGAATGTGAATGCTGAGAATATGTTTGAAGGAATGCTGAAAATATATGAATACACACAGTGTCCTCGTATGCAGCTGCATATGTTTGGTTTATATTTAACATTACAAAGAAAAGGCTTTAAAGTGAGTCCTATTCAAAACAGAGGTGGTATGCAATTGGCAGCTACGGTTGCTGCTGCGAAAGCCGGAACGGGTGCGATTAATACGAAGGATGTATTGTTGTGGGCTCAAGGGCATCGGGTTTCTGATGTTGGTCTCAATGAATTAAATCATCTTCAGAATCTTGTGACAGAAAAATATGGTCAAAACAACTTGCTTGAAACAGGTCTTTTCGAAAACGAGTCTATCGAGATTATTGCTGTTCCTACAATTTTGATTGAAAAACCCGTTACCTTGGTTGGAATGGGAGACACAATATCTTCAGTATCTCTGGTTGGAGCAAGATAAGATTTGCTTGTATTAAAAAACTGAAAGCTATTCCTATTGGGATAGCTTTTTTTATATGCTTATTTTTTTTTGTTCTTAATTGTTAAAAATGTTGAAAAGTTTTTAGCAAACGTTTGCAATATTTCAAAATGAAAAGCTATATTGCACACGCTTTTGAAAAAAGGGGCCACCCGAAATCAAAGCAAACTCTTATACTAACCGATAAGATCTCACTAACCACTAATCCACAAGGAATCCTACAGGCCACTGTGGGATTTTTTTTGCTTTTATTCCCTCTATTCAAATCTAGTTTTGTAATTTGCTGAAGTTTATTGCTGATTATCAGTTTGTTCGCATATTGTCAATCATCTGTTTTTCAATGAGTGGGATGTTACGATTTATATTCTGAATACACATAATAAAGAATTATATCTTTAATCTGTTTTATAACACTTTTACTTAACCAAAAAATTGTCGAAAGTCCTTTGATATTTTTTGAAAGACTGCAACATTTGTACACAGAAAATCAGTTAAGAATTTGAATTAAAATCAGCTAAAGAAAGATTGGACTTATGGCTAATTTATATTTCAGATTCACATGATTTTATTTAGGTTTATGCACTAACAAATAAGATTCTATTTGCGATTTGTAAGTTGATTCGCAAGTAGATAATAACAACTAACGATACAAAATAATGACACCTAAGTTTAAAGCTCAAGCTGGAACTTTTGAATCAAGCGACATTATGGTTCTTATTGAACCGGTTGCCGAAGGGTCTGGAAGACAGGTTGACATTTCTTCAACTGTAATGTTGCAGTTCGAAGAAGATCTAAAAACATGCATCAATCAGGTTTTAGATGTAATGGAAATCGAAAATGTGCACCTTATTGCTAAGGATAAAGGCGCATTAACACCAACCATTAAGGCGAGAGTTGAAACCGCTGTTAAACGTTCTTTAGGTATTCAGGAGGGTACATTGTAATGGCTAAGAAGAAAAGAAGATCAATGTTGTATATTCCGGGTAATAATCCGGCAATGATTCAACAAGCGGGTGTTTATGGCTGTGATGCTGTATTACTTGATTTGGAAGATGCGGTTGCATTAAACCAAAAAGATGCTGCTCGTATTTTGGTACGTAGCATGCTTGAAACTGTAAATTTTTACGACACTGAAGTTTGTGTTCGTGTCAATAATCTGCAAACGCCATTTGGTTTAGCCGATTTGGAGGAGATTGTGCCGATGCAACCTGATAACATTCGTTTTCCAAAAACAGAATCGGTTCAGGATGTTAAAGATTTCATGAAGGAAGTTCGACGCATCGAAAAAGAGCATGGTATCAAAGATCCTAAAATGACCATTCATGTGATGATCGAAACGGCAAAAGGTGTTGCTAATGTATATGAGATTGCAGCTTGTGAGCCTCGTATTGATGCAATTACAATTGGTGGGCAGGATTTAACGGCTGATATGGGGATTGTGAAAACACCTGATGGAGCTGGAATCGACTATGCTCGTAAGCGAATTGTGATGGCGGGTAAGGCTAATAATTTAGATGTATTGGATACCGTTTTTGCTGATGTGAATGATGATGAAGGTCTTAAAGAAGAGACTGAATACATCAAGAAATTAGGTTTTGCAGGAAAGGCATTGATTAATCCACGTCAGGTTGATCCTGTTCATGAGGTATTCAATCCTAGCGAAAATGAAATTCGTAAAGCTTACCGTGTGTATTCTGAATTTTATAAGAATACAAAAGCGGGCATTGGTGTTTTTGCTATCGATGGTAAAATGATTGATGCTCCTGTTGTTCAGCGAGCAATCACCGTTTTGGAATACGCCAATATCGATATCAAGGATATTGAAAAGAGTTTAGACTAGTCAATTTACAAGCAACAATTTGTAATTAGCAATTAATTATAAAACAATGAAAAACGCATTAGGAGTTGAAATTCCTGAATATATAGACGGTTTAGGCGAATTGCAGCCTTACCAGGGAGTGTGGAATAGTGTACTGAAAGGAGATGTTGCATCTCAGACGGTACCAACTGTTCTTAAAGCCCAAAAAGCGCATGTTTCTAAAATGTGCGATTCTTTAGAAGATGCCATTAAAAAAAGTCAACCTTTCGATGGAATGACCGTTAGTTGTCATCACCACCTTCGTGGCGGAGATGGCGTTTTAATGCAAGCTATCGCCATTCTTGACAAGATGGGAATCAAGGATATCACCTTGGCTTCTTCATCTTTAACATCAGCACATGATGGGTTGGTCCCTTATATTGAAAGTGGAATGATTACCAGAATTTTCTCTTCGGGTATCCGTGGACGTTTGGGTGAGATCATTTCAATGGGAAAATTAAAGCATCCTGCAGTTATTCACTCTCATGGTGGTCGTGTTCGCGATATTATGAGCGGTCGTATTAAGCCGGATTTGGCTTTATTGGCTGCCTCTGCTGCTGATGAGGAAGGTAATGCAACCGGTGCACACGGACCTTCAGCTTTTGGTTCTATGGGTTATGCTGATATTGATGCTCGTTATGCCAAAACGGTTGTGGTTGTAACTGATAATTTGGTTGAGTATCCTTGTGTTCCACCTTCAGTACGTCAGCATTTTGTTGATTATGTTGTGACTGTGGACAGTATTGGTGATGCTTCTAAAATTGCTTCAGGTACAACTCGTATTACATCTTCACCAATGGACTTGCGTATTGCTCGTATTGCTGCTACAGTAATCGAACATTCAGGTTTGTTTAAGAATGGTATGTCATTCCAGGTGGGCGCCGGTGGTGCATCATTGGCCGTGGCAAAATTCCTTCGCGAGGATATGAAACGCAAAAACATTCAGGGGAGTTTCATGATTGGTGGTGTCACTTCTTATGGTGTGGATATGCTTGAAGAAGGTTTGTTTAAAGCCATCTTCGATGTTCAGTCTTTTGATGCTGCGGTAAGTACTTCAGTATTAAATAACCCTCAGCATATCGAAATTACGTGTGATCAATATGCAAATCCTAATAACTGTGGTGCCATGACCAATAAATTGGATGTGGTTGTTTTAGGTGCCCTTGAGGTGGATGTTGATTTCAACGTGAATGTGATTACAGGTTCATCAGGAGAAATTCGTGGTGCTTCAGGTGGTCACTCTGATACTGCTTCAGGAGCAAATCTTTCAGTTGTTGTTTGCCCATCTTTCCGTGGACGTTTACCTATCATTATGGATCGTGTTCATACGGTTGTAACGCCGGGTGAAAGTGTTGATGTGATTGTAACAGAACGTGGTGTTTGTGTAAATCCATCGAAACCGAATTTGGCAGCTGCTTTGAAAAAAGCGGGTGTGAATGTGGTAGATATTCGCGATCTGAAAAAAGAAGTTGATTCAATGACAGGTATTCCTGCTGAGAAGAAGCTTGGCGATAAAATTGTTGCTTTGGTAGAATACCGCGATGGAACAATTATCGATGTGATCAAAAATGTCACTAACTTAGAATAAGACAATTCGAAAATCGAGTTGAAAACTATATTTCCCTCTCTGTGAAAATGGGGAGGGAACTGTTTCTTTTTTTGAGAAACAAATTAACAGGTTTATATTGCTAATCAATACGAACTAATGTCATGATGGCAGGGATGGATAAGTCGATAGAGGAGTTGCTTTTGGCTAAAGATAAGCGAAGAGAATTAAGGCTGAATAGACTTGAAAGAGGCTGTGTCACCCTGAGTTTTAATCTGAATATTCCAGGTTTACCCAAATCGAATGACCATTTTCATGCCTTTTTTACCACTTGCTTGCAAGAGCTGAAAGATTATCTTCTTTCACATCGAATTGTGATTGATAGAAAAACGATTCATTGTGAAACTGATGCTGCCGGAGATTTCTTTCTTGCTGAGATAATCGATTCCGATTATACAGCTATCCAAATAAAAAAATGTTGCGAATCCTTTGAAACGAATCATCCGGTTGGACGTCTTTTAGATGTTGATGTGGTTGATGAAAAGGGTGAACCTGTTTCCTCAGGAAAAGCGAAAACCTGTTTCTTTTGTAATGCAGCTCCAGCTATTTATTGCATGCGCAAGCAAGCTCACGATTATGCGGCTATGCGTATGAAAGTGGAATTGGAGATCTCTAAATATCAGGAATCGAAAAAAAAGAGTCGGGTTTGTAAGCAACTTGCCATATTGGCCACGCAATCCTTATTGCATGAGGTTGCCTTGGCGCCTAAGCCGGGTTTAGTCGATCGTTTTGATGAGGGATCGCACTCGGACATGGATTTTTCTACTTTTTTAAATTCAACGGCTGCTCTTTCAGTTTCATTCAGAAAAATAGCTGACTTTGCTTATACCTTTTCCGGTGAGGATTTGAAAGAAGCTTTACCAAAACTGCGATTGTTAGGTTTGGAAATGGAGGCTGATATGTTTGCGGAAACACATGGTGTTAATACCCATAAGGGAGCCATCTTTCTATTGGGTTTTTCAATTTTTGTTTCTGCTTATTTGCTTGCCAGAGATGCTTTCTCCAATGAAGCCTTCGTGTCTGCTATTCAGAAAATGAATGGTGATTTGGTAGCCCGTGAGTTGGGTAAGAAACTCTACCTGGGAGAAGAAACGCATGGTGAGGTGTGTTTCCGAAAATTTGGTAAAAAAGGGCAGGGCATAAGAGGGGAAATTCAGGCCGGAATGCCTTGTGTTTTTCAAAAAGCGCTACCCGTTTTGCACCAGCATTTTGATTCAGAAGAGATTTTGAATGATAAGTTACTCAACAAAGGATTAACACACGCCTTGCTTGCTATTATTTCGCAGAATGATGATAGCAACATCCTTTACAGAAAAGGAGAAGAGGTTTTGGAGGAATTAAAAAACAAGGCCATCGCTTGTATGGATAAATATGGTGAATTGGTTTTTGATGCCGAGTATGCCTCTTTAATTGAATTTTGCAGAGATAAAAAAATATCGCCGGGCGGTTCTGCCGATCTTTTGGCAGTATCCTATTTCATGTATTCTGTGAACAGACAGTTGGCCTGGAATAATGAATAAATCGACTTTAAATAATTTGAACGAAATCCCGTTTTTTAAGGGAGAATACAATATAATATGGGCGTAGAAAATACTGACTATAGAGAAGAATCTTTAGATTTGAGAAACCCTTTTGATGTTAAAATGCTTTCAGAATTTTTGTCTGATTTGGGTTTCGATTACATTCCGGAAGATGTTGACTATTCAATGATTCTGTATAATTTGAATGACGAAATCATTGGTACGGGATCGTATAAAGGTCGTGTTCTGAAATATGTAGCAGTTGCTCCTAAGTTTAGAGAAGGTGCAGCTTTTGCTCAGATTGTAACCCATCTGATTGATATTGTAATTCAAAAACATAATCACATTTTCGTGTATACCAAACCTCGAAATTTGATGGTTTTTAAAGGACTTGGTTTTACTGAGATTGCAACAGCTGAGCCTTTGTTTTCTGTTCTGGAATTTGGTTACGAAAATATCAAAACCTATCAGGATTATTTGCGTTCGCTTAAGCGCGATGTGACTGTGGGGGGCATTGCTGCTGTGGTTGTGAATTGCAACCCGTTTACCATGGGGCATAAATATCTGATTGAAAAGGCTTGTCGCGAAAATAGAGTTGTTTATCTTTTTGTTGTTGAGGAAGATCGTTCGTCCTTTACTTTTACGACCCGTTGGCGTTTGATTAAAGAGGAGTTAGGCCATATCGATAATTTGGTGATGGTTAAAGGCGGTAATTATGTGGTTTCAGGTACCATTTTCCCATCCTATTTTTTAAAGCAGGAGAAAGAGTCAGATATCGCAGCTAGTCAGGCAGAGTTGGATGTGATTACATTTATGAGATATATTGTACCGATTTTCAATATCAATCGTCGATATGTGGGAACTGAAATGTACTCGCCGGTAACCAAAGCATATAATGATGCAATGTTTAAACACTTACCTTCCAATGGTGTTGAATTGATAGAAATCCCTCGTATTGCATGTGGAGCAAAGGATAATTATATTTCTGCATCTAAGGTGAGGCAAGCAATTCGTGAAGATAAGCTGGATACGGTTATCGATTTTCTTCCAACTTCAACAAGACGCTACTTGTTGTCGGAGGATTCGGTTCATGTCCGTGCTAAAATCAAATCGAAAAAAACAAGACATTAAGTCAAACCTGTATAAAAATAGCGCCTAAACTTTATTCGTTTAGGCGCTATTTTATATCAGACTCAAAGTGTTAAGGATAAAGGTTAAAGTGAAAAGAAATATTTATCTGTGTTTCGAGCTTTTAGAGTAGATGGATCCTATTATTTTCATAAGCTCTTTAGGTTCTCTCTCTAATTTTAGCCAGTTCGAATTTGCTTCTGAGATTTCAATAATCAATCGAATCCAGTAGTTTGATTCTCTTATTTCTTTGAGTGAAGTCCCAGGCTTGTTTGAAAAGTCAGCTTTTGAAACTGCCGATTGTGATTCTTCATAATTTGCACCAACAGATGTTGATGATTTGAGCAGCTGATAAGATATAACTTGATATTCTCTCGAGTTGGGTAGATTTCTTACCTCTTTGATAAACCTACAGAAAATCGAAATAAACGCTCTTGCAAATTATATTTCATACCTTATTCATTTTATACCTTCATTAGCTATAAAGCACCTTTTGCCCTTGTCTTCCTTTATCCTTGTTTCCTTTACCCTTATTTCCTTTAACCTTTACCCTTTCTGTTCTTTATCCTTGAACTTCAGGTTTCCATGACTTTAATTTAATTAAATCAGGGAAGGCTTGAGGTTTGTAGATTGATTTGCCCTCAAATACACGCAAACATTCCTGCACACCTTCAGAGATGCTAGGGTGAGGATGTACATTTTTTCGAATATCCTTAAGTGTATTTTTCTGTGTGATTTGATAGGCTATAGAGGTGATAAGGGTTGAGGCTTGAGGCCCGGCAGCACGCATACCCAAGATTCGGTTTTCACCATCATCACTCACAATAATCTTAACAAAGCCATCCGTTGCTCGCATCGCAACAGCTCTATTTATTAATGAATTTGAGTAGGTTGCGACTTTGTAGGGAATTCCTTTGCTTTTACACGCTTTTTCATTAAGTCCCACTGCTGCAACCTCGGGTTTAAAGAACATGAGGGTTGACATATTGGAATAATCAAGCGGATAGTCCTGATTGCCGTAAAGCGCTTCTACAATAAAACGTCCCTGAAGTTCACCAACAGAATAGAGTTGTGCATGTCCGGAGACATCTCCCGCCGCAAAAATATTACAGGATTGGAAATTGTCAGTCGCACAAACATCATTAATATCCAGATAACCTCTTTCTGTGGTTTGAATATTGACATTTTCCAGACCCATATGGTCCAGATTTGGGATACGTCCTACAGCTACAACAGCCACATCTACTTCAATCACTGTCGAGTGTCCATCCTGGTAATCCAAAACAACCTCTAAGCAATCGCTACGTTTACGAATGGTTCTCAGGTTGGCTGTGTGGTGAATAATCACCCCGTTATTTTCAAGACTTTTTGAAACGAATTCGCTCACATCATCATCTTCGTATGGAATCACTTTGTGTTGGCGATCAAGCAGGTGGACTTCGGTTTGTTTGTAGTTGGAAAAGATGGTGGCATATTCACAACCAATAATACCCGAACCAATGATAATCATGCGTTCAGGAAATTCCTTGAGGTTCATGATGCCTTCAGAATCGATGATGCGTTCCTGATCAATCTCAATGTCCGGTATTTCTCTGGGACGAGACCCCGTAGCAATAATGATATTGTCACCTTTTATTTGTTCAATGCCATCTTTCCGTTTGATTTCGATGGTGTGAGAATCAATAAATCGAGCCCAACCATATTTTAAACATAAACTGCCGTGTGTGTCTGTTGCTTCAGAGAAAGTCTCAATCTGAGAAAGCATTTGCAGTTGTTTTTGTTTGGCAGCTTGAACAATTGTTTTCTGAACTTGCTTGTAGTTGGCAATGATTCCTGACGCTCTGTAGCCTCGGCTGACTGATGAAGCGATATCAAAATCTTTTGATAACTCCCACATCGCTTTTGAGGTGAGTGCACCATTCATAATTCCAGCTCCTCCCAAATGGTTGGCTTCTATAATACAGACTGATTTTTTGAAATCGATGGCACGTGTAGCTGCTGAAAAACCTGCAGGACCGCTTCCTATCACTATGAGGTCGTATTTTTCTTGAGTCATATTTATCTATTCCTTTTCTTGTGGAAATTCAGATTCCTTATTCTCTTTTTAAATAAGCCTCAAGATAAGAATAATCAATCAAAAAAAATGTAAAGCTTAAAGGAAATTCAAGGTTAAAGTAAGGAAAGGATAAAGTCCAAGAATTAAAAGATCTTCATAAACTTCTTTTGATAATTATCGTGACAGTGACCAGTCGCCAATGCCTATTGACTAGCCAGCCACCTCCTGAAAATAGACAACCGATAACCGACAGCATTTTGACTCTGCACCACGCTTAATTAGCAAATCGTCCTAAATCCTAATTCTAAGATTCTCATTTAGTAATTAGTCTTGCCCTCTTTTAATCGTTGCAATTCGTATTTAAACAGGGTCTTGTGTAGTAGAATTGCTTCGTGAATATTGTCTGAGGTGATCTCGTCTTCCATCTCGATGAAGTTGGCTGTTTCAAGAAGAAATTCATCATCTCTTAAATTAGGATAATCCTGTTCGATATCGAAAATATCAGAAAATTGCATCAGTGGAACACGACTCAAAACGGCTTTCCGTTGTTCATTATAGGCTTCTCTGTTGGCAGGTTTTTCGTTTGCAAAATAAATTTCCTGCAAGCTGTCTACAAAAAAGTCATCGAAGCTTTTAAGCAGAATAATACGATCTTTACGGATACGAAACATTTCACAAAGATCAGTCTCGGGCATTTTTTCTTCATTTTGAATGCCTTTTGATAAAAAAAGGTAGGCAAGAAGAGCCAGGCCGATGCTTTTTTCTTCATCATCAATCAAATCAAGATGCAGCATCAGAATGATGCTTTTCCCCAGTTGAGAAACCTGACTGCTTTCCCAAAGAAGAAAAGGATGGGTTTGAAGCGAGGAGTAGATTAAGCGTAACTGTTCGTTGCAGGCTCGGGTTTTACCATTTTGCCCATATTCTAAAGCTTTTAAAACGATATCTTGAAGTTTTTCGCTAGTCATTCCCATTGTTATTCTATTTTATTCGATCTCAATATCTGCTTGATTATTTTTTTTTGTGCCGCAAAGGTAAGGAAAAGAAGATAAGGTTAAAGGAAAATTATAGGTAAAGGATAAAGTGATAAATAAGTCGATAATTTGAGTCTCGTTTTTTAATTTAACAGTCTAACATTCTAATGAATGTTAGCTTGGTTGCTTATTAACCTATAATCTCTAATCATCAATCAGAATTCACCAATCATAAATAAAAAAGGAGTCCCCAATGGAACTCCCTCGTATTAATGAGCGAATAAGACAGGCTTACTTGATGTGTATGTTTTTGTGATCGGTAATCTTTTCACAGTAGTGACATTTTAGAGTGATTGGAGAATCGTTTACCACCTTAAATTTGGTGTAAATTTCTTCAACGTTAGTAATGCATTTAGGATTCATGCATTTAACGATGCCCTCAACTTTATTGGGAGCTTCGACCACACTCTTTTCAACAACCTGATAATCTTTGATGATATTGAATTTTACTTTAGGAGCGATCAATGCTATTTTATTGATTTCTTCAGCCTCGAAAAATTTCTCAGCAATTTTGATGATGCCCTTTTTGCCTAGCATGTCACTCTTATAGTTATTACCAATGGTGACTGATGTTGAACATTTATCCAACTCAAGAATATTGATTACTTTGAAAAGGAGTTCTGCAGGAATGTGGTCGATAACGGTTCCATTCTTGATCGCTCTAACCTGAAGTTCTTTTTTTGCTGTCATATCTTAATGTACTTTTAGTCTAATTTAATAAATCGTTCCAAATGATTCCGATAGATATCGGCTTGCCGGAAAAGTTCTGAATCTAAAGGTTTAGAGCTTTGGCAATGATAGCCTGTCGAGCGTAAACACCATTTAAAGCTTGCTCAAAATAGTAAGCTTTTGGGTTAGCATCCACATCAACAGCAATCTCGTTGACTCTTGGTAGTGGATGAAGGATACGTAGGTTGTCTCTCGTATCTTTTAGCATATCGTTTTTAAGAATGTACACATTTTTCACCTTTTCATACTCCAAAGGATCCGCAAAACGTTCACGTTGAACACGAGTCATATAAAGAATATCCGCATCGTTGATGATGGAATCGAATTCAGTATGCTCGTAATAAGTGATGTTGTTTTCATCCATGAAAATTTTATAGGCTCTTGGAATCTCAAGCTCTTTAGGCGCAATAAAATGGAAAGTTGGGTTGAAGTGAGAAAGTGCCATTAATAAAGAGTGAACTGTTCTGCCATACTTTAGATCACCTACCATAAAAATGTTCAGGTTCTCAAGTGTACCCTGAGTTTTTTGAATGGAGTACAGATCGAGCATGGTTTGAGTGGGATGCTGATTGGCACCGTCACCTGCATTAATCACGGGTACATCCGAAACTTCAGAAGCCCAACGTGCCGAACCTTCAATCGGGTGGCGCATGACGATTAGATCAGAATAGTTGCTTACCATTTTGATGGTGTCATTCAGCGTCTCACCTTTTGTGGTGCTTGATGATGATGCATCGGTAAAACCAACAATTTTACCCCCCATACGACTGATGGCTGTTTCAAAACTTAGACGGGTTCTTGTCGATGGTTCAAAAAACAGAGAGGAGATCACTTTCCCTTCCAGGATGTTGGAGTTTGGATTTTTTTCAAATTCTGTTGCTCTGGCTAGCACTTCCAAAATTTCTTCTTTGGTGTAGTCGTCAATAGACACTAAGCTTCTGTTATCCATTTCTTAATTTTTAGAATTTGTATATAATGGTTGTTTTAATATCAAAAAAAAACCAACAATTGTCGATAATGCAGACAATGTTGGTTTTGATGTAAAGTATAATAAATGAGATTTGAGACCTGAATCGCAGGCTTTTCGTCTCATGAATAAATCGAATATTGAAAAATAAATATTGAAATAGGAATCGCAAAAGTGAAGGTTTTCACTTTCTAAGAGATGTGGTCTAGATTGAATAATTGCGTGTTCCATTCTAGGCTACAAAGATAGAGATAAAGAATGGACATATTCAAATTTCCCAACCTTTATTTTTTGAATAAAAGAGCATATCGTTTAATATCAGTGTTTATAGTTGAGCGATCGGGGTTAAGGAAATTCAAGGATAAAGTAAGGAAAGGATAAAGGTTAAAGTGAAAAAAAAGATTAACCACTAACATATTAACGAGCTTGCGAGTAAATGGACTTTGTCGAACTCGCTAGCTCGTTTTTCGCAGATTCACATAAAACTCTAAAATAATAAACCACTTATTATCACTAATTAAGCCTAATTATTTAGACCATATTTGATCATTTTAAACCGAGTTTATACCGAAATCCCAGTAATGAAGTCCATTTGTGTCTTATAAAACTCTGTCAGGAAGGGCAGCATCGCATCCTCACAGGTCTTGTTTCGACTATCGCTTGTGTTAGGATGCTAAAAATCATATTCTATACATTTTTTTAAAATCCTTTTTTACTTTAACCTTGTTTCCCTTTAACCTTATTTGACCGCCGTAGCAGTTTACTGCGAAGGAGGATTTTACTTTTATCCTTCCCACAGGTCAAACTTGACAGATTTGACAAGCAACAAGATCTAAGGAATATCCTATTTTTGCACCTCAACGAGAAATGAAGAGATTGGGGTGTCAGGGATGAGTTTTAACTAATTTTGGTTTTAAGTTTTTTCTAACTTTAATTCTTATCCTTGTCTTCCTTTAACCTTTGTTCTTTTATTGTTGAATTGTGAGTGCGTAAAGCTTGTTGCTTTGGGCATAAATTTTTACTTTTGCCTGACTTGTGAAGGACGCTCATCCGTTTTTTGATTTTGTTTATCCAAACAGGTTTTGTCTTTTCTGCAGTAACTGCATGATTATAAAATTTATAAAATACACATTATGATTCGGTTTCTAAAACCCATTTTAATTCTTTTCATTTTTGTTAGTCTGTCACAGACCGTATTGGCGCAAAATGTAAATCCTGCTACAGTGGATGTTTCAAAATTGAGTGATGCTCAAATTCAAAAAGTCGTTGACGAGATGAATAAAAAAGGTCTTGGGATTGAAGAGGCAATCATGATGGCTCGTGCAAAAGGTGCATCAGAAACCCAGATCGCTGAGATGCGACGTCGTATAGAGGCCTTGAAATGGACTTCTCGTGGTGATTCAACACAGTTGAAAAAACTGGATGAGGAGGCTGAACTTGAATCTCTGAATGAGCTAAGTCCTAAAACGGAACTAGATGAAGAAATCAAAAAGGATTTAACTAAGATTTTTGGTTTTCATTTCTTTAATTCAGAGAAATTAACATTTGCACCCTCTGTTGATGTGCCCGTTTCGGATTCTTACACCTTAGGGATAGGAGATGAGTTAGTTGTTAATATTTATGGCGCATCTCAGCAGATTTATAATCTGCAGGTTCAGTCGAATGGGAGTGTATATATCACAGATTTGGGACCTGTTCAGCTTGCTGGCTTGACCTTTTCAAAGGCGCAATATAAAATTAAAAATCGTTTGATGTCTATTTACTCCGGATTGAGAGGAGACAAGCCCAATACCTTCGTTGATGTAAGTGTCGGACAATTAAAAGCAGTCAAAGTGAATGTGATTGGTGAAGTGAATGTGCCGGGAACCTATACCTTACCTGCAACGGCTTCTGCCTTTAATGCTTTATATCTGGCTGGTGGACCCAATGAGAAAGGTTCATTCAGACAGATTGATGTCTTGCGCGATGGGAATGTCATTTCGACGATTGATGTTTATGCTTATTTGGTAGATGGAAAAACACTTGATAATATTCAACTGAGAGATCAGGATGTGATAATGGTTCGTCCATATTTGAATCGGGTTAAAGTGGCAGGTGAATTCAAGCGCGACGGTTGGTTCGAAGCGAAGAAGGATGAGAGTTTGGCTGATATGTTTCGTTATGCCGGAGGCTTTTCTGAAAATGCTTATACGCATCGAGTAGAATTGTATCGTAATAATACAAGAACAATGACATTTAAGGATGTTGCCGCACAGGATTTTGGATCCACCATTTTAATGAATGGTGATTCGATTGTAGCGGGACTTGTGATTGATCGTTTCGAAAACAAGGTGAGCCTTGAAGGAGCGGTCTATCGTCCGGGCAACTATGAAATGACCGAAGGCTTGATGCTCTCTCAATTGATTGATCGTGCTGAAGGTGCCAAAGAGGAAGCCTATATGGATCGTGGCGTTATTATTCGTAAGAAAAAGGATTACACTTTCGAGAGTCTGTCTTTTTCACTTCGTGATGTTTTGAATGGGAAAACCGATATTGCCCTGAAAAAAAATGATAAGATTCAGATTTCATCTATTTTTGATATGCGTGAAGCACAGACTGTTGAGATTGTGGGTGAAGTGCAATTTCCGGGAACTTATGCTTATGCTGAAAATTTAAAATTAGCCGATCTCATCTATATGGCGGGAGGTTTCTTAGAACAAGCGGAGGTTTCTGCGGTTGAAGTGAGTCGCATTCTGGATAAAAAGGAAATTGAATCCCTTACCAATAGATTATCTCATTCTTTCCAATTTCCGGTTGACAGGCAGTTGAAGATGGCTGATGAAGATGCAGCTTTTGTCATAAAGCCTTTTGATAAGATTTATGTGCGTCGTGCTCCGGGGTATCGTCCTCAAGCAGTTGTGAAAGTACAAGGTGAAGTGGCTTATGCAGGTGACTTTGGTTTAACTTTTAAAGGGGAAAAGATTTCTGATGTGATCAAACGTGCAGGAGGTGTAACGCCTGAAGCTTTTGTCGAAGGGGCCTCTTTACGTAGAAAACACGAAATGAGCGATGCTGAATATGAAGCGAAACTTGCTTTGGCAAAACAGGATACCACGATGAATGAGATTGATATAAAGCGAATAACCTATCAGGTGGTAGGGATCGACTTGGTGAAGATTTTTAAAAAGCCGGGTGGAGTTGATGATTTGCAATTGCAGGATGGAGATCAGCTTTTGATTCCGGAGAAGATGCAAACGGTGAAGGTGTCGGGTGCTGTTTTAAGTCCTGTGGCATTGACATTTAAGGAAAAGAAGAGCCTGAGAAAATACATTCGCTCAAGTGGAGGATTTGCTCAGTCAGCAAAGAAGAGTAAGGTGTATGTGCTTTATGCCAACGGAACCGCAGAATCAACACGTGGAAGCATTTTCGGACGTCGTTACCCTAAAGTGAAACCCGGTTGTGAGATTATTGTTCCGGAAAAGCCTGAGGTGGATAAAACCGCTCAGGCAGGTAAGTGGTTAGGGATCACATCTGCTGTGGTGAGTATGTTTACAGCGATTTCGATTGCTATCAAGTAAATTCGTTAGCTAGCCTTTGAGTTGTGCTGGTGTTGTTGAAATTAAATGTATTGATTACGCTGATTTAAACGAATGACGCGAATGGTTGATTTGCTTTTTAAAGATGAAAGTTACGCAATTATTGGAGCTTGTATGAAGGTTCATAGCAGTCTTGGGCCAGGGTTTCTTAAGAGTGTTTATTCGGAAGTTTTGTGTAAAGGATTTGAGAAAAGAAAGATCCCATTTGTAAAGGAAAAGAAGTTGGCCTTGTTTTATGAAGGAGAGCAATTGAAAAAGTATTTCAAAGCTGACTTTATTTGTTTCGAATCGATTATTGTAGAAATAAAAAGTAAATCAATATTAATGAAAATAGACGAACAGCAAACTATTAATTATCTAAATGCGACAGAATCTCAACTTGGTCTATTGGTCAACTTTGGAGAGAAGTCCTTAAAATATAAGCGTTTCGTCAATTCAAGAAGATGAGGTATCATTCGCGTAATTCGTTTGAATTCGTGTAATTATTATAGAATAACATGCAAGAACAAAATATAAAAAACACAGTTTCTCCAGTTGCTGAAGATGAAATAGATCTAATTCAGTTGGCTAAAACCCTTTGGGCAGGCCGAAGAACCGTAATAAAAACCACCCTGATCTTTATGGTTCTGGGCTTATTTGTAGCCCTGTTTTCAGCAAAAGAATATACCGCATCCACCACTATGGTGCCTCAGTCAGCAGAAGGCGGCTCTAAGTTAGGTGGTTCATTGGGAGGCTTAGCCGCTATGGCGGGTATCAATTTAGGTGGAATGAGTAGTGGATCAACTATTCCTCCAACTTTATACCCTAAGATTATCGCTTCAGTTCCTTTCCAGAAGGAGATGATGAAAACCCTTTTGACCATTGAAGGGCAGGACGGAAAAGTGACTTTTCAGGACTATTATTTGGAGATTGCTAAGCCAGGACTATTGGGTTATATCAAAAAATACACCATCGGTCTACCCGGTGTCATTATTAAAGCCATCAAAGGTGATCGGTCCCTGAGCGGAGTCGAAGGGACAGCCGATAAGCTATTGACCATTTCTCAGGATGACAAAAAACTAATGGAGTTGTTATCAGCACAACTTTCTTTAGAGGTAAACGATAAGGATGGTTATGTCTCGATTTCGGCTCGTATGCCGGAAGCTCGACCAGCGGCAGAGATGGTACAACGTGCTCAGCTTTTATTGCAGGAGGCCATTACCGATTTTAAGATCAAAAAGGCCAAAGATCAAATGGCCTTTGTTGAGGAGCGCTATGCAGAAAAAGAGGCGGCCTTTACCGCTGCACAAAACAGGCTGGCTCGCTTTCGCGACCAGAATAAAAATGTAAGCACAGCTATGGCGCAAACCCAAATGGAGCGTTTGCAGTCCGAATTTTCCATGGCTTCATCGGTTTATACCGAACTGGCCAAGCAGTTGGAAACACAAAAAATTCAAGTCAAAGAGGATACCCCGGTTTTCACTATCATCGAACCGGTAGCGGTACCCTTGGATAAATCAAAACCCAAACGCTCAATGATTCTAATTATTTGGACTTTCCTTGGTGGTATTGTTGGTGTGGGAATGGTTTTCGGGAAGCAATTTCTGGGTTCTATAAAGGAGCAGTGGCAAGCCGAGGAGGACTAACTTGACCTTATGGATGTAATTATTTCGCGGATTAAAGCTAATTTCACGAATGATTGACTTGTTATATAAACAGGAATCGTATGCAATTGTTGGGGCTTGTATGGCTGTTCACAGTCAATTGGGTAGTGGATTTCTTGAAAGTGTATATAGCGAAGCCTTGACAAAAGAATTTGAAAAGAGAAAAATTTCATTTGAAAGAGAGAAGAGGATAGAGATTTACTATGACGGAAATAAGATAAATAAGTATTTCAAAGCAGATTTTATTTGTTGTAATTCCATTATAGTTGAGATTAAGAGTAAAAGTTGTTTGTTGAAGGTAGATGAACAGAAAACTATAAACTATCTTAAAGCAACGGATTACCAACTAGGACTGTTGGTTAATTTTGGTGAATCTTCACTAAAGTATAAGCGTTTTGTTAATTCTGTGAGATGAAGTATTATTAGAGAAATTCGTTTTAATTCGTGTAATTTGTACTAATTCGCGTAATGTAGATTTAGAAAGGGATAAACCAAATATAAAGTATTTAGAAATGGCTAAAGCGAGAACAATCACAAACATTTGCTGTATAGGCGCGGGTTACGTTGGTGGTCCAACCATGGCGGTAATCGCACAAAAGTGTCCACACATTAAGGTGACAGTGGTTGATATAAATGCACAACGTATTGCCGATTGGAACGATGTGGATCTGAATAAACTGCCGATTTATGAGCCAGGATTAGCTGATGTGGTAGCTGAAGCTCGTGGTCGCAATTTATTCTTTTCTACAGATGTTGATCAAGCCATTGATGAAGCTGAGATGATCTTTATTTCGGTGAATACCCCAACCAAAACTTATGGGGTTGGTAAGGGGATGGCTGCTGACCTAAAGTATATCGAGCTTTGTGCCCGTCAGATTGCCAGAGTTTCGAAAGATGACAAGATTATTGTTGAAAAGTCGACCCTGCCAGTTCGGACTGCGGAAGCCCTTCGTACCATTCTGACTTCTACGGGGAACGGGGTGAATTTTGAAATCCTATCCAGCCCGGAATTTTTAGCTGAGGGGACAGCGATTCAGGATTTAATGAATCCGGATCGTTTTTTAATTGGGGGTGAACAGACCGAAAGTGGTGAAGCTGCCGTGCAATCACTCGTAGATATCTATGCCAATTGGGTCCCTCGTGAAAATATTGTGACCACCCGTGTCTGGTCTTCTGAGTTGTCTAAACTAACAGCGAATGCCTTTTTGGCGCAACGTGTCTCTTCGATCAACGCCATTTCAGCCCTTTGTGAAAGAACGGGGGCCGATGTGGATGAAATCGCACGTGCCATTGGTAAGGATTCCCGTATAGGGGCCAAATTCATAAAGTCATCAGTAGGTTTTGGAGGGTCTTGTTTTCAGAAGGATATTTTAAATTTGGTTTACCTCTGTCAACACTTCAATTTGCCTGAAGTGGCGGCTTATTGGGAGCAGGTGATTAAAATGAATGATTATCAAAAGCATCGTTTTGCTAAAAAGATGATCGATTCTTTATTCAATACCGTATCAGGTAAGAAAATAGCATTTTTAGGTTGGGCCTTTAAAAAAGACACCAATGATACCCGCGAATCAGCAGCAATTTATGTCGCCGATGAGCTTCTTCAGGATAGAGCTGAGATACATGTGTATGATCCTAAAGTGACGGAGGAGCAAATTTTTGCTGATTTGGAATATTTGCAAGAGCATCGTCCTAATTCGTGTCATTCGTCTGAATTCGAGAAATTATCGTCGGATGAAATCCGAAGTCTGGTGACTGTTCACAATGATCCGTATGAAGCAATGAAATCTGCACATGCTACAGCCATCCTTACCGAATGGGACGAATTCAAAACTTACGATTGGAAAAGAGTTTACAATAAGATGTTAAAACCAGCCTTTGTTTTTGATGGACGAAATATTGTCTCCAAAACAGACTTAGAACAGATTGGTTTCCGGGTTTATAATATTGGGAAAGGAGAGTAGACCTGACAGAGTAGAGCGTAGCGTTTCCTGTCAGAGTCGAAGTGCATTCAGTTATCGGTTGTCAGTTGTCATGACGACATCCAAACTTTCTCTTCTCGGTTCCTGAAGGCTAAAAAGACCTGACAGTGTAGAGTGTAGCGTTTCCTGTCAGAGTCGAAGTGTTATAGGTTATCAGTTATCAGTTATCAGTTATCAGTTATCAGGACGACATTCAATTTTTCTCCTCCTGGTTCCTGAGCGGAGTCGAAGGAAAGGAGGAGTACCCGTTTCGATTTATCAAAAAAGGGGGAGGTGGTCCTTGTGAAAAAAAATAGACTTAATCACGGATTATTCAAATTTACACAGGTTTCACAGTAGTAATTTGTTGGTTTTATGGTCTTTGACATTTTAGACCTTTAAGTACGTCTGGGGTGGACTTCGCTATCTTCAGTTGTTGGACTCTTAGACCTTTGGACTTTTCGACTTTATTTATTCAACCACTCATTAACACTAATTAAAAGGGAGCGTTGAAAGAAATTGTCATAGCGAGGAGGTACGACGAAGCTATCTCTAATTAAAGGGACTATTGTTGTTTTTTTTAATCATACTTCATCATCCTTTATCTGCGTCTAAACTTTTTTTTCTGACTTTTCCGACCTTTTGACCTTTCCGACTTTTATAGACTTTTACACTAACTTGACAGATTTGACAAGCCACATTCTCTTACTTTTAATCTATTTTTGTTCGGTCTTAATTTCAAGTGAGATTGGTGAATCCATTATATATTGTGTAACAGTTTAAAATCTGTGTAAATCTGAGAAACCGAGTTTACGAGCTCGACGAAGTCCATTTACTCGCAAGCTCGTTAACATGTTAGTGGTTTACCTTTTGTTTTTTTCTTTAAAAATTAGAGAGCATTAGTGTTAACCGAACTTGTGAGCTCGACGAAGTCCATTAGTGGTTAGATTCTTTTTTTTTGTTTCATGTTATATAATCTGTGGTGAAAACCTTTTGTTTTTATCAAAATAAGATTTACTTTCGAGTAAAATTTCTACTCAACCTTTATTTGGTCACAAATAGGCGTTGTTTAGTCATGAAAATTGGGTTGATAAGAATGAATGTAATCAGTTTTCCAGCTTTGCTGGTCCCGATAATTCGGGATTAACTTTTAACCTTCTTTGTCCGCCGTAGCAGTTTTTCTGCGAAGGAGGCCTTCAACCTTCAACCTTCAACCTTCAACCTTCAACCTTCAACCTTTAACCTTTAACTGTGTTAGAAAGTTTAATCACCTCAAAAACGAGGATCAAAATATTGCTCAAGTTCTTTCTGAATGTTCAGATGAAATCCTACTTACGCGGCCTCGAGGCTGAGTTCGGAGAATCATCAAACGCCATTCGTTTAGAGCTAAACCGCATGGAAGAGGCAGGTTTGTTGCAGGCTGAGACCGAAGGCAATCGTAAGGTTTTTCATGCCAATACCAGGCACCCTCTTTTTAATGATTTACATTCCATTATCCGCAAACACGTGGGTTTGGATAGTATTATCGAAGAGATAGCTGAAAAGTTAGGTGATTTAAAGCGGGTTTACCTGACAGGATCCTTTGCCAAAGGGCAGGATTCTAAAGTGATTGACCTGCTATTTGTGGCAGAATCTATTGATAAGAATTACCTCAACACTTTGGTTGAGAAAGCAGAGGATTTAATTAATAGGAAAATTCGTTTGCTAACAATAAAACCAGAAGAGGAATCTTTGTTTCTTAAGAGTGAAGCTTGCTTTTTGGTTTGGTCTAACTCTAATGAACGCTAATTAAAACGAATTATACTAATGTGTTTGTTAGTGTAATTAGCTGTACTTAGTGAAATTTATCGTTGGAAATGGAATTAGATATAAAGAAATAATAATATATAGAAGTAAAATTAAAATGAGCACAAGAACAATCAAAACAGCCTGTTTTATGGGCTTGGGTTATATTGGCTTGCCAACAGCAACCATCGCGGCCCATAACGGTATTAAAGTATTGGGTGTTGATGTGAATCCCAATGTGGTTGAAACCATTAATCGTGGTGAAATTCATATTATAGAGCCGGGTTTAGGCGACATGGTGAAAACGGTTGTTGATAACGGATCTCTGAGAGCCGCTTTGAAACCTGAAGTGTCTGATGCTTATTTTATTGTGGTTCCTACTCCTTTTAAAGGGGATCATGAGCCCGATATCACCTTTGTGGAATCTGCAACACGTGCTGTTATTCCATTATTGAAGGAGGGTGATTTGTATGTGATTGAATCGACTTCTCCTATTCATACGACAGATAAGATGGCAGCTCTGATCTATTCTGAAAGACCAGACTTGAAAGGGAAATTGCAGATTGCTTATTGTCCGGAGAGAGTTTTGCCGGGTAATGTGATTTTTGAATTGGTCAACAACGACCGTGTGATTGGTGGTGTTGATGAAGCTTCTACTCAAGCTGCAATTGATTTTTACCGTTCTTTTGTGACGGGTGAACTACATGCAACAAATGCTCGTACGGCGGAAATGTGTAAGTTGACCGAGAATTCGTCTCGTGATGTGCAGATTGCCTTTGCTAACGAATTGTCTTTAATTTGTGATAAAGCAGATATCAACGTTTGGGAGCTGATTGAATTAGCAAACAAACATCCTCGTGTGAATATTCTACAGCCGGGTTGTGGTGTTGGCGGACACTGTATTGCTGTTGACCCTTGGTTTATTGTTTCGGAATACCCTGCAGAGTCCAATATTATTGAGCAGGCTCGTAAGATTAATAACTATAAAGCCTTCTGGTGTGCCGAAAAAGTACACAATGCGATGTTGGAATTCCAATTGAAAAATGGTCGCGAGGCCAAAGTTGCCTTAATGGGATTGGCTTTTAAACCGGATATTGATGATTTGCGAGAATCACCAGCCAAATATATCGCTCAAAAGGTGATGCAACGTGCCAATAATGCGGATATGATGGTGGTAGAACCAAACGTGAAAGAACACAATGTGTTTAAATTGACCAACTACAAAGAAGCCTACGATAAGGCTGATATTGTAGCTTTCTTGGTGTCGCATAAAGAATTTAAAGGATTGACAAAAGGAGAAGATAAGGTAATCCTTGACTTCTGTGGCGTAAATAAATATTAATAAGGTTAAACCTTATTTTAATGATCGTCAAATTCTCGGAAGGGATTAATGTTGAGAAACTTATAAGGGTAAGTGTTGATCATTGTAAATAATCTGTGAAATTTGTGTAATCTGTGGTTATTTAAGAAAAGATTATGAAGAAAATAATGTTAGTGTTTGGAACCCGACCTGAAGCCATCAAAATGGCCCCACTGGTTAAGGAGTTCCAAAAGAATACGGAACAATTTGAAACCATTGTTTGTGTAACGGCACAGCACCGAGAGATGTTAGATCAGGTTTTGGACCTGTTCGAAATCAAGCCCGATTATGACTTGAATTTAATGAAACAAGGACAGGATTTGTATGATGTCACTTCTCGTGTCTTATTGGGAATGCGTGATGTATTAACTGAGGTAAAACCTGATTTAGTTCTGGTACATGGTGATACGACGACGTCTACAGCTTCTGCATTGGCTGCTTTCTATCAGCAAATTCCTGTGGGGCATGTTGAAGCAGGCTTGCGTACACATAATTTATACTCGCCATGGCCTGAAGAAGCCAACCGTCAGATGACAGGTCGATTGGCGACTTATCATTTCTCACCAACTGAGACGAGCAAAAATAATTTATTAGCTGAGGGCATTAAAGATGAAAATATTTTTGTGACGGGGAATACGGTGATCGATGCCCTTTATATGGTCTTGGATCAAATCAAAGAACGCTCAGACTTGAAAGAACAAGTGGAGTCCAAACTTATAGCAAGTGGATTAAAGAGTGAGGTTGTAGAACACTATATGATGAAAGAGTTGTCTGCTACTCTTGATCAACCATTGACTAATGACCATTCACTAGTGACCGACGAAAGTCGCAGACTCGTTTTGATTACTGGTCACCGTCGTGAAAATTTTGGCAATGGTTTCTTAAACATCTGCAACGCTATCAAACAATTGGCAGAAACTTACCCAGATGTAGATTTTATCTACCCAATGCATTTGAATCCAAACGTTCGTAAACCAATAAATGAAGTTTTTGGATCAACTGACAACGGACAACTGTCAACTGACAATGTTCACTTCATTGAACCATTAGAATATCTACCCTTCGTTTACTTGATGTCCCAATCTCACTTAGTTTTGACGGATTCAGGCGGAATTCAGGAAGAAGCTCCAGGCTTAGGTAAGCCGGTCTTGGTTATGAGAGATACAACAGAACGCCCTGAAGCTGTTGATGCGGGGACGGTGAAATTGGTTGGCACTGATAAAAATAGAATTATTAATGAGGTAGCAGCATTATTAGACGATGAAGCTTATTATAATTCGATGGCTAAAGCCAATAATCCTTATGGGGATGGAAAGGCTTGTGCTAGAATTGTTGCTTTTAATTAAAATTATTTAAAATGTTAAATGCATACTGGCTTTATATAGTAGCAAGAAAACTATATCAATGGCATATACCTATAATTCCTAAAATAATAAAGCTCTTGATTTTTCTTATTTACAACTCAGCTATACCCTATACTGCCAAAATCGGAAAAGGATCTAGGTTTGGTTATGGAGGAATAGGTGTTGTTGTCCATAATGATGCAGTAATTGGTGTGAATTGTGATATTGGATCAAATATAACAATTGGGGGAAAGAAAGGTTCAAATGGAGTTCCTGCAATAGGAGATAACGTTGAGTTAGCTACAGGATGTCGAATTATAGGAAACCTTAAGATTGGTGATAATTCTATAGTTGGCGCCAATGCTGTTGTAGTGAAAGATGTTCCATCTAATGTTGTTGTTGCTGGAGTGCCTGCGAAAATAATAAAACACATAAACTAGAAATACTAATAGAATAACTTATTATAGATGAATTTTTTATTAAAAGTCAAAAGTGTTCTAGAAAATAAGTTTGTAAATGGTAGTTTATGGACCTTTATTAGTTTTGGTATAGTTGGAGTTGCTGGACTAATTCTACAAACATTAGTAACCAATACATACGGAATAGCAAACTTGGGGGTATATTCTCAGATTGTGTCTTTTTACGCTCTGTTTTCATGCATTTCTGTTTCTGGAATAGAGAGCTCTACATTAAAGCATACATCCGAATATAGTAAAGATAAAACTGCTTTAGCTATAATTTATAGCTCATCACAGCTTTTAATTATAGTTTGGTCAACATTGGTTTTACTTGCATTATCATTTACTATATACTTTTTACCTAATGTTTTTAGTTCCAACGAAGTTAGACATGGGCTGCTATATGTTCTGCCTGGTATATTTTTATTTGCTTTAAATAAAAATTCTAATTCATTTTTATCAGGACTCAGAAATATGAAACTCTATTCGTTAATTAAGATGTTACGTTGGGGTTCATTAATGATTTTGACAGGTATACTATGTATTGGTAGAGTCGATTTTATTATAACACTTAAATGTTACACAGCTGTAGAATTGATGTTATTTATAATCTTCGTTTTTATAAATAAAGAGTATATTAGATTTGTTAATACTTCGAACAAGTGGTACAAAATACATTTTAAGTATGGCGCTGTAAGCATGGTCTCTGTTATTCTAAGTGCAGTACAAAGTAATATAATGATTTTAATAAGTGGTTATTATTTGACATTAAATGAAACTGGATTGTTTTCTCTTTTAATGATGTTTTCAAACGTCTTTCTTTTAGTGATAACAACCATACAAGTCAATTTTAATCCAGTCTTTGCAAAAGATTGGGCAGACGGAAGTATTGAACTAATAAATGAAAAATTAAGTAAAATTTTTAGAGTAACTAAATATTCAGCACCATTAATGTTTATATTGGCAATGATTACATTCTATGTGTACGATCTATTCTTTATTAATACTGAGGTTAATTCTATTTACTATTTTGCAATACTTTCAATTGGAACAGTAGCTGTTTATTTAATTGGATGGACTGCTCCCATGTTAACAATGGCTGGCTATATAATTGGTACAATGCATCGGAGTATTTTGTTGTCCATAATTCAACTAGTTTTTCCTGTGATTTTATTGCCACTATTCGGATTTGAAGGTGCAATATTTTCATATTTATTTGTGCAAATAATATCTGTCTTTATTGGTGTTGTTTTTATAAAGTACTATCTAAAAATCAATCTATTAAAAAATTTTTTCTATGCAAAACTTGGATGAAAAATATTGAGGAATACTATAAAAACTATAAATAATGCTTTTACGTAAATTATTAACCCTTATTAATCTTATCCGCTTTCGATCTTTTAATATTCTTCGGAGCTATCTATATAAAATTTATTTTTTGTGTAGTGGGCTGCAATTTGGAAAAGGCTTAAGGATAAATGGAAAGATTTTTATTCTAGGATGGAATTGTAATATCAAATTGGGGAGAAAAGTAACTCTAGAATATAATTGCCTATTATTAGCTGGTAGAGAGGGGAAATTACAAATAGGAGATAGTAGTTCTGTCTCATACGGGACAACAATAAATGCTGGTTTTGGTAATATTACAATTGGATCAAAAACAATGATCTCTGCAAATTGTTATATAATTTCTAGCGACCATAATATCCATGATAAGTTAAGTGTTGTTGACTCTAATCATATTATCGAAGATATATTAATCGGCAATAATGTTTGGATAGGGGCAAATGTTGTTATTACTAAAGGATGCAAAATTGGTGATGGGGCAATTATTGGGGCAGGATCTGTAATAACATCCGATATTCCTGCTATGGCAATTGCTGTGGGAACTCCAGCTAAGGTTATCAAATACAGACAGTTCAATTCTAAATAATCGATTTTTTAAAATGGAAATTAAAATATATTCAGGTTCTGAAATAGAAACTATCAAAAATGATTGGAATGAATTACACAGTAAAGATAAACATGCTATATTTTATAATTCTTATTCTTTTGTTTCCATATGGATTAAACACTCTGTGGATCCATCATTAATACAAATAATTACAGTTAAAGAGGGGAATACCATTTTAGGATTATGTACGTTATTAAAATCTAATTCAGGTCCTCGATATCTAAAAAAAGAAATGATATCGTTTATAGGTGGAATTGAATTTGGAGATATTCTTATCGATAATTCTTTTAGTGCAAAACAAACCATTGTTAAACATCTATTTAAAGGGATATTATCTGTTGTAGACTCACGAATATGCTTAACAAAAATACCAGATAATTCACTTCTGCTTTCTTACTTGTTAAAGACTCACGATTATAACAAAAATTGCGTAAGTCGGATAGAAGTTCCATATGTAGATCTGAATAAATGGAATGATTTTGATAATTACAAAAATAAATGTTTGTCAAAGAAATTAGTAAAACGTAGAAAGAAATTTAGTAAAGAGAAGGATTATGAATTTTCATGTTTAAGTGGCACAGAAATACCTTTTGATGAAATTGTTGAGTTACATCAAAATAGAGCTAATGATGCTAACAGAGGGGGTAGTGTATTCGATAGTAAATTCGATCTGTATAAAGAGCTTGTCTCACTAGATGAGTCGTATTGCTTTTTAATTAGAGTAAACGGGCTTATAGTAGGCTATAGATTAGCCTTTTTATCTAATGGTGTTTTGTATTCTTGGAATACAGCTCATAGTCCTCAATATGATATATATAGTATTGGTCAGGTATTAATATACGATACAATAGAGTATAGCTATAATAATATTGATGACGTTGATAAATATGATTTAGGTGGAGGAAGATATTCATGGAAATTTGAATTAACACCCGATTTTAGAACTATCTACGAGTTTAGACTTAATACTAAGCATACTAAACTATTTAACTTTGTCGACTCGTTAGAATACGGACTAAGAGGATTCTTTAAAAAATAGACTTATGAATATTTCTGTTATTGTAAATGAAGACTCTTTAATACAGGCAAGCCATTTTAATAAATTAATTACTATTAATAAGCTGCCCATTACAACTATTTGCAATATTACGAAATCGACTAATAGTAGCAGTTGGGGTCTGAATTTTATACACTTTTACGAGAGCTTCTTAAACAGAACCACAAAAAAATGCCATTTCGTTAATAAGATATCTAGCGATTGTTTCTGTTTGAATTTAAGTTCAGAGTCTAAAAGTATTACTAAGGGCCTTTTTAATATTAAGATTAATGGGATTCCCTTTGCCTACGAATTAGATTGGTTTAATGACATTATTGTTAATAAACGTAATTTTATTTCGGTTTCATATACCCTTAAAGAGGCAATTGGCATAGAAAACGAGTACGAATTTAAAACTCGTCCTGATTATCTGTTTTTATTTAGAACAAGACATGAGATTTTAAGCAAGCTTCTCACAATTATATATATAAAATCCACTCTTGGTAATTTAGTTACAGATAGTGTATCTTACCTTAGTAATGATATTTCAACTAGTAAGTTGTTTTATAGATTAATGAAAAATCTATTTGCAAAAACAATAGATAGTCTATTTTATAAAACACAATGGCAAATACAATATAAACTAATAGATTCAATTGACGAGTGGATAACACTTGTGCCGCCTAAGGATCGCTTTTGGGCCGACCCTTTTCTAGTTGAAGAGGCAGGTAAGTATTTCCTATTTGTCGAAGAGTTGATATATAAGAAAGGATTTGCTCATCTTTCTGTAATGGAAGTAGATGAGAAAGGAATAGTTACAGATAGTGAAATCATATTAGATAAGGGGCATCATCTTTCATACCCTTATGTATTTTTAGATAATGGACAATATTTTATGATTCCTGAGACTGCAAAGTCAGAAACAATAGAACTGTATAAATGTATTGAATTCCCTTATAAATGGGAATTTTCTATGAATTTAATGGAAGGAATTCTTGCTTCTGATACTAGTGTTGTAAAACATGATGGTCTGTGGTGGCTTTTTACTTCAGAGAAAAAATTGACTAGTGATGGCTATGATTCTTATTTGTCTATATATTATTCTGATGATTTATTAACAAATAATTGGACTCCAGTAAAGAATAATCCTGTAAAGGTTGATGTTAGAGATTCTAGATGTGGAGGATATATATATGAGAAGGATAATGAGTTATTTAGAGTATCTCAAAATTGTTCAAAATGCTATGGGTACGGTTATAATATTGCAAAAATAACTGAATTATCTTCAAGTGTATATAAAGAAGATATTATTGATATTATTACTGCGGACCAATTACAAAAAGGCATAATTGCTACTCATACTTTTTCGGTTAGTAATGAGCTTGTTACGAGAGATATACTTAAACGCATAAAGGGTTGATATGAAAAAGGGATTAATTATTGGGGCTTTGCCTATGGCATATGGTGGGAAAACACCTGGTGGTATTGCAACACATATTCATGGCCTAGTACAAACGTTAACTAACAATGGATATTCAATAGATTTATGTTATCATAAACCTCGCAAACCACATCAATTTAAAAAAATACAAGTTTTAGGTTGTGGTAAAATTGCATATCTTTTCAATGTTATAGTAGGATTTATACTTCTTCTACTTAAGAATAGGAAAATACTATTTATCATACCATTAAATAGCGTTGTATTTGCCTCTTTTTATTATAGATTTCTCTCAAATTACCTTAAAACAAATAAAATTGATTTTGTACATGTACACTCTTTATCCAATGTATCACCAATTATATTAAAACAATTGAGTGTTAATTGTAATGTAATTGTAACCGATCACGGTTTTTGGCAAAAACCTAATCTTAAGAGTAATAAAAGGTATCTATCTCTGCTAAAAAAATCTTTTGAATGTTCAACAAACATTATTTATATCTCGGATTATGCCTACAACTACCATTTAGATTATAAATTGGGTGATTTAAAAAAGTTGGTCAAAATACCGAATCCTATTGATTTCACACTATTTAAAAACGAAACTGACATTATAAAAACAGGTAATGCAAATAAAAAAAATATTTTCTTTAATGGCTTAACACACTCTCTATCTATAAAACGATTAGATATTTTATTAGAGAGTATCGAAAACGACGAAGTACTAAAGAAAACCGTTATACTTAAAATTGTTTGTAACAAAAATGGTCACGATTTTGTAAAAAGTAAAAAATGGAATTTTGATTTAGAACTATTTGATCGACAACCAATAGAGTCAATCCTTAAACTATATACAGAAGCTAATATAATGGTTTTGCCAAGTAAAAGTGAAAGCTTTGGATTAGTATATTTAGAGGCTCTTGCAATGGGTATCCCTGTTATCGGTTTTAATAAAGTAATCGACGAGTTTAAAGAGCAATTACAAACATATATTGGAGAATCTTTTGATTCGAATATTGAGTCTCACTTACAATTAGCTCAAAAAATAAGACGCGTATTAAGTAGTGATTTTAATGGACAAGGGGTTCAATCAAAACTGCAACTAGTCTACTCGTGGAATAGGCAGATTATTGATTTTATTAAGTTATACCAAGATAATATTACTGACTAAAATGGGATTTAAAATAAAACGACTTACGAATTATCACGAGTGTTTATTTTTTGTTGTTATTATACTATCCATTATAGTAGATATGATTAATGGATATCTGCAAAATATTGTTGGTATTGATACTCCAATCGGTGTTATTTTCCGTGGTGTAGTTATGATTTTTCTCTTTTATTCCTATTTAAAAAGTCGCCTAACCTCATATAAATTTGTTTTAACACTTAATATTATTCTTTTTTTTATCGCGAGTATTATATGGTATCTGCTAGAAAGAGAGGCTAATATCTTCCTTGAATTAAATATGATATCTAAGCTTTTCTACTTTTATCTTTTTTTAATATACATTGAAAGGTACGAGTATAGAATAAATACTGATTTTAGTATAAAACTAGGGGTTTATTGGGGGATAATATCGTGTAGTATCAATATACTTTGTTTTTTTACAGGAATTGGGGTGAAAAGTTATGGAGATGATTTTGGATTTGGGGTAAAAGCCTTTTTTACAGGCGGTAACGATTTCAGTTTAGCATGTATAATGAGTCTGTCATTAGCTATTCTATATCTAGCAATAAATCGAAATTTAAAGTCATATATTATTCTTTTAATTATAGTTACAGGAACTCTCTTAATAGGTACTCGTAGTGTAATAATAAGTGTTCCTTTAATTTTAATTACTTCTGTATTTTACATTGGTTTTATTAAAGATAAGCAACTTAATATCTCACGTAAGACAAGACTGTTTTATAAATGGATTTTGGGTGGAGGAATTCCTGCAGGTATTTTCTATTTAGGTTATTGGTTTATTCATAATTTAGCGGACGATTATGTATTAGAAAGAATGACAACTGCAGGGTTTAAAAGTGCCCGAGGTAGTTTAATTGAGGGAGCCATATCGTCAATAAATAATTTTAACGGCTTAGAATGGATTTTTGGACGCGGTTTCACGGGCTCATCAGCCTATGTTGGTAATTATATGAGTTTAACATATAAACGAATGATTGAGGCTGACTTTCACGAGATTATATCTTCGTATGGTTGGTTCTTTGGATCTAGTTTATTATTTATTTTTGTTTCCTTATTTTTTAAGAGCTTTCGATTTTTTGTCAAGGAAACAACTTTTTTATCAATTATTTTATTTTTAAGTTTTAGTTTAATAATAGGTCATAGTATTTTTGCAGGACACGTAGTGTTTAATGCAATGTTAGTTCCTTTTTTTGGAATTTTTTATCTTTTATTACTTAAAGAAACTAATGCCAAAAACGTATAATTTTAGTTAAGAGTAAATTTTATTCAAATCGATTTTATTTGTTTTTTACCCTGATTATTTTTGCCTTAGCTAGTTTAGCAGGTCATGTATTTTATTCGACTATTTCAATTCCATCTTTTGTGATAATACTTGTTTTAATGCAATCAGAGTTAGATAGGAAACAAATTTAAAATATGTTTAACAGTTTTTTATGGATATTAAGAAGTTTTTCAGACACACTCCTTTATATAAACGAACATATAGGAATATTTTAAATTTTGATGAGAGTCATTTGGATACTTATTTTGGGAAGTTTAAAGAGGATGTTGAGTTTTATAAAAAATATAAGCAAGATAATCTTCTTGATTGTCCAATATTGCGAAAAGATGAAGTTCTAAATAATGAAAATTTATTCTTGTCTAAGAAATATCTAAAATTTACATTATTAAAGTCATCTACTGGAGGAACCTCAGGGAAATCCTTAAACCTTTATCGTAGTTATAAAGATGTAATTCGCGAGATGTCATATGTGGATTACGCTTTTAGTTTAATTGGTAATGATTTAAATGTTGCAGTTCTAAGAGGAGTTAGACCTAAGAATGGACTAAGTTCCTTTATAAATAATAAATTAATTTTGTCATCTTATGACTTGACTGCGGATACTATACAAGAATATTTGACGTCTATTAAAAAGTATAATATTAATTGTCTTCATGCCTATCCTAGTTCACTGTTAATATTTTTGAGGATTGTTGTAGAATTAAGGTTGGAAAAAGAACTTTCCGGTATTAAAGGAATATTAACAAGCTCAGAAATTTTTAGTATTGAGGATAAAATTTTTGTTAAATCAGTATTGCCTGATTGTGAATTGATTGATTTATATGGTCAAAATGAACATGTGGCTTTTGCCATATCAGTAAATTTAGGAAAGTACAAATTTTATAATAGTTATGGTTATACTGAATTTATCCCTATTGAAAGAGATGCTGATGGTAATCAAATTGCAGAAATAGTATCAACAGGATTTATAAATGATGCAATGCCATTTATTCGCTATGGAACGGAGGATTATATTGTTTTAGATGATTCTGGTATGGTAGTATCTATTTTGGGGCGATCACAAGATTATGTATATGATTTTGATAGGCAGCGTATTCCATGCACCGTCTTAACACGCCCTAAAACATTGGAGAATGTATTGTCATTTCAATTTTTTCAAGAGAAATATGGGGTAGTTGAATTTCATGTGACAGTTAATTCATCATTTGGAGAAGATGATATTCAAAATATAATTTTGGACTTTAAGAATACTTTTGGCGAACGAATTAGTGCTATAGTTAAGGTGTGCCCAAACTTACCTAGAACAAAACGAGGTAAACTAAAAAGATTAATACAAAACATATAAATTTTATCTTATGAAAACAATTGGATTTCCTATTTCGGTAAAAGAAAATGAGAATAGACGTGCTTTGCTTCCTATTCATTTAAGTGGTGTGAAATATAAAAATCAAATTTATATTGAATCAGGTTATGGTGATGTTATGGGCTATACTGATGACGATTATTCTAGTTTGGGAATTAATGTAGTATCTAGAGAGGAAGTTTTGTCAAAAAATATTATTTGTGACCCTAAAATTGGGGATGCAGAATATTTAAAAGATTTGTCGTGTCAAACTATTTTTGGTTGGGTACATGCTGTGCAAAATAAAGAAATTACAGATGCGTTAGTGAAGAATAAATTGTCGGCGTATGCTTGGGAAGATATGTTTGAAGATGGGAGACATACCTTTTATAAGAACAATGAAATTGCAGGTGAAGCTGCAATAATGCATGCTTATACTTTGCATGGTTTATTCCCTTATAATACTAAAGTAGCTGTTATAGGAAGAGGGAATATAGCAAGAGGAGCTTTGAAAATATTGACTGTTCTTGGTGCAGATGTAACTGTTTATGATAGAAGAACTGAGAGTTTACTTCGAAAAGAAATGTCTGAATATGATGTTATTGTAAACGGTATTCTTTGGGATACCAATAGAACTGATCATATAATTTATAAAAGCGATTTATCTATAATGAAAGCTGGAGCTTTGATTATAGACATTAGTTGTGACGCAGCCGGTGCGATTGAAACTAGTGTGCCTACGACTATTGAAAATCCTATTTATGTTGTAGAAGGAGTTACCCATTACGCAGTCGATCATACGCCATCATTATTTTATAAAACAATATCATTTTATTTGAGTGAAATCGTTTCAGGTTATATCGATGATATTATAACCGATAAACCTAATGAAGTTTTAGGTAATGCCTTAATTATTGAGGGTGGTCAAATTGTAGATGAACGAATTAATATCTTTCAAAATAGATAGATTGTAATCAATGATAAGCAGCATTCAAATAAGTTTTAATCAATTAAAGAAATATTGTGAGGATTGCAACTTTAAAGGCTGGGATCCTTATGATGGATTGAATTCTAAGATATTCCAGTTTTTCCCCTTTAAGAAATGGCCTCTTGCTAGGTTGATTTGGATACAAACTTTTAAAAGGAATCCAATAAATTTACGTAAGCTATTACTTGTGTCTAAAGAGCATAATTCTAAAGGGATAGGCTTGTTTTTAACAGGATATTGTAATTTATACAAAGTTGCCCAGTCAGGTTTTACTGAATTTGGTACGCATCAGGAAATTTTATCCAAGATAAATGAATTGGCTTTACTTTTAATTTCAATGCAATCCAAGGGGTATTCAGGGGCATGTTGGGGATATAATTTCGATTGGCAGGCCAGAAGATTATTTCTGTTTCCCAATAATACGCCTACTGTTGTAGCAACTACTTTTTGCGCAACGGCCTTAATGGAGGCTTATGAGATAACTAAGAATCAAACTTATCTGGATGTAGCCTTATCTTCGGCTAATTTTATTTTAAATGACCTAAATAGAACGAAATGTGATCAGGGCTTTTTGTTTTCATATAGTCCTCTGAAAGGGAATAATACAGTATATAATGCTTCTTTATTGGGTAGTAAGTTATTAAGTCACTGTTACCATTATACAGGAAAAAATGAGTATGCTGAAGCCGCAAAGCAGTCAGTCTTGGCATGTATTGATGGGCAGGAAGAAGATGGCTCTTGGGTGTATGGTTTATTACCTGTGCAAAATTGGAAAGATAGTTTTCATACAGGGTATAATTTGGATGGTTTAATTGCTTATCAAGAATTCACAAAAGATCATTCCTTTAAAGCACATATTGAAAAAGGCTTTAACTTCTATATTCAAAACTTTTTTAAAGCTGACGGTACTCCAAAATATTACCATGATAAAACATATCCCATTGATATTCATTGCCCTGGTCAGTTGTTGATTACGCTGTCACGTATAGGTAAAATGAATGAATATTCAGATTTAGCTCAAAAGGTTTTAAATTGGTCAGTAGAGAATATGCAAGACAAAAAAGGATTCTTCTATTATCAATTAAAAAAAGGGATGAGTTCAAAAATATCTTATATGAGATGGAGTAATGCCTTCATGTTTAATGCGATGTCATATTATCTATTAGAGAAAAGTAAAATTGATGAAAAGTTGTAATATAAGGCCATGTATTGTAAATGGGATAAACGTTTATCCTTTTGTAAATTCCGATGATTTATTGCATAATTTTGAAGCAAAGGGAGGAATACTAGTAGCTGTTAATGCTGAGAAAATATTACATGCAACAGATCAAACCCGTGATATAATTAATAGAAATATAGGTTATTCGGATGGTATTGGTGCTGTGTGGGCTCTAAAAAGTAAGGGGTATAAAGATGTGATAAAACTACCAGGTTGTGAATTATGGCTCAAAATTATAAGTAAATTTTATAAAGAAAAGACATTCTATTTTGTAGGTGGTAAACAAGAAATTATTGATGCAACAATTTTTAAATTAAAATCAGAGTTTGAAGGTATTAATATACTTAATTATCGAAATGGATATATTAAAAGTACTGAAGAAAAAGATCTTTTAATTAAAGATATTATTGAGAAACAACCTGATGTTGTATTCGTGGCTATGGGCTCACCTAAACAGGAGTTGCTTATGGAAGAAATGATGAAATCTCATTCGGCTATTTATCAAGGACTAGGTGGTAGTTTTGATGTGTATACTGGAAATGTCAAAAGAGCACCACAATGGTGGGTATGTAATAATCTAGAATGGGCTTATCGTTTGATCAAACAACCATCGAGAATTAAAAGACAAATATATCTTATTAATTTTCTCTTTTTGTTGTTATTGAAGAAATTTTAAATCAATAAATCATATTTTGGAATGAAATAGAAAGGGTGAAAATCAATTAGATTTTCATCCTTTATTGTTTACGTTTATATATATACAAAATGAGCTCATTGCGAATTTAAGATATTAAAAAAGCCTGAAAGTCTCCACACAACTTTCAAGCTTTTAAATAACTAACTGTTTGGAGTCAGTTATCAGCCCTCTAAAACTAAATCTAAAATTTTTGATGCATTTTCACTATCCCCCTGATTAAGGATGCGTTCAGCCAGTTGAACAATTTGAGAAATGGTGGGGTTGTTTTCAATTTCCTGTGCAATGTCCTGAGGTAGGTTTCCGAGTTCCATTTGATACTATTTTTTTGTTTAAAATTTCTGCTTCAATTTTGGCAATGATCATGCCAAAGCGGTTCATGGAAAGCTTATTTAGTTTTTGGTTGTTTAGTAATTGCAAATGTAAAATATAGAGGGGAGAGTTTGGCTTGTCAAATCTGTCAAGTTAGAGCGAAGGTCAATAAAAGTCAAAGAGTCTTGAAAGTCAAAAGGTCAAAAAGTCTGGAAAGTCAAAAAGGCCAAGAGTCTTGAAAGTCAAATGGTCGAGTGTTGCATAATAGATAATTAATTTCATGCACCATAGTTTAAGCGCAGGTGAGTAACTGACAATAGTTCTTTTAATGCGAGATAGCTTCGTCATTCTTACTCACTACCGAGCTTGCGAGATCTCCGGAGGTCATGACAATAAACAATTAGCCTTTCTCTTTAATTAGTGTTCATTAGTGCCCATTAGTGGTTAAATATTTTTTTTCATCTGTGTCATCTGCGTTATTTACTCGCAAGCTCGTTAACATGTTAGTGGTTTAAACTATTTTTTTTATAAAACCACCACCACCTCGCTCACTCGGGACTCCTCCTTTCCTTCGACTCCGCTCAGGAACCAGGAGGAGAAATTGGGGCTGGCTTTTGATTTTTTGTTTTTGGGACTTTCCTTCATGAAAATGGTACCCTCAAAACGGATTGAGAGCACCATTATCATAGCAAGTTTTATTCAAACGACCATTGATTAATAGAGGTCAAAATTTTTTGGTTTTAGCCTTTTTTACTTTAACCTTGAGCTCCTTTAGCCTTTTTATCCGCCGTAGCATTTTTACCAGCGAAGGAGGCCATTATCCTTGAAAACGTCAGTTTTCCTCCGTTTCCATCTCTATCTCCAGTACGTTTGTTTCTCCATAGCGATGGACCAGCTGCATGCTGATACTCTTATAGGTCACCGCCTCAACCCTCATATTAAAAGTGCCGGGTTCCATCGATGGAATCCTGAAGCCCCCTTTTTCACCTTTACATGTATGATCGATATTCGCTTCAGGAATAAAGATATGTGCTTGAGCAACGGGTTGTTTGGTCTGTTTGTCCAGAATATGCCCCGTAATGGCAATCTTTTTGTATCCCACCTTTTCGATATCTCTGGCTTCTACATAGGCCTTGTAAAGTTCGGGATCGTCAAGCTCAAACATCGACTTCATCACCCGGTCCAAACGGTATCTCAGGATATTGATGATTTCTAAAGAGATATTGCCAAGGTCATTATTGGCAATTTTGGATATGCTTTGCAGTTCCCTGGGTTTAGGAATCAGCGTATTATAAGCCTCTGTTAAGCTTTTAAGTTCTGTAAGCATCTCGTCAGTTACCCCGGTATCCGCCAATTGCTCTCCCAATGCCTCGCAATAGTCTATTGTTAACGCCAATCTCGAATTGAGCCGTTCATCTCCGTATTGCGCATAGGTTATTTTACTGCCTTTAAAGTTGGGCAAGTCGTCCAAATTATTGACTTTGATGCAATAATTGTAAATCAGTTGATTCACACGGCCCAGCTGTTCGGCAACCTTGTCTTTCTTGTTCTTTTTCGAGAGCGTTGTTCCCTTATAATTTTTTTCCCGAATGGCCCAGGCCCTTTCAAAATTGAGCTTTAGACTCAGAAAGAGAGCAATAAGCTCCTTAACCACAGGAATGGCATCGAGTTTCACCTGATAAAGTTCTACGAAATCACTAAATCGTCTTAACATTTCTCTGATGTTCATATATTTCTTTTTCATATCATTATAATTTTGTAATATCTGGAACCTATCCTTAGCATCTTTCATAACTGAGGCGATAGCATTTAGCAATGTGCCTCTGTATCAGATGTGTTCATCAGGCATTCCATGACATTTGTTTTAAATACAATGGATTGTTTGTATGAAAGACATTTAAAGCCTGCTGCCTGACCCTCTTGATGTTTTTTATAAAGCAGATCAATGAGGCGGCATATTTTCCATCCAGGCATGCAAGCTTCAACGTCTTTAAATCAGATGTGTTTCATAGGCAGTTTATTTTAGCGTTTATGAAAGTTGTTCTATTTGTTTTTTTTATTAGATCGCATCCGCTCGCCCGATATTTTGGGGCCTGCGAAGGTGACTAACTGAGATCTCTTTTTGCTGTAGCCTTTAACCTTTTTTATCCGCCGTAGCAGTTTATCTGCGAAGGAGGATAGTGATCTCCCAAATCGCACTGACTCCTGTTCAAATCGCACTAACTCATAAACCCAATCGGATTGGCTCCTGTTCAAATTGGATTGACTCATAGACCCAATCGGACTGACTCCTGTTCAAATTGGATTGACTCATAGACCCAATCGCACTAACTCATAAACCCAATCGGATTGGCTCCTGTTCAAATCGCACTAACTCATAAACCCAATCGCACTGTCTCCTGTTCAAATCGCACTAACTCATAAACCCAATCGGATTGGCTCCTGTTCAAATCGCATTAACTCATAAACCCAATCGGATTGTCTCCTGTTCAAATCGCACTAACTCATAGACCCAATCGGACTGTCTCCTGTTCAGATCGGACTGACTCATAGTCCCAATCGCACTGACTCCTGTTCAAATTGGACTGACTCATAGACCCAATCGCACTGTCTCAACTTCATATTTAATGAATTGGAGTCTCATTCTGATATGTTCATTTGTTTTTGCTTTTGTTTAGATGCTATTGTCAATCTGCTGTAAGAGATTTAACGTATGCGTATACCATACGAACAGAGTCCAAAGAGGGGGGGGAGACGTGTAAATAAAAAAATGACCGTCTCATAAAGAATTGAGATAATCCAATTCTTATTTTAAGGAAAATAATAAGTTCTGAACGTTTGTTGAAGAACTTAGTGTGACAACATTGATTTGCTTTATAAAATCATAAGTAAAGTTAAAGAATTATTTCCTTAATAAAAAAATCTTTTTTTTTTCTTATATCATGAAAAACAGTCCATTGATCAGGTTTATTTATTGTTTTATCACAGGTATTAAGTGCCTTGGGTATGATTGCCAATGACCAGTGACTAATGACATTATTTAAGCTTTTTCCTATTAATTAGTGCTAATTAGTGTTCATTAGTGGTTAAATATTTTTTCATCTGTGTCATCTGCGTCATTTACTCGCAAGCTCGTTAGCATGTTAGTGGTTTAAACTATTTTTTTTTATAAAACCACCTCCCCCTCGCTCACTCGGGTACTCCTCCTTTCCTTCGACTCCGCTCAGGAACCAGGAGGAGAAATAATGGGTTTAATTAGTGTCCATTAGTGTTTTTTTAAGGTCTGAAAAGTCAAAAAGAGCAAGTTTAATAACGAGTTGCGATTTTTGCAAAACAAAACTTTCCTCTTTTAGGGGTAATGGAGTGAAGCGGAATTCGACGAAGTCCACTGAAGGGGTGCTTGAGTTGATTTATGAACTCAATGAAGTCCATTAAAAGGGTGTTAGAACCGAGCTTATGTGTCCAATAAAGTTCATTTGCTCGCGCTTGTTAACATAGAAGTGGTTTAAACTTTTATTATATCGTGCTAATTCACCCCATTCTGAACCTATACCTAGAAGGTGGGACCGCACAAGGGGGGCGGAGCTATTGATAACATACGGGAGGTGTTTTTTATAGAATACATAGAGAAACCTGAAAGATTTTTTACAGCTTTCAGGCTTTCTATTTCTCAATAATGTTTATAGCCATTCAATCAAATTTGTGCTGATTAATGATCATGAGTGGTTTTTATCCTTTATACTTTTCACTTTAACCTTATGTCAACGACTGCATAAAATTCTATATTCTTCAGTCCAACATGGTTTATTTGAAGATTCCTTTCTTAGATAATCTGATAAAGAAACCCATATTATCTTTCAACAATTCGCCCTGGTCCACAGCACAAGCCAAATTAATTTGGAAGGGGATCTTTTGTACTGGAAGATTGACTTCTATCAGTCCTGAAAATTGATTTAATCCCGAATCATCGGGATTAAATGGATCTTTATTTGTACCGTAATTCTTGGAAAAGCTGAAGTAGCTTTTATATGGGATAGATCCTATAAAACCTTGAACACCTATATGGATAGCTTTGAACCGATTATTGATAATTGTTTCGTTACTGTCATTTTTCCCATTGATGAATAAGGGAGAGCCAATGGTTCTGCCATAGTGAGTCCAGCCTGATTGGTATTCGCTATGATTAAAGTAGTTGTCATTTCCACGATAATGTTTTCCATTAAAATCACCTCTAAATCTTCCTGATTGATCAGTGGTATGATAAAATTCGATTAAAGCGGATTGAATAAATGGATACCCTTCTTTATTATTTTTAAAATGCAAACCATATAGGCCATCAGGGAAATTTTCTGATTTTCTGCCTGATCCATCTTCAAATATCGAACGGTAGTAGGCTTGCAAGTTGAAGTTTTTTGTATTGTAATAAGCATCCAGGTGAAAAGACCCAATATGATTTCCCAAGCGGTAAGCATCGTTGCCAAAAGTCCCTTCTTTATCGCCAGTACCTGTAAACACCTTGTAATATTTATCTAAGGATCTTGAAATGTCACCATAGTCAGGATGTGTTCCAGCCCATAAGGCATAGTGCTCAATCCCTCCACTAATACTAAACCTCTTGTCTTTGAACAAGCGAATAAATAGGTTTTTATGATGGATGAGTGCATGGTCAATATAACGGTCATCTGTTGTAACCCCATCAGATAATAAGCCTTTAAAAGAGACAATGCCTTCCAGAAGTGGAATATCAGTCCATTCCGGCACTGAGATTTCATATTTGGGGTAGGATCTGGCATTGTTTGAATAAAGTAGATTCCCGTTGGTGGAGGAGAGTCCATCAAAAGCAATAGCATCTGATTTCTGCCCCAATGAGAATTGAAAGATTTTCCATTTCATAGAAAGATAAAGATTATCCAATATAAGCTTAGATTCATGTCCTGTATAGGCCACAGCACTGGCTTTCCACATTACATCAAAGGCTTTCTTTGGTTCTTGATTAAACTCTGTTCCCAAAGCAAAATCACCCATCAGGTAGCTCTTATTGGGTACCAAACCTTTTTTGTTGGACTGTAACCAAAAGGGAACGTCCTCTTTTGTTCCAAAAGAAGAAGAGGCCCCCACTTCATACTTTACCTTCTTTTGTCCATTAACCAGGCTTGCAATTGCAATCAGGTTAAGGATCAATAAACTTTTAATCTTCATATTCTATATATTGTGTTTTTTTTAACAAGTTTAAATCTGATTTGAGAAAGGCTCAGGTCAATCTATTTTTTATGTACAACGTTCAAAATGTTATATTATTATTAACAAAAGCACCGCAAGTTAATCTAATTCGATTATTAAGAAAAATATTGTTTTTAATATTATGATGTTTTATTTAAAGTAGAAAAACCTCAAGGGACAAATGGTCAAAAAGAGTCAATTAAAATTATGAATGATGATTTTCACATACTAAAGCTTTCCCCTTTCAGGGAACTGGAGCCAAGGGAATTCGACAAAGTCCATTGAAGGGGGGGGAGCCGAGTTAATGAGCTCGTTCAAGTCCATTTCCTCTCAGGCTCGTTGACATGTTAGTGGTTTAAATTATTTTCTTGATAAAACCATCTCCCCCGATCACGATCGGGTATTCCTCCTTTCCTTCGACTCCGCTCAGGGACCAGGAGGAGAAATAAAGACGTTTTTTTATTTTTTGGCAACAAAAGTAAATGCCAGCCCTTTTTAGAGCTGACTTTCAACTTTTATCTTGGTTTTCATTTAACCATCTTTGTCCGCCGTAGCAGTTTATTGGCGAAGGAGGTTTTTACTTTAACCTTTAACCTTGTTTCCTTTCTCCTTTAACCTTTCTTTCCTTTGCCCTTTATTCTTGTTTCCTTTCTCCTTTAAGCTTATTAGAGTATATTTGTTGATACATAAAAAATTATTAGATAGCTTGTATCGATTAGTATAAAAAAGAAAATTACAGTTATCATCTAATACTCTAAGCATGAAAGGAATCATACTAGCAGGTGGATCAGGAACCCGTTTGTATCCCATTACCAAAGGGGTGTCGAAACAGCTTCTGCCCATTTACGATAAACCCATGATCTATTACCCACTTTCGGTTTTAATGCTGGCAGGTATTCAGGAGATACTAATTATATCTACCCCTGAAGATTTGCCTAATTTCATTAAACTACTGGGAACAGGAGAAGACTTGGGATTGCAACTGTCCTATAAGGAGCAGCCCAGTCCGGATGGTTTGGCACAGGCTTTTATTATTGGGGAAGATTTTATTGGGGAGGATTCGGTTTGTATGGTTTTGGGCGATAACATCTTTTACGGTCAGGGCTTTACCCAGCTACTGAGCCAGGCGAGACAAAATGTGGAACAAAAAGGCGATTCAACCGTTTTTGGATACTATGTGAATGATCCCGAGCGATATGGCGTTGCAGGTTTTGATGCTGAGGGGAATGTGACTTCGATTATTGAAAAGCCTGAGAATCCCTTATCCAACTATGCGGTGATTGGTTTGTACTTTTATACCAATGATGTGATTCAGGTTGCTAAGGGGATGAAACCTTCTGAACGTGGCGAGTTGGAGATCACCTCGGTGAATCAGCACTATCTGGACAAAGGCAAACTAAAAGTGGAATTGATGGGGCGTGGTTATGCCTGGTTGGATACGGGCACACATAAATCCTTATTGGATGCCAGTCAGTTCATCGAAACCGTTGAAACACGACAAGGCCTCAAAATAGCCTGTTTGGAAGAGATTGCCTACAAGATGGGCTACATCACAGCAGAACAACTGGAAAAATTGGCAGAACCCTTAAGCAAGAGTGGCTACGGCGAATACCTACTGAAGTTAATTAAAGAGAAATAAGCGATTATTTTCTAACTCCTAATTCTAACCACAGATTACACAGATTCGCACAGATTTTTCATTTTAATATTTGGATCAGATGGCTGATAGTAATTTTTTATTTAAGAGTGAGTGTTATAAAATTATTGGTTGTTGCATGGATGTTCATTCTAACTTGGGCTGTGGTTTTTTAGAAGCTGTTTATCAGGAAGCATTAGAGCTTGAATTTATTCGTCATTCTATTGCATATGAGAGAGAATCTCAGATAGATATTTATTATAAGGGGATTGTATTAGATAAAAAATATTACTCAGATTTTGTCTGTTATGACGAAATTGTTCTAGAATTGAAAGCTGTAAAGTCTTTGGAAGAAATACACTCAGCACAGTTGATGAATTATTTAAAGGCGACTGGTAAGAAAGTGGGTTATCTAATTAATTTCGGATCAACGAGTTTAGAATATAAACGTTTTATACTTTAATCTTTGATAACCAAACTTGCGAGCTTGATGAAGTTAATCTGTGTTAATCTGAGTCATCTGTGGTAGAAAAATAAAAACTATGCAATTTATAAAAACAAATATACCCGATGTCGTTATTATTGAACCCAAGATCTTTGGGGATGATAGGGGCTACTTTTTTGAATCTTTTAATCAGAAGGTATTCGAAGAACATATTGGGCAGATCAACTTTATACAGGACAATGAGTCCAAATCATCAAAAGGAGTATTGAGGGGCTTACACTTTCAGAAGCCACCCTATACCCAATCGAAACTTCTACGCTGTATCGAAGGAGAGGTTTTAGACGTGGCTGTGGATCTCCGTCAGGATTCCCCGACCTATAAACAGTATCTATCGGTCGTCTTGAGTGGAGAGAATAAGAAACAGGTTTTTGTTCCCAAAGGCTTCGCACATGGCTTCCTGGTTTTGAGCGAAACAGCTACCATTGCTTATAAAGTGGATGAGTATTATGCCCCCGATTACGACTCCGGCATCGCATGGAATGATAAGGAAATCGCAATTGATTGGGGAATGAATGAAGCAGCTATTCAATTGTCTGGCAAAGACAAAGAACTGAAGCCTCTTGTTGAAATCGAAAATCCGTTCTAAAGGATAAATTAAGGAAAGTATAAAGGTTAAAGTAATATGATCGAGATGGAAAACGATTTGCAAAAAAGGTTCTTCGAATTTTCAGTTGATATTATCAAAGAAGTTAGGGTATTACCCACTTCTCGTGAATATAATGTGATTTCTTATCGGATACTAAAGTCTGCAACATCTGTAGGTGCTAATTATGAAGAAGCTCAAGTTGCTGTTTCTAAAGCTGATTTTTCGAATAAAATTGGAATTTCGTTGAAAGAAATACGTGAAATCAATTATTGGATAAGAATAATTATTGAAATTTCCGAAGAGAATACGAATTGGATTAATTTAGAATCAGAATCCAAAGAATTAATGAAAATTCTGGGCTCTATTTATTCTAAATGCTCAAAATCGAGATAATCAGCTTATCCTTTGGTTGCTGAGCTTGTCGAAGCATACTTTACACTTGTTTCACTTTAACCTTTATCCTTGAATAACTTTATCCTTTTAACTTTATACTTGAATAGCTTTAAACTTTAATATACTTTAGGCAATAGCTCTCGAATATAAGCGTTCTATATTTTTAATTCGTCGAAACTATGTCATCAAATAAAATACTCGTTACCGGCTCTACAGGCCAACTCGGTTCTGAAATAAAAGCACTCCGCTCAAACTATCCTGATCTGGAGTTTGTGTACACCAACTCTTCGGATTTGGATATTTGTAATCAGGTTCAGTTGAATGAATTTGTGAAAGATGCAGGCTTTACGGGCATCATCAATTGTGCAGGCTATACGGAGGTGGATAAAGCTGAGCAGGATGCGGGGAAAGCAGGTTTGGTTAATGCCAAGGCTGTGGGGCATTTAGCGGCTGTCGCTCAAAGGTATCAGCTGAAGCTGATCCATATTTCAACGGATTATGTTTTTGATGGAACGGCTAATCGTCCGTATACCGAAAGAATGCCGGTTTGTCCATTAAGTGCCTATGGCAAGACCAAACGCGCGGGTGAAATGGAGATCATGTATTCCCCTTCGAACTCGATTATAATCCGAACATCCTGGATGTATTCGTCCTTTGGAAACAATTTTGTGAAGACCATGATGAAATTGGGAAAGGAGCGAGAGAGTTTATCGGTTGTTTACGATCAAATTGGCACACCGACTTATGCGAGAGATCTGGCTCAGGTCTGTTTGAATATGATGAGTCAGTCAGGGCGTATTGATAGGAAAGGGAAATTGTATCATTATTCCAACGAGGGCACTGCTTCCTGGTACGACTTTGCTCAAGCTATAATGGACTTGGCAAAAATCGACTGTCAACTTAAACCCATCGAATCAAAAGATTACCCAACAGCAGCCAGACGGCCAGCCTATTCTGTGCTGAATAAGGAAAAAATTAAAGCCGATTTTGGAATTGAAATTCCATATTGGCGGAATTCGCTTAAAGCTTGCCTGTCAGTAATTGAAAATACTTAAACCACAGATTACTCAGATTCACACAGATTTTTAATATTTAAATTGCATCATATGGTTGATAGTAATTATTTGTTTAAAGATGAATGTTATAAGATTATTGGATGTTGCATGGATGTACATTCAAATTTGGGATGTGGTTTTCTTGAATCAGTTTATCAGGAGGCTTTGGAACTGGAATTTATTCGTAATTTTGTTCCATATGAGATGGAGACTCCAATAGATATTCATTATAAGGGAGTCGTTTTAGATAAAAAGTATTATTCTGATTTTATATGTTATAATGATATTATTCTCGAGTTAAAAGCTGTAAAATCAATTGAAGATATTCACGTTGCCCAGTTGATGAATTATTTAAAAGCAAGTGGAAAGAAAGTGGGGTATCTTATTAATTTTGGATCTGTGAGTCTGCAATATAAACGATTTATAATTTAATCTGCGAAAATTTGTGTCATCTGTGGTTCATAAAAAAAATACAATGAGAAATATCTTGATAACTGGTGGTGCTGGTTTTATTGGATCACACCTTGTTCGTTTGTTAGTCAATAAATATCCCGACTATCGGATCATCAATATGGATGTGCTGACCTATGCCGGGAATTTGGCCAACTTAAAGGATATTGAAGACAAAGCGAATTATGAATTCGTGAAGTGTGATATTTGCGATTTTGAAAAGGTACAGAAGGTTTTTCTGGATTATCAGATTGATGGGGTCATTCATTTGGCCGCTGAATCACATGTTGATCGTTCGATTAAAGATCCCTTTTCATTTGCTCAAACCAATGTGATGGGCACCTTAAGCCTTTTGCAAGCGGCAAAGTTTGCCTGGGACGGGCATTTTGGTGATAAATTGTTCTACCATGTTTCCACAGATGAGGTTTACGGTTCTTTAGGTGAGGATGGTTTTTTCTCAGAAGAAACAGCTTACGATCCGCACTCGCCCTATTCAGCATCGAAAGCATCTTCTGATCATTTTGTACGATCGTTTCAGGATACCTTTGGTTTGCCAACCGTTATCTCTAACTGTTCGAATAACTATGGTTCGTATCAGTTTCCTGAAAAATTAATTCCATTGTTTATTAACAACATTTGCAACAATAAGCCACTTCCGGTTTATGGTAAAGGAGAGAATGTGCGCGATTGGTTATATGTCGAAGATCATGCTCGTGCCATTGATGTCATTTTTCACAAAGGAAAAATAGGGGAGACCTATAATATTGGCGGCTTTAACGAATGGAAAAATATCGATCTGATTAAGGTGATGATCAAAACGGTTGATCGATTGTTGGGCAGAGAAGAGGGCACTTCTGAAAAGCTCATCACTTATGTGACCGATCGTGCAGGACACGATTTGCGTTATGCGATTGATTCAACCAAGCTGAAAGAAGAATTAGGCTGGGAGCCTTCACTCCAATTTGAAGAAGGCATTGAAAAGACCGTGAAATGGTACCTTGAAAATAGTGAATGGTTGGAGAATGTCACTTCAGGAGCGTATCAGAAGTATTATGAGGATATGTATAAGTAGATCCGGTCTAAAAGTTGAAAAGGTCAGAAAAGTCAAATAGTCTAATATTGATGAGATGGCAAAAATTGAAAAGTTTGAGGATTTAAAAGTCTGGCAAGAGTCACGTCTTTTAGTCAGTTTGGTATATGAATTTATGAGTACCAATAAGGACTATGGTTTTAAAGATCAAATTCAACGCGCCTCTATATCTATAATGAATAATATTGCGGAAGGTTTTGAACGAAACTCAGATGCTCAATTTAAACGTTTCTTGGACATTGCAAAAGCTTCATGCGGTGAAGTTAGGAGTATGCTTTATTTAGCAGAAGATCTCAAATATATTACTGTTATCGAAGCAGAAAATCTGCGAAACAGATGTTGCTTTTTATCTGGAAGCATTAGTAATTTAATGAAATACCTTCGTAAATAAGATTCATTTTTTTATTTTGACCTTTAAGACCTTTAGACTTTATCTAAAAATAGCCCAACCGTTTAGAACAGCTGGGCTAATTTTATATTCTGAATTCGTAGATTAAGCCTCAACAGCCACTTTTTCTACTTCAACAATTTTTTCATCTGAATGCCAAAGACCGTGCTTTGTACAGAAAGCTGCAGCAGTCAATTTCATTTTCTTACTAGGAACGATATAGAAATCTACTTCAGCTTGATTTGGTGTGCTACCTAGTGCACCAGCAGTGAAGTTAGCTTGAGCCAACATGTTTTCGCCATCCCAAAGCTGTACCCAGGCAATATAATGATCGAAATCATCAGGATGTGGATAAGCATCACCAACTTTTACCTTTACTGTAAATTTCTCACCCGCTTTGGCTGAATCCTCACAGTGTAGAAATGCTGAGTGACGATCGATATAATCTTTTTTAGCTTCTCCTTCGATTGTTGTAATATCCTGATATCTGTTAATTTTCATAATTTTGTTTCTTTTTGAGACTTAGAGATACGCCCTATTGATCCTGAGAAAATTCTGTCTGATCATTAAAGTATCGCATAAAGCGTATCTCTAAGAATTATTTTTTTGATTAAGTTTTATAATGTGACGATACATAAGATCGTCAGTTTCGTCGTAAAATTAATGGAATTTTTTATTTGCTTAAATATTCCGATACGCTTTCTTGAGTAGCTTCCATCGCTTTTTCGCCTTTGTTCCAGTTAGCAGGACATACCTCACCAAACTCTTCGAAATGCTGTAACGCGTCAACCATACGAATGGCTTCATCTACACTTCTTCCCAATGGAAGATCGTTGATAACTGAATGACGAACCACACCGTTTTTGTCAATTAGGAAAAGTCCACGGTAAGCAACAGGAGCACCCGTTGAAATCGCATTGCCTTCCTCATCGTAATCGTAGTCTGAAGCTAAAACACCAAAGTTTTCAGCAATAGTTTTCGAAAGGTCAGCTACCAATGGGTAAGTCACACCTTTAATTCCACCTTTGTTTCTTTCGGTGTTTAACCATGCGAAGTGAGAAAATTCAGAATCAACTGAACAACCTACAACGGCAACATTACGCTTTTCAAATTCTTCAAGTTTATCCTGGAAAGCAATCAGCTCTGTTGGACAAACAAACGTAAAGTCAAGTGGGTAGAAAAAGAAAACAACTTCTTTTTTTCCTACAAATTGTTCCAATGAGAAACCTTCAGTAATTTGATTTCCGTTTAATACTGCGTTAGCCGTAAATGCAGGGGCTTTTTTTCCGATTAATGATTGCATTGTATTTAGATTTTAAGATTTATTATTCTGTTATTGTTTACGATTACAAATGTATATTGAGTGAATCTAACAGCCAAATTATATTAATCAATAATCTTTATGCCTATATCGAGAAATTTAATACTTGACACTTATAACTGTGATAATGAGATCAGCGAAAACACGGAGTTCTCAAGTTAGTGAAATCATTCTAAAAAGGGAAACTTTCTTTCCTGATTTATACGTAGATTTGCAAAATCTTTGAAAGGCTTAGTTTTATAGATTATCTTTAGACATAAAGTGGTCGTTTACTGAATACTAAGATTCTTTTAAGGATAATTTCCAAACTTAAAACAGCTCATATTTTGAGCAAAAACAACAACCATACAGTTATGTCTAAACAAAAGTCAACTGACGCATTAAATTATCATTCAGAAGGACGCCCCGGGAAAATTGAGGTGATCCCTACGAAACCCTACAGGACTCAACGTGATCTATCATTGGCATACAGCCCGGGAGTAGCAGAACCTTGTCTTGAAATTGAAAAAAATCCTGAAGACGCTTATCGTTATACAGGTAAAGGAAATTTAGTTGCCGTAATTTCAAACGGTACAGCAGTTTTGGGCCTTGGAGACATAGGCGCATTGGCAGGGAAGCCTGTTATGGAAGGGAAAGGCCTTCTCTTTAAAATATTTTCTGATATCGATGTATTCGATATTGAGGTGGACGCGACGGATGTTGATAAGTTCATTGAAACAGTAAAAGCGATTGCCCCAACTTTTGGGGGGATCAATCTCGAAGATATCAAAGCGCCAGAGTGTTTTGAAATTGAGGAGAGACTGAAAGCGGAACTGGATATTCCGGTGATGCACGATGATCAGCACGGAACGGCTATTATCTCAGCTGCAGGTTTATTAAATGCTCTTGAGCTGGGGAATAAGAAGATTGAAGATGTAAAAGTCGTTGTAAATGGGGCCGGCGCAGCTGCCGTATCTTGTACAAAACTTTATATTTCTTTGGGAGTAAAACCTGAAAATGTCGTGATGTGTGATAGCCGTGGGGTGATCAACGCGAAGCGTACAGATTTAAATGAGCAGAAAAAGCAATTCATTACCAATAGAGATTTAAATACTTTAGCCGAGGCTGTGGTTGGATGCGATGTGTTTTTAGGTCTTTCAGTTGGCGGTGCGATGTCAAAAGAGATGGTTGCATCTATGGCTCCAAATCCAGTTGTTTTCGCCTTAGCCAATCCGGATCCTGAGATCGATTATGATGAGGCTATGGAAGTTCGCGATGATATTGTCGTTGCTACCGGTCGTTCAGATTATCCGAATCAGATTAATAATGTATTGGGATTCCCTTATATTTTTCGTGGAGCACTGGATGTTAGAGCGACTGCGATCAACGAAGAAATGAAAATTGCTTCGGTTCATGCTATCGCTGAGTTGGCCAAAGAACCTGTTCCGGAGTCGGTGCATGCAGCATATGATGAGGCGAATATCACCTTTGGTAAGCACTACATTATTCCTAAGGCTATGGATCCTCGTTTGGTTTCTCGTGTAGCCGTAGCTGTAGCTAAAGCTGCTGTTGATTCAGGCGTTGCCCGAAAAACCGATATGGATTGGGATGCTTATGCTGAAGAATTGAAAATGAGATTGGGTACCGAGAATGAGTTATTGCGTACCATCTTTAACAAAGCGAAGAAAGCACCGAAGCGTGTTGTATTCCCTGAAGCAAACAACTTTAATATTCTTAAAGCAGCTCAAATTGCACTTCACGAAGGGATCGCGAAACCTATTTTGTTGGGTAATAACGAAAACATTCAGCGGTTGGTTGAAGAAAATGATCTTGACCTTGAAGGTGCGGAGATTATCGATATCCGTTCAGAAGCTGAGCGCGCAAGAAGAACGCGTTATGCGGATGTGCTTTGTGCGAAACTTGGACGTAAAGGTCTTGTGCACAAAGAGGCTGTTGAGAAGATGTTCGATCGCAATTATTTTGCAGCTACCATGGTTGAAGTGGGTGAGGCCGATGCCTTTATCTCGGGTTACGCAACCCGTTATTTCGAAACTTTGAATATTGCTGAAAAAGTAATTGGTAAAGAAAAGGGAATGAAGACGCTGGTGGGAATGAACATTGTAATGACTAAGAAAGGACCTCTTTTCTTTGCAGATACCACCGTAAATTCAGAACCAACATCAGAATCATTGATTGATACCACATTGATTACTGCACGTGCGGTTAAGAAATTCAATCAGGAGCCTGTGATGGCCATGCTTTCCTATTCGAACTTTGGCGCTGTGAAAAAGGGAAGTCCTAAACGTGTGCATAAAGCAATTGAGTCGCTTCATACAAATCATCCGGAATTAGCTGTTGATGGCGAGATGTTACTGAACTTTGCAATGGATAAGAATCTTCGTGATGCGAATTTCCCATTCAACAAGCTTAAAGGAAAAGATGTGAATACACTTATTTTCCCTAACTTAAGTTCTGGAAACATTGCTTACAAGTTGATGCAGGATCTTGGTGATTCCGAAAATATCGGACCCATTATTCTGGGAACAGCCAAGCCTTTTCACGTGGTACCAATGGGTTGTACCGTTCGCGAATTGATTAATATGACTGCAATTGCAGTCGTTGATGCACAAGAAGAAAAATAAAACGATTTTCGAACTGATTCGATAATCAACTCTTAAAAAGACGCATATAAGGAGCCTCCCGATTCAATTGGGAGGCTCATTTTTAAATCATTTAATCCTTAACGATCGTTATGTCTGTAATTTACGCCCTCGATTTAATCGGAACTTTTGTTTTTGCAATTTCCGGAACACTTTCGGCTGCCAATAAGAAACTCGATTTGTTCGGCGCTTTCTTTACCGGATTTATAACGGCAATAGGCGGTGGAACGTTGCGTGACCTTATTTTGGGCAACTTTCCCGTGGCATGGATTTCTGATTTGAATTATTTACTGGTGATTACTCTTGGAGTGATAGCAACATTTCTGTTTAAGAATATGATTATGCAGTTGAAGCGTACCCTCTTTCTCTTCGATACGATTGGAATAGGGGTGTTTACAATTATTGGCATAGAGAAAGCCATTTCTTTATCTATTCATCCTGTACTGGCAATCATTATGGGCTTGTTTTCAGCTGTAATGGGTGGGGTTATTCGTGATACTTTATGTAATGATATTCCATTAATCTTCCGCAAAGAAATTTATGCAGTGGCCTGTATTGTGGGGGGATTGTTATTCTTGATTTTAAAATATTTGCATGTAGATCCTACAGTCAATCTTTTTGTGACGGTTATCTGCATTATCGTATTCCGATTGTTTTGTATTCGTTACAAGCTGAGCTTGCCTGTATTAAAATATTGAGAATAAAAAACGAGTTCATGAGAACTCGTTTTTTTTTATGCTTAACTCATTGAGATGAGATTGTCTAAGTCGAGATATTTACCGGCATCTTTGCCAAAAGATTCAACATCCTTATTTGTGATACGATAGGTGCACTTTTCACCATAGGTTCCCGAAAACAGGATTTGCATTTCGTTATCTTCTTCATCCTGCATGATAATACCAAAGAGATTATTATGAACCTTATGTTTCTTTAGGTTTGCGCTACAGGACGGGCAGTACATGTTTACTTTTTCACCAATTTCGATATTAAACGAGGGGTGTTTTAAGACGGTATAGTCGCCCAGTTCCATACTAAAAAGAAGAATTCCTTTTTCTTTTTTACTGTTTTTTGCAGCAATAATGATTTTATCGCCAACATTTAAAAAGCTTCGACAGTGTGGACAGATGTAATTTGCTTTCATAAGGCCCTATTTTTAGATTTCAAATAATAGTTTGCTGCTGTTTATTTATAATTCTATAAAAAAGATAAGGCGAAAAAAGCAGAAAGTCAACAATAATTAAGATTCAATGCTTTAACTCAGATTTATATTGTCCGTTTATTTGACTTATTTAATTATTATTAATAATATGCAGATCAGATATTTTCAATTTTTTAATTATTCATCTATATTTGGGAAAGATCACAACCAGTCTCTAAACTAAGAATAATGCAGAAACTCCTCACCGTAATTTTTCGTTGGTTAGCACGTCTTTTAGGGATTTTTCTTTTCCTCTTTTTTGCATGGTTTGCTATTGAGTTTGGTATTGATGATCCCAACAAGATGAGTCCGCATTTGCTGAAACTCTTTTATTCACACATGTTGATGATGTTTGCTCTCGTTTTGGTATGGAGGTTTGAATTATTGGGTGGGTTAATATTGGTCATTGCCTACTCTTATTTTTCCGTTATTAATCATACGTTTTGGACGAATCCCATTTATCCCATTTTTTTCCTGATTGGTTTATTGCATCTTTTGTCCTGGTTTTTCAGGTATGGTTTGAAACTCTTTAAGAGGAATTTTTCACCTCGATATTTGTTTAGGTAAGCTTGAAACTTCACTGTTTTGAATCTGCTTAATCTGATTTGTTTGAGAATGAGACATTAAATGGAGCTGTTCTGTTTCATATAAAATCAAGAAATTATATGTAGGCTTCTCTTTTTTTTCTAATTTTGATTTCATTAATACTACAAACACTCATTAATATCTACGCATGTTAAATATAGCATTATTCGGCCCTCCAGGAGCTGGTAAGGGAACTCAATCAAAAATGCTGGTTGAAAAATACAACTTGGCTTACATCTCTACTGGTGATATTTTAAGAGCAGAAATTGCAGAAGGCACTGAACTTGGACTTCAGGCTAAGGATATCATTAAAAAAGGGGGATTGGTCCCTGATGAAATTATCGTTCAGATTATTGAAGAGAGAATTACGGCAAATACAGATGTTAAAGGATTTCTATTCGATGGTTTTCCACGAACAACAGTTCAGGCCTATATTCTTGAAGGTCTATTGCTTAAGTTGAATACAAAGCTTGACTGTATGTTGAGTTTGGAAGTTCCTCACGATAATTTAAAAAATCGTCTTCTTAAACGTGCCGAAACCGAAAATCGCTCGGATGATACAGAAGAGGTGATTGATGTTCGACTGAAGGAGTACGAGACTAAGACATCGCCCGTTGCTGAGTTTTATAAGGAGAAGGATATCTATCATCCTATTGATGGAATGGGAGATATTGATGAGATTTTTGGACGTTTAAAGGCTGTTGTCGATCAGACTCTTGAACGTTCATGGATGAATATGGTTCTTTTAGGCCCTCCGGGTTCAGGTAAAGGAACCCAAGGACGCATGTTGGCTAAGAAATTTAATCTGGTTTATATTTCAACAGGTCATTTAATGCGTCAGGAGATTAAGAAGGGAACTGAAATGGGGATGAGTGCTAAGGAATATATCGAAAAAGGAGATATCGTTCCGGATGAGATTGCCATTAAGTTGATCGAGCGTCAGATTAAAATACATTCTGATGCTAATGGTTTTATTTTTAAGGGATTCCCTCGTACCATTGTTCAAGCCTATATTCTTGATGGCTTGTTGAGACGTATGCAATCAACCATTACGACAGCTCTTGAACTTGAAGTATCAACTCTGGAGTCGATTAAACGTTTGGCTGCTCGAGGTAAAACCTTTAGTCGTAGAGCTTATGATGCGGATACTGATATTATTATTCACCGATTGGAACAATATGAAAAACGCAGTTCTAAGGTAAGTGAATACTATTCTAAGCAGAATAAACATCAGGTTGTAAATGGTGTTGGTACTGAGGAAACTATTTTCGATAATCTATCTCAGTCTGTCAGTGAGGCTTTTAAGACAATTCGATAAGCATCGATTATATACAACATATAAAATCCTGATTCATGCGAGTCAGGATTTTTTCTGTTTAAATTCAATGAGTTCTATGGGAGCTCCCTTGTGTTTGATCATGGCTACTCTAACTTGATCCATGGGTGAGTTAGGAGGGGCCAGTATTTCAAACGCATGCTTTTCAAGTTCCTGATCCAGATCCTCAACTTCAAAAGCCAAATGGGGGACGGTTTTGATTAGTTCATGCATGGGGCTGTCATCTTCGAATCGCATCCATTCTATACCAAATGGGCTTTCGGGAAAACCAGAGACGTAAAATTTAAATTGAGGTAAATAGCGTTCATCAGGCATCATCTTGCTTGTTGGAATTCCCAGATGGTGATATTTCCAACCCCATTTTTCAGTTACCAGAGGCTGTTCATGTTCTTTTCTGTTCATATCAAAAAATGTATAAGCTTGGTCTAGTTTGTTTTTACGATTCGAATTTGATCAATTAAAGCAGAAGTGTTTTTGATATTTCTATTCTTATTAAATGTTTCCCGTTTTAAACTTAAATCGTTGGTTCCTTTATCCAAATTGATTTTGATGGCATTTGTGTAACCCCAGTTTGTCCAATCGTTTTTACCTCTCTGAGGAAAAACAACAGTACCCAAATAGTCATTCGAGACCCATAAACTGCGAGTTGCACATTGATTGTTACTGGTTGTGGACCCATTGCCATTGGCGTATTTAAAATCGATAAAATAGGTTCCCTTTTCTTTTACTTTGATCTTAAAGATAAAATTCGAGTGGTTCTTATTATCGAGTGTGACGTATGGTTTTTTCAGAGTAGTAAACCACTCGGCTTCTATGAGTTGACTTTCTCCTCTGCGATAGACACGAATTGGTGAGCTTAAGAATGATTTATACCTGTTTTTATCAATGCTTTCGATTTGGTAGCTGCAATTATTTTTAGTTTTTGGGAGCCTGAAAATAGTATCTCTGGTCTCTTGAATCATTTTGCCGTTGCAATAAATATTGTATTCTCTCACATTATTATTGTGTTGCCAAACCAAACTCGAATCAATTAAATTAACTTTCGGCGTTTCAGGCGAATAGACATTATCCCTTACTTTTATTTTTGATTTATAAGAAAGGCTGTTGTTCATTTCAATAACAATTCGATGATGGCCTTTAAGCCTACCTGAAACCACATTTTCATTGAGAGGGAAACTATCAATCATGAATGAATTGACTTTATTTCCAAAACCTAAAATCTGAATATCCAGTGTTGAATTTCGATACTTTAGATTCTTAATATTGAGTTCGCCTTTAAATTCTCGTGGAATATAGGGGCTTATTTTTAGCTGATCTTCCTGAAATTTCAAGCCAAATAAAACTCTGTAAATACCTGATAAGGAGCCAGCAATACTCCAAAGCTGGCGATTCGAATTAATTGCTGTCCCTTTAAAATCGCCTGTTTCAGCTAGCATATTTTCCTTGTTTGTTAGGAATAAGGCTGATGATCGGATTAAAGCTGCCAAACCATGATTGACGGATTTGTCATTATCAGTTTGGGTAGAGGCCCAATTCCAATAAGCTTGTACAAATGGCCAAATGCTAGTGTTGTGATAGGGCGGAATATTCGGTATTTGAGGATAAAAACAAGGTACCCCAAAAGGCAATTGAACGGTATTGTTTATAATCTGTTCTTTCTGTTCATCATTGGCAATATTAAAGAGGATGCAAAGGCTTTGTCCTAAATATTCCATTCGCTCGGAAAGCAGAGGGGAATAGGCATTGTATTTAAATTGCGCATAGTACTTTTTGTTCTTTATCCAGAATTTCTCGTTAATGCTTTTTTTAAGCGCTTCAGATATGTGTTCGTATTTTTGACTATCCCGGTTTAGAACCTTACCCATCTTGGAGAGGACAACCAGATTTTGATAATGTACAGCCTGAGTGCTTAAGGAAAATGCACTGTATATATCTTTGGCATCCATCCATTGTGGATAGCTCTGTTCACGCCAATCGAGAAAAGAGGATTCACCCTTGAATAGATGTTCGTTATAATCCCACACAACATTGAGATCGTCTTCAGTTGATCTTTTGATGATTGTATAAGCTTTTTTGAGCCATTGTTTGTCTCCTGTACTGAGATAAACTTCCCAGGCTGCAGTTGACCAAATCATTCTGTCCGAACTGATGGGCCAGGAGCCACCTGTTCCGGGATCCTGAATAATTTTGCCATTTTTCACCTTATGCATCAGGCTTCTTTTTGATATTTCAGGATTGGTAATGGCTAAGGCTAAAATGATGCTATAACTGATGTCTCGTGTCCAAACGCCTTTCCACTTTTCTCCGGTATCGAATAAACTATCCGGATTAATATTTTGCTCTAATTCTTCAAGAGATAGATTGTATATGGCATTTAGAATCTGAAAATCGGATTCAAATTTAGGGTAATGCGAAAGATCTTTTGTGAGACGCCAGTGGAGTGTATCCTTGATGGACATTGTGCTGTCAATAGGATAATTCGAAATAAGATGCGTGGAACTTAAGGCTTTGGCAAAATAATCGCCTTGCTTAACGGCATCAGGAAATACTTTATATTCTTTTGAATGAAACAGATTGATCTGAGTAAAATCACAACTAGAAATCAAAACAAAACAAATAACTAAACTAAAGTATTGTATGAATGAAATGTGATGTTTCATAGTTAAGTTTTGGTTTAAGTTTAAAGATAGTTGAAAATGATGAACAAAAAAATTGTGTAAAGGGCTGAATGACTGCGTTTATACTGATTCCGAAAAGTTATTAATCTGTGTATTCAATCAAAAATGTATTAACTTAAGGTAATCAAAATTGAAATAAACTGATGAAAGATAATATTTGGTGTTTTGAGCATGTAAATTTATATCATATTCTATGTCCTCATAAGTTGAAAGAATATGAACAGGATCATTTTAAGACTTATAAAAGTGGTGATTTTATTTATTTTCCTGGTGATAGGTCTCAGAAGATATTCATGATAAGTAAAGGAAAGGTGAAGATAGTTTCATATAACAAAGATGGGGATGAGGTTGTGAAAGCCATTCTGGGTAAAGGGGAAATCTTCGGTGAAAAAGCAATTTTGGGATCAGACAAAAGGGTCGATTACGCGCTGGCTTGTACTGAACCAACTCAGCTTTGTCCGATGGAATTGCCTAACATGTACAAATTAATGCGTGAAAATGAAAAGTTTGGTTTATCGATTTATAAATTAATAGGTTTTAGAATTAAGAAGATGGAGCGTCGGTTTGAATCCCTTTTATTTCAGGATGTCAGAACACGTTTGTGTGAGTTTATAAAAGAATTGGCTGAAGAAAATGGCGTAAAGAGAGGAGATGTTATACGCCTGACACATTTTTACACGCAAAAGGATTTTGCTGATTTAATTGGAACAAAACGCGAAACGGTTACGCGTTTGTTCAACGAGTTAAAACATGAAGGGGTGATTGATTATTCCAGAAAGGAAATACAAATACTCAACTTTGACAAACTCTCAATGAGGTAATAAAAGCTGTTAATAAGATCTGAAATTGAATAGTAAAGAGCTGCAATTGTAATGATTGCAGCTCTTTTTTTTAGAAAAAATAGCCATATGTGATGCAGCTTACATTTTAAGGTAAGCTGATGTTCTACTTTTGAATAAAGATCTTAGCCATAGGTCTCGATGATTAAATTCATAATTGAAACTTATAAAATTTAGAACTATGAAAAAATTAATTTATGCTACAATGGTCGGCATCTTGTTGCTTACTGCATGTAATGATGATGATGACGACAACATGATGACACCTGTTAAAAAGGGGACTTTTACAGTGAAGATTGAGAATATCCAAATGGGGAAGGCTTTTTTTAATTCGGGAACGACAGATGGTATTGGACCGGGAGTGACCTATTCCTTTAGTTTCGATGCCGGAAAAGGAGCCAGGCTTTCACTGGCAACCATGCTGGCACAAAGCAACGACTTGTTTTATGCTTTTGGTGATGAGGGAATTGCGCTCTATGATGGGAGTGGCGATGCAGTTGTTGGTGATGTAAGCTCTGATTTAATGCTTTGGGATGCAGGAACTGAAGTCAATCAAATGCCGGGAACTGGAGCCGATCAGGCACCACGTCAATCAGGTCCCAATACGGGAATGACAGAAAACAGTACGGTAAAATTAGTTGCAGATGTGAATGATGGTTATACATACCCACCCGTATCTGAAGTTATAAAAGTTGAGCTGGCACATGATGGAGGCACGGAATTTACAGTAACAATTACAAATTTATCCGATATGTATGCCTTTCAATCGCCTTTAGCACCAGGTGTTTGGGTTGTTCATAATGACGGAATGCCTTTGTTTACCGTGAATTCAGCTGCAGCCAATGGTTTAGAAGGGCTAGCTGAGGATGGAACAAATGCTGAAATGGCAACTTATTTAGCCGATATGAGTGGTTATGTAACGCCTATTGCTCCGGGTGTTTTTGCGATTAGTACCCAAGGTTATCCATTGTTCGAAGAGGGTAAAATTGATTCCGGAGCAGGATTAGAAGCTTTAGCTGAGGATGGTAATCCTGCAGATTTAAATGCGAGTCTGGATGGTGCGATGTACATTCAATCTCATGGTGTCTATGCAATACCTAATGGGGAAAGTGCTGGAGGCCCCTTATTTCCTGGTAAATATTTTGAATTTAGTTTCGAAGCACAGGAGGGTGACTATTTCAATATCGCTTCCATGTTAGGACAATCAAATGATTTATTCTTTGCTTTTGATGATTGGGGAATAGCCTTGTTTAAAAATGGTATTGCTCAAACTGGTGATGTAACCAGTATGCTTAAAATTTGGGACGCAGGTACCGAAGTGAATGAGTACCCAGGTGCGGGTAATAACCAGGCTCCCCGTCAGTCTGGTCCTAATACCGGAACAGCGGAATCAAAAGCTGTGATGGAAGTTGATAACGAATTTGTTTTGCCATCGGTAGAACAATTAATAAAAGTAACCATTAGTTTCAATTAGACTTTCTGAGTTTAATTTGAATTAGTTGGGGAGTCATTCATAGGGCTCCCCTTTTATTGTTTTATAAGGGGGATTAAAAAGGACTTAAAATAAATAGTGCTCTTAACAAATATTAACAGATAAATAACATTTTAAATTCACCCATAATCTATTTTTGAGGGTCTTTAGAAATAGAACAAGTTAAGTTTGTTCATGCTTTTAAAATGATGATAAGTATTTAATGAAAAAACAATTTCGAAATACAGTTTCAATTTTCCTGTTGGTGTTTTACCTGGCAGGATTTTGTGGTTTGAATTTGTTGAAGCATTCTTGTTTCGCATGTCATCAGGATGATTACCATTTAATTTATGATTTGGATAAATGTGGTGATGAGATGCATGTTTGCGAAGCAGATCCTCGTCCTCATTTTATTCATGTCGATGGCGATTCTTCACAGGCGCATTATGTGGAGGTGCCTTGTTGTATTCTGGAATTAATTTATTTAAAGCATAGCCCCCAAACTTTGGTTAAGCAAGTCGTGAAATCACCTCTGATTTCGAGTCTTGACTTGTTCCAATCCTCCTATTTGCAACTGCATCAGATCTATGATGCAAGCAAGGACAATAGAATTGATTATCTGAGACAGATAGTTGAACCTCCTGAAATAACGCAGGATTTATTGTCCTGTTACCGTTGTTGATTCCTTCATTCTTCTTCAATATCAGCTTATAACAGGTTTTTTTATATGAGCTGAAAAAAAACTTAACTCACACAAGTCAATTTATGTGTAGGTTGGAATACTATATTGTGTTTTAGCCTATCATATAGAATAAAATATGATTGTAATATGAAGCGAATATTAATACTATTCCTCTCATTACTTCCTTTGTTTTCAATTGCCCGAAATTTTGAAGGAAGAATTGTTGAAAAATTATCAAATGAAAAACATGTGCCTCTTCCTGGTGCCTCTGTTTTTTGGAAGAATACAACGCTGGGAACTGCTACTGATGCCGATGGACGGTTTAGTTTAAACGAATCGCCAAAATCAGGCGTTTTGGTTGTACAGTTCGTGGGATACGAGACACGTGAAGTAGAGGTGACAAACTTTAAAGACAGAGAGATTCTTATTGAGTTATCACCCAATATTGAGTTGGATGAGGTTGTGGTTTCGAAGCGAAAAGCGGGGACTATTATCGATAGAGAAAATCCAATACAGTCACAAAGTATCACAGGTGCAGAGCTCTGTAAAGCGGCTTGCTGTAACCTGGCAGAAAGTTTCGAGACCAATGCTTCTGTCGATGTATCATATGCCGATGCAGCGACGGGTGCAAAGTCAATTAAACTACTTGGACTGACTGGTAAATATATTGAAATGATGACTGAAAAGAATCCCAATTTTAAGGGCTTGGCTTCAGTTTATGGAATGGTATATGTTCCTGGTCCATGGATGGAATCCATACAGGTGTCAAAAGGTGTTGGTTCGGTCGTGAATGGTTTTGAATCCATAACGGGACAAATTAATATCGAATATCAGAAACCTCAAAATGCACCTAAGCTTTATCTGAATGCTTATGGCAATAGTATGGGGATGTCAGAGGGAAACCTGATCACAGGGCTTAAATTTAGCGATAAGTTATCCTCATCAATTTTGGCACACGGGCAAGATAATATGCGGGAAATTGATCACAATCATGATCATTTTCTTGATGATCCTATGGTGCGTCAGTATAATTTTGTAAACCGATGGCACTGGAAGCCTAATAAGTATTGGATTACTCAGTTTGGTGTCAAGTTTATCGATGAGCAAAGAATTGGTGGGCAGAAAGGATATGATGAGACTAAGACCAATGATATCAATAATGCTTATCGGATTAATATTGATACACGTCGTTACGAGGCATTTGCAAAAATTGGTTATGTTTTTCCTAAGAATGATGACCGCAGTATCGCCTTAATTACAAATTTTTCATCCCATGAACAAAAGTCATTTTATGGTTTGAGGAACTACGATGCAAATCAAAAGTACTTATATGCCAATTTGTTGTTTCAATCTTATATTGGCAATCTAACACATAAATATACGGCTGGATTATCTTTTATATACGACGATTTTAATGATAAATTGATTGGAAATAAGGTCATCGGTACGGATAGACATGAGAAAATTGCCGGAGCCTATGCCGAATACACATGGTTGCCATCTGATGAAATCACTTTGCAGGCCGGATTGAGATACGATCACAATTCAGTTTATGGTGGTTTTATGACACCTCGTTTACACTTTAGATATCAATTTGCTGAAAAATCGACTTTACGTATAGCAGCAGGTAGTGGTCGTCGTACTGCAAATGCGATTGCTGAAAATAGTTTTCTGTTGGCATCAAATAGAGAGTTTAATCTTGCTTCTGATTTGAAACAAGAGTCAGCTTGGAATTATGGTTTGAGTTTGACACAATACTTTAGTCTTTTGGGGCAGGATTTTACAGCATCAGCTGATTTTTATCGCACTGAATTTAACAATCAGGTGATTGTTGATGTGGATCAAAGTGTTAATCAAGTGAATTTTTACAATCTAGATGGACAGTCTTATGCCAATAACTATCAGTTTGAATTAAAGTTTGAACCTTTTAATCGATTAGATGTGACCACAGCGATTCGTTTCTCGGATGTGAAGGCAACGATTAACAAAGAATTGCAAAAAGTTCCTTATGTGAATCGATATAAGGGCCTGGTAAATCTCTCGTATTCTACAAATATGAATATTTGGCAATTTGATTTTACAGCACAGTTTAATGGTGACATGCGTATCCCATCAACAGCAAGTAATCCTGCTAAATATCAGCGACGGGAGGAATCTCCGGCTTACACGATGCTCAATGCACAAGTAACCAAGCGATTTCGAATTTGGGAAGCCTATGTGGGGGTTGAGAATTTAGGTAATTACACACAAAAGCACCCAATAATTGCAGCAGATCAGCCTTTTGGCGAAAATTTTGACGCCTCTATGGTTTGGGGACCTATTCAGGAACGTAAGTTTTATCTGGGATTACGTCTGACTATCGAATAGTTTTATTTCGTGAATCCTAATTATATCATAGCTGGAGAGAGTTATTACTCTGGCAAAATACAAATAATAATGAAAAACCTAATTCAGAATTTAAAGAAGGCTACTCTGGCCATCGTTATCATTTTAATGACCACAGCGACTTTTGCTCAGAAACAAGAGATAAAGAAGATTGAAACAGTTGTTTTCAATGTTGAAATGGATTGCCAGGGCTGTGTGAAGAAAATTGAGAAGAATATCCCTTTTGAGAAAGGAGTTAAAGATTTACAAATTGATTTCAAAAATCAAAAAGTGACGCTTAAGTATAAGACTAAGTCAACCACTAAAGAAGCGCTTAAGCAAGCTATTGAAAAATTACAATTTAAAGTGACTGAGGTTAAGAAATAGACTCATATATAATGAATTGACTAAAGCGGTTTCTCTCAATTGAGAAATCGTTTTTTTTTACAAAAAAAGGCGCCACAAGGGCGCCTTTAGCTGAATTTTAATAAAGCAATAGAGCTTACTGTACAAATGATTCTCTTGTTCCACCTGTTCCAAAGATAGCTCTCATTCTATCATTCTGTCCGTTTGTAAACATATACATGCAGTTATCATCTACATAATCCATGTAGTTCATAGTCATGTCATTAGTTCTACAGTGTACAGTAGGATATGAAGGACAACCGTAGTTAGCACGGTCTGAACTAGGTGTATCAGCTACAAAGTCATCTTGTCTGCAACCACCATCACCCCAAATGTGACGTAGGTTCAACCAGTGACCAACTTCGTGAGTTGCTGTTCTACCATGACCATATTGACCACCAGCAGCATTTTCACCGAAGAAATCGCTACCAATAACAACACCGTCAGTATCTAATTCACCACCAGGAAATTGAGCGTATCCTAAGATACCACCACCAATTTCGCAAACCCAGAAATTCAGGTTGTGAGCAGGATCAACTGCGTCCATACCACCTAGGTTTGAATGCTTCATTTCGTCATTTGTTCCCCAAGATGTTCTAGTTGAAGTTTTTCTGTTTACACCTGCTAAAACAAATGTAATATCAACGTTAGCTACAGCATTGTTGAATTCACTAGGTACGCCACCTGTAGCAGGGTTCATATCATTATAGTCCTCATTTAAGATTGCAATCTGAGAATTAATGTGAGCCTGAGTTACTGGATGGTTAGCATCCTCAAGAATGTTCACAATAACTGGAATAGTAATACTTCCTTGATAAGGAGTAGGACCAGTAGTTCCACCACCACCTGGTTTCTTTGAGCTTGCATTTGAGCTTTTAGCTGCAATTAGCTTTCTCGTATGTTTCTCGATATTATACATACGGTTTTCTAAGCTAGGATTTTCTTTTAGTTGGCGGTTTAATACTTTCATACTACCACACTGAGGACCATGAACGTGTCCTGATTTTGTAGTGTTATCATCACTAGTGTATACATAGAAGTCACTCATGTCTACACTTACTTCTTGTTGGTCGGGTTTAATCTCATTCGCATTGTTTTGACATGATCCTAAAACCAGAGCCAAACATGCTACTGAAAGAAAAATTCTTTTCATAAATAATTTGTTTTGGGGTTAAAATTTAAATTTAGGTTTATTAAAATTCGACCGAATATAGGGATTGTTTTTTATAAAACTAAATAGGTCGTTTCATTTTTCATTCATAAAACATGATATTTCTCATGTAATTTTTTCTGTGTTGTACTGTTTATAAGCTGTGCGATGATTTTAATTTTTTTTTATTTTTTTTTGAGTGTTAAAAAAGTTTAAAATGATTTTCGATAAATGATAAGTTTTAGTTGTGGAATGAATTTAAATGCTTTTGGGTGATCATTTTTTTATTGTATAAATATTTCTTTATTGTTTATGAATGAGCTTTTTTGATTGATTAATGAATTTATTGCTTTAAGTTGTGTTTGTGGTTAATCATAATTTATTTGTATGATAAAGTAGATTTCATTGATCACTTGCTTAACAATAAATCTCAGTATTTAATCTTGTTTTCTTTCATTTTATATATGGAATTTTCTTTTCTAAATAGAGGGTTTGTGTCTGCGTAACATGTAGGAAATGAATAATTAGGGAGTTTTAGGTCTTTAAATCAACTATTGCGACTAAAAATGTTTTTGAAATCCATTTATGATAAAATTCTGATGACATAAGAAGCGTAAAGTTTGATTGCCGTTTTGAATTTTATAGATTTATATTGCTGTACCTAATGTTATAGTGACACTAATTTGTATAAATTAAATTTTCTATCATGAAAAAAGAAGAGATCCTAGGATTGAGAACTGTGGTTTATAAGGTTGATGATTTACTTCGGGCTAAAGAATGGTATTCAAAAGCTTTTGGCAATCAGCCCTATTTTGATGAGCCATTCTATGTGGGGTTCAATATTGGTGGTTATGAGTTGGGATTGCTACCGGAAGATAAGGACGATGCCCAAAAAGGAGAAGGTGTTATAGCATACTGGGGAGTGAATGATATAAATATGGTTTATGCAAACATGTTGGAATTAGGTGCAAAAGAACACGAAAAACCAACTAATGTTGGCGGTGAACTCATGGTTGCAAGCGTCTATGATCTCTGGGGAAATATTATTGGTCTAATCTATAATCCTGAATTTAAGTTATAAGATACTGTTTTTATTTAGTTTGATTCCAAATACGAATAATTAAGGATATCTTTGTCCGGAAATTAATTCAAGCTAAATGAACACATATATATACAAGGCCAAGAAACAGGCTTTTTCAATACAAAATATCAAGAGTTTTGCGTCTCCCATCACCATTCTCTATGGTGGGAAATCGGGAAATTCAGCTTTTATAGCCGAACAAATCAGGCTCCAGTTTCTGAAATATGAATTGGAACCTGCTGTTTACAGCATGTCTGATTACGATGTGAATAATCTGGAGAATGAGAAATACCTCTTTATTGTTGTGAGTACAAGGGGGGAGGGCGATCCTCCGGCTCAGGCACAGCAGTTTTATAAATTTCTGATGGGATCTAAAGCTCCCAAATTACCAAATTTGAATTTTTCTGTTTGTGCCTTAGGCGATTCGAGTTATCAATTTTTCTGTCAGACAGGTAAAGATATCGACCAGCAATTGGGAATTTTGGGAGCCACGCGTTACGCTGAGCTTACGACTTGTGATTTGGCTTTTAATACGAAGGCTGAACAATGGGCTTCCGGTTTGTTGAATAAATTTCAGAATAGAGTGAATGGCGATGTTGTGGATTTGAAATTTGGTCAGCATGCTTTAGGGCCAACCTTTACGCTCAAGCTGAAAGAAAAATATCGAATCAGTGGTGAAAAATCAGAAAATGAGATAAATCACCTGGTTCTTCAAACCGATCATCCCGACTTTACATACCAGGCTGGTGATACCGTAAGTATAAAGCCCAAAAATCCATATTCTTTAGTGGTTCGTATTATGATCAAATTGGGCTATTCCCACGAGACGATAGTCAAATATAAGGATAAGAAGAAAAGTATTGAAGAGTTGTTGGCTGTGAAACTGGAACTGACTTGTTTAACCGAAGAGGTACTTCGTGCTTATTTAAAACATTGTGGAGATCAAAAACTGGCAGCTTTGTGTGCGAATCAATCCGAATTACATAACTACTTGCAATATGCCGATGTCTACGATCTGATTACAGACTATCCCTGTGAGATTGAGGCTAATGATTTTGTTCAAGTCCTTTGTAAGGCTCAGCGTCGTTTGTATTCGATTTCATCCAGTGCAAAAGCGACTCCCAATGAAGTGCACTTGACGGTGAAACAGTTTAATTACTCAGCATTTAATCGCGATCGTATTGGTGCTTGTTCTTCATATTTAAATAAAGGACTCCAGTTGGGATCTAGTTTTAAAGTTCAGTTTATTCCCAATGAAGCGTTTCGCCTTCCTGCTGATGAATTACCTGTTATCATGATTGGGGCAGGTACAGGCATAGCACCATATTTGTCTTTTTTGAAAGAAAGGAAGGCAAGGAGAGCAACTGGCGCGAATTGGTTGATTTTTGGTGAAAAACAAAAAGAACACGATTTCCTCTATCAAAAAGAACTGGAGGATTTTAAAGAAGCAAGGCTTTTATCACATTTGGATTTAGCTTTCTCTCGAGATGATGACAAGAAGGTTTACGTTCAGGATCGGCTTAAGGAAAATGCCAAAGAGCTTTTCAAATGGTTAGAGAGTGGGGCACATATCTATGTCTGTGGGGCTGTTGCTATGGGAAAAGCAGTTAATGAAACCCTTATTGAATTATTAACTGATGAGTGTGGAAAGGTAAAAGCCTTGGACTACTTCGATCGTCTGCAGCAAGAATCTCGTTATCATGAGGATATTTATTGATTTTCTATTTATTAAACTGTATAGAACGATTAAATACGAATAATAAAAAAAATACAGCAAGTATTTTGAAAATGAAGATTTTGCTTTTGATTTGAAATGGAGGCTATAGATGAAACTGCAGACAAGGAATCAAAGGCTTGTGTCTGCAGTTTTTTGTTTGATACATTCTTTCTCAATTAAGAATGTTGGTTTGTGTAATTGTTTGATTTGTTGGTGTATTGATAGCAGATGTGGGTTTATTCTGTTTCTTTCGTTAATTTCTTATTGACATATTGATATTCTATCTTTGTTTTTATTATTTTCGAAAAATAATTCAAAGGCATTTTTTCGGCCTTTCTATCAAAATACAACATACTTTAACTTACAGATTTACTTATAATACGACAATGGCTAAAATGAAAGCTCTAGTAAAATCCAAAGCAGAAAAAGGCTTATGGATGGAAGAAGTTGATGTTCCTAAAATAGGCGTTAACGACGTTCTGGTAAAAATTAGAAAAACTGCTATTTGCGGTACCGATCTACACATTTACAAATGGGATGAATGGGCTCAGAATACCATTAAGCCTGGAATGATCATTGGTCATGAATACGTGGGCGAGGTTGCTGAAATAGGAGCTGGTGTAACTGGTTTTAAGATTGGTGATCGTGTAACAGGTGAAGGCCATATTGCATGCGGACACTGTAGAAACTGTCGTAGAGGTCGTAAGCACGTTTGCGAAAACACAGTAGGTATTGGTGTTAATATCGATGGTATTTTTGCTGAGTATGCGGCTATTCCTGCATCGAATTTGATGAAGATGAGCGATCAGATTGAGGACGAATTGTTGGCAATCATGGATCCTTTTGGAAATGCAACGCATACAGCTCTTTCTTTTTCAGTTATTGGTGAAGATGTGCTTGTGACTGGTGCTGGTCTTATTGGTTCGATGGCCGTGGCTATTGCAAAATTTGCTGGTGCACGTTACGTTGTGGCGACTGAAACCAATCCTTACAGAATTGAGTTGGCTAAGAAAATGGGTGCTACACGTGTTGTAAATCCGATGGAAGAAAGTCTTGATGATGTAATCAAGGAGTTAGGAATGATTGGTTTCGATATCGGATTGGAATGTTCAGGTGCGCCTGCAGCTTTCAACGATATGGTTTCTCATATGTACAATTCAGGTAAGATTTCCTTATTGGGTATTTTACCATCACAAACTCAAGTTAACTGGAGTGATATCATTTTCAAAGGTCTTCAGTTGAAAGGTATTTATGGACGTGAGATGTACGAAACCTGGTACCAAATGGAGCAAATGTTAATGAGTGGACTGGATCTGTCTCCAATGATCTCACACCGATTTGATGCTGCCGATTTCCAAAAAGGTTTCGATATTATGGAAGAAGGTAACTGTGGAAAAGTTATTTTGAACTGGGAATAATCCAATTAGATATATTTAGTTATTTGAAAAGCTCAGCATTTTGCTGAGCTTTTTTGTATCTGTCGTTTTTTAATGATTAAATACGCATAAATTCTAATGAATCATATATTAGTTTAAGCTCTTGTAAATTAATGTGAAATGAAAAAGTATTTACATTGGGTTGATTTAGATTGAATAAAAGAGATTTGCATATTAGTATAGCTTTCTTACTTTTATCAACAGAAAATGGACAGCCAGGAACAAGATATCATCAGAAAATTTAAAAGTGGAGACGAATCTGGACTTCGCCTCTTGTTCGATTTATATTACTCTTCTCTTTGTGTATTTGCCTACAAATATTTTGATTCCTACGAAAAAGCTGAAGATGTTGTACAGGAAGCTTTTATTACTCTTTGGGAAAAAAACAGACTGATTAATTTTACGGGGTCCATAAAATCTTATCTCTTTAGCATAGTTCGAAATAATTCGATTAATAAGATTAAAGAAGATCGAAAGTATCGTTTTGAAGAGATTGAAAATCAATCATACGCGATTATCGAAGATAAGTTTGAATCAGAGAGTCTGGAAAAGCGAAGAGAAAAACTCTATCGTGAAATAGAGATGTTGCCTGAGCAGTGCAAAAAGGTATTTGAAGCCATTGTTTTCGAAAAAATGAAGTACGCCGATGTTGCGGCTGAATTAAATGTATCCCTCAATACGGTCAAAACGCATTATTCAAGAGCTTTGAAGCAATTGAGAAGTTCGTTGGATGTCCTTTTATTAATAATGCTCCCTTAAATAACTCCTATTCCCGAGTGCTTTTAGAATAAATACTCATACAGATAAAGCTTATTTTAAGCCTTTGAACCATTCTTTTATAAGAAATTTAATAAAAGTTCAATTTTCTTGTCACCCATTTTCACAATTATCACTTATAGGGGTAAAAGCATGCAAAAATGAAATTTTCCGAAGAACATATTGTCTCATTAATTATCGCTTATCAAGAGAGGGTTATTTCTGATGAGGAGATTAATGAATTGAGTGAGTGGTTGGATGCAGATCCGGATCACGCGAATAAATTCGCGAAGTATCTGGCTTTACTAAAAGAAGGTAAAGCTGTCAGTCAGTTTGATCAAATAAAATCAGACGAAGCCTGGACAAAGATTAGTAAGTCATTAACGATGCCTAAAAAAGAAACGAAGGTAAGAAAGCTAAAAACCTGGTTCCCTCATGTGGCTGCAGTTGTGGTCGTTTCTCTTGTGAGTTATTTTGTACTTCACCAGGTGAGTTCTGACTTTGATTCCAATAAGACTTACAATTTTGCTGAAGTATCAACAATTGGTTCAAAAAAAGCCATTCTAACACTTGAGGGAGGTCAGAAACTGAAGCTTGAAAAAAATCTCACTAAAGTTATTTCAGAAATTGATGGAACACGTATCAATAAAGATTCTACAAACAGCCTGACTTATAATAATAGTCAATCGCATAAAACGAAGTTGATTTATAACCGGATTGATGTGCCCAGAGGAGGAGAGTATAACCTAATCTTGGCTGACGGCACGCGGGTATGGTTGAATTCTCAATCATCATTGAGATATCCTGTGCAATTTATGGGTAAAACACGTCAGGTTGAATTGACCGGTGAAGGGTATTTTGAAGTCGCACATAATCCCAAACAAGCTTTCATTATAAAGGCGCGTGATACTGAAGTAAAGGTGTTGGGGACAAAATTTAATGTTTCGACCTACGATGACGAGGAATTTATTGCGACCACCTTGATTGAAGGTAGTGTAGAGTTGAGTTCTCTAGGGGAAAAAATACGTTTAAAGCCAGGCTTTCAAGCTGTCATAAAAAGAGGTGATGATGAATTTCAAATACAAGCCGTTAATACAGATTTGTATACATCCTGGATGAAGGGAGTGTTTGAATTTAGAAATCATTCTCTTGAAGATATCTGTCATCAGTTGAGTCGATGGTATAGTGTGGAATTCTTTTTTGTTGAAAACCAGTATCGTCAATTGCGATTTACAGGTGCAGTAAAAAGAGAGAAATCAATAGACTTTGCCCTTGAGATGATAGAAAAGATGGCAAATGTCAAGTTTGCGATCAAAGATGATAAAATTATAGTAGGTCGACCTACTGATTAGAATATATTTTGTTGGCGGCCACCAGCAAAATGAAAAAAAACAGGAAATGCGGCCACATTCCCTGTTTGATTATTAACCATCCATTGAAATTAAATGTCAATGGTAGTATAAATCTAGACCCTAAAGTTATGAAAAAAAACCTGAAGTGGCGGTGTTTATCACCAGCCATAAGAAAAACCTTGCTTATTATGAAGCTCAGTTTGATTCTATTTTTCGCTTTTTCTTTCCAGTTATCAGCTTCTGTACTATTGGGACAACAAGTGAGTATTAATACCGGAGAAGCTTCTTTAAGAACCGTCTTAAGTGAATTGAAAGAACAAACAGGAACTTACTTTATGTACAATGAAGAGGACGTGGATGCTTCATATAAAGTAGATCTTGATATGCAGAATGTGAGTCTGGAATCAGCTTTGGATGAAATCTGTAAGCAAATTCCTTTTGAATATGAGATTATTGAGGATTTTGTGGTTTTTACTAAAAAAGAGCCCAAACCCGTTCAGGAACCAGTGCAGTTGAAAAAAGAAATTAAGGGGAAGGTAACTGATAAGTCAGGTTCGCCTTTACCAGGTGTTTCTGTGGTTGTAAAAGGCACAACCATTGGTGCTGCAACCAATACCAATGGTGAATTTACACTGAGAATACCTGAAAATGCTGATGTATTGCTGGTTTCTTTTATTGGTATGGTTCCTCAGGAAATTAAATTGGGAGATAAAACACAATATGCAATTGTACTTAGACCCGATGAAGGCATGATGGATGAAGTTGTAGTGGTTGGATACGGAACAACGGCAGTTCGAGACTTTACAGGTTCTGTGGCTCGTATCTCTGAGAAAGAACTGGAAATGAAAAATGTTCCCTCTTCAACCTCTTTATTACAAAATATGGCTGCAGGTGTTATGGTAAGTGGTAACACAGGCCGTCCGGGAGAAGTTGTCAGAGTTCGTGTGCGTGGGGCAACGTCACTTTCAGGAAGTAATGAACCCTTGTATGTGATTGATGGGATACCTACTGATGATGCCACAATCTTAAATTCGATACCCCCCTCAGATATCGCTTCGGTAGACGTGCTTAAGGATGCATCGGCATCGGCAATTTATGGTTCGCGTGCCGCCAATGGTGTGGTGATGATCACTACCAAGAGAGGTCGATTGAATGAAAAAGCAAAATTTAATGTGAGTTATAACTCCTCATTTGATACGCAGATTAAGAACTTTTCGATGCTTGATGGCAATGAATTTCGTTCTTATTTGACCGATTTGGCTAAAGCAACCTTAGAAGTTGATCCGGGGAATAGTGCCGCAGAAGATATTCTTGATACCGAAGGTGGTTACCTGGGCGATGCAAATACCAATTGGTTTGATAAAGTGAAACAAACCGCCAGAAGACAAAATGTTGATGTTTCGGTTCGTGGGGGTAGTGAGAATATTTCCTATTTCGTTTCAGGGTCTGTATTGGATCATAAAGGAATGGTTGTAAATGATGACCTGAAACGCTATTCCGGTCGTGTTAATTTGGATATCAATTTGAGTCCTAAATTCAAAATTGGAACCAATATCAATCTATCATATACGGATAGAAATAATTCTGGAACATCTATGTTTTCTGCACAGGGACATCGTCCGGATTTACCCGTTTATGAAGAAGATGGTGTTACTTTTTACGATGTAAATCCAGTTGCCGAATCAACTGTTGTAAACAATTCTGATGAATACAGAATATCAGGGAATGTGTATGGAGAGCTGGAGCTTACTAAAGGATTGAAGCTGAAATCGAATATTTCAGTTAATCAGTACATGAACTATAATTATCAGTTTCACCCCAGTTATTTAAGCTGGTACAACGAAGCATCTGCCAGTAAGGAAGAAAGTAGGGGGTACAGAACTGTGTTTGATAATACGGTGAGCTACACGAATACTTTTAATGAGCTTCATTCTATTGATTTTGTTGGAGGGCTTTCATACGAAGATTCACAAAGTCAGTGGGCTTACCTTTCGAAGAATGGTTTTGCCATGGATGAGATTTATACCAATGTATCGGCGGGTACAGAGTTTGGTCAGTCTTCTGACGGTAAAGAGGAGCGTGGCTTATTTTCTTCGTTTGGTCGATTAAATTATAAGTACAACGATAAGTATCTTGTAACGGTGACAGCCCGTTATGATGGTTCGTCTATGTTTGGAAAGAATAATCGTTATGGTTTCTTCCCATCCGGGGCACTAGCCTGGAGAATGAATAAAGAGAGTTTCTTAAGCGATGTGGATATTATTAATGATCTAAAGCTGAAAGTATCTGCAGGTAAAACAGGGATTCAGAACTTATCCAGTTATTCCAATAGAGATTTATATCGTGCAACTAAATACAATGATGTTCCGGGTATTGAGCATTCTCAGATTGGGAATAAAAATATTCAGTGGGAACTATCAACCCTATACGATGCCGGATTGGATTTTGCTTTATTCAATTACCGTTTGACAGGATCCATGGGCTACTATATCAAAGATACAGATGACTTAATTAGAAGTTTTTCTTTTCCTTCAAGTATGTCTGTAAACAGCATGTATTATAATATTGGGAGTGTTAGAAATGAGGGCTTTGAATTTAATGTTAAAGCCAAGATTATAGATAAAAAAGATCTGAAGTTCGATTTTGCTATTAATCTGGCTACCAATAAAAATGAAGTTAGAAAATTGGAGAAAGAAGGCTCAACGGAGAATTCAAGCGGAGCGATTGTGCAGGGAACAGGTTCTCAGGTTTTGGCCGAAGGTTATGCAATGGGCTCTTTCTTTGGATATAAGTACAATGGGATTATTCAAAATCAGGAGCGTATTGATGAGCTGGATGCCAATGCCGTAGAAAATGGAAACTCTTCTTATTACGGTTATTTATATCCGGGTAATCTTGAATTAACCGATCTTAACGAAGACGGCAAGGTTGATGGTAAAGACAGGACGATTATCGGTAATCCTGATCCCGATTTATTTGGGGGTATCATTGCCAATCTTAGCTATAAGGGATTCTCTTTTAATGCCAATTTTGGATTTCAGATAGGTGGCTTAAAACAATATGGAAAAGCTCTGCAGAATGTGCCAAGTCAGTTGACAGGTCTTGTTGATTATAATCTTTATAATCGTTGGTCTCCGGAGAATACGGATGCTAAAATTCCCGCAATTTATTTGGGACAGGGCGTTCCTGCATTGACCAGTTTGAGTTTATATGATGCATCCTATTTTAGATTACAGGACCTAAGAATCTCATACGATCTTCCTGAAATTAAGAAATTTTCAGTTCAGGGGCAAGTTTACGTGTCGGCAACAAATTTGTTCACATTGACCTCTTATCCTGGTACTGATCCGGCTACAGTTAATTCTTATGGCAATTTTGGTGGAAACTATGAAACCAGTTATCCGGGAATAAGAACCTACTCAGTTGGATTGAAGTTAAATTTGTAAAAGCTAATCAGATGAAAAAATATATATCAATACTACTGTTTGTCTTTATATTGTTTGGTTGTTCAACGGACGATTTTTTGGACAAACAACCGCCTTATGAGGCTGATTTGGATGGAGCAATTACCAGTGCTAATAATGTTGAATTGGCATTATTGGGCGTATACGCAAACTTAGCTGCCGATGCATACGATTCAAGAGATATCATGGTTGAGGGGAGCTTTAGGGCAGGTACCATGAGAAAACCCGATTGGTGGACAAGAGGGAATGCCGTTTGGTATTACGAACGCTACTGGCCTGTGCTGGCAGGAAATGGAAGTACTGAGTGGTCTTACGATTATTCATTGATTAAGAATGCAAACTTTTTGTTATCAGCAATTGATGGCGTGAATGATTTTGAAGGAAACCGTAAAGATGAGATCATTGGTGAGTTGCATTTTTTAAAGGCGTTGGCTTATGAGCGTTTGATGTTGCGTTTTACCCAATATTGGGATGTTAACAGTAATTTAGGCCTTATCATTAGAAATGAATTGCCATCACTTGATAATGTGAAAAAAGAGCGCTCTTCCGTGGCAGATAGTTACCAAATGATTTTGGATGAGTTGGAAATTGCGATCACAAAATGCCCGGATTACAAACATAGCTCTCAGGCTTCGAAGATTGCTGCTAAGGCACTTCAAACAAGGGTCTTGTTTCAAATGGGGAAGTATTCAGACTGTGTTAACATGGCTAATGAAGTCTTGGCTCATACCGAGAATGATTTGGCTCCGGATTATGCAACCGTTTTTACCGATTGGGAAAGTACCAATGAGATCTTGTTTGCCAGAGTGTTTGGTGCTTCTGAGGCTCCAAGTTTAGAAACTCGACTGACATCATTTAGTTCTGGAAAGTGGGGCCCTTCTCCAAATTATCTCGATTTATTGGGTGATGATCCCAGATACAATACAATCATTGGGGATACGGTAGAAGTTGATTATCGCTATGGACTTGCAGGGACCGTTTATAAAAACGCAACGGTTAAAAAACTGGTTAATTCAGCAAACGATTTACCGCTAATTTATTTGCGTACAGCCGAAATTTACTTGCTAAAAGCAGAGGCAATTTATCGCGGAGGGGGATCATTGGATGATGCATATGCTCCCATTGCTGCCCTACGGGCTCGTGCAGGAGCAGGTCCGGTTGCACATGCAACTCAGGAGGAGATTGAAACGGCCATTTGTAATGAATGGTTGATTGAGATGTCCTTTGAAAATTGGAATGAATATTTTGCATTGAGACGTTTTGGTGCTGAGAAATTACTCCAGCGTAACGATATTCTGAAAGAAGCTTTGGATAAAGCTATCGAAAAAGGGCCTGAGGCAGAGGCACAATACCGTAAGCGTATCGAAGATCTTAGGATATTGCCTATCCCTTCAAGTGAAATCAATGGAAATCCGGTAGATCAAAATCCGGGTTACTAATTAGAATAGAATCCTTTAGGGAAATGTAACAGAAGAGACTGAACCCCAGGTTTATCATTTATAGAATGCCTGTTTCTGGCTTTGACAACCATAAAACGACCAGGGGGGCAGTCTCTTTCTATTTATATCAGCAGAGTGACCAAATGGTTTTTATCTTAAATAACAAGGAAATCATTTGTGCAATCAGGATGGTATAAATAGAAGCTTATTTCTGTAAATAAATTGCAAAAGGAAATATTGTTTGAAAAGTTTGTACATAGGCTCATTATGGCTTGTGGTACGATGTGAAATTCTATTTAACTTTTCGGTTCTCAGTATCTGGGCACCAAACACCTTGAATCTTTATGATGAAACATTTTAATAATTACATCTTAATCTTGTTATGTGCCTTGTGTCTTTTGTCATGTAGTGAAGATAAATCCTTTCATCTTGAGGGAAATATCGAAGGGTATTCCAAAGGGATGGCATATTTGAAACAATTTAATGGGGACAAATTTGTTTGTATCGATTCGGTAGAAATCGATCAGGGACACTTCCATTTTTCGGGAAAGACCAATCAGTCTCAATTGTGTCAGATCGTAGTGGAAGGCTACAAATACCCCATTCGTTATTTCTTTTTAGAAGCAGGACAATTGGACTATAACTCAAAGGTTAAGGAGAGAAACCTGACTGTTCCTGTCGTGAAAGGCACGCCGACTCAAAATGCGTTTAATCGCTACACCAGCGATAGAAATGTTTTGTATCGCAAAATCCTGGCTCTGAGAAGAATCAAAGGAAGGAATGCAGACGAAAAAAAAGAATGTCAGTTGCAGATTACTCGTTTGGAATTGCAGATGATGGAGCTGGTGAAAGCATTTATTGATGAAAAAAAATTACCAGTCCTTTGCTTATATCTGATTAAAGAGAATTATATGTACGAGAGTGATACCGTTGAGCTGGCAGGTAGATTGAAGCCTTATGCAAAAGAATATGCACAGCATCCTCTTTATAAAGCGATTCAGGCTAGGGTTGAGGAATTGAATCGAATAGCTCCCGGCCAAGAGGCTCCCATTTTCGAAATGGAATCATTGGAAGGGGCAATGATTAATCTTTCAGACTTTAAAGGAAAAACGACTTTAATTGATTTTTGGGCATCCTGGTGTGGCCCCTGTAGAAAAGAGAATCCCAATATGGTCAAACTCTATCAGGCCTATCATGAGAAAGGACTCGAAATACTGGGCGTATCACTAGATAAGAGTAAACAGAGATGGGCCAAAGCGGTTGAAAAGGATGATCTGACATGGCATCATGTGTGTGACTTCCAAAAGTGGCAATCTCCTATAGTCAAGCAATATGCAGTGAAAGGCGTACCCTTTACCGTTTTAATCGATAAGCAAGGTCGGATTATTGCAAGTGGTTTGCATGGTGAAGACTTGAAAAGAAAGATTGAGCTAGCATTAGGGCTCTAAATTATTCTTATCAGAGGTGAAGAGAAAGATATCTGATCTCAGATCTCATATTTCCTTTGATATAAATCTATACTTATAAATGAAAGTGTTATGAAAATAAAAATAGTATCAATTTTAGTCTTGTTTTTATTGTGCCGCAATGCATTCGGCGAAAATACGGAAGGAATTAAATTTTTTCACGGAAGTTGGGAAGAGGCTAAGAGCAAGGCTAAAGAAGAAAATAAAATTCTGTTTATCGATTTTTACACCCAGTGGTGCGGCCCCTGTTTTAATATGGCAAAAACCGTGTTTGTTTTACCGGAAGTTGGAAGTTTCTACAATCATAAATTTATTAGTCTGAAAATAGATGCCGAAACCAAAGAGGGGGCCATATTAGCAAAGCAATATGCGGTGCGATCATACCCGACTTATGCATTTATTAATCCGGAAAATGAAAAAATTGTTCATCGCAGTGGCGGTCGAAAGTCTGCTGAAGATTTTATTGCCCTGGGTAAAGCTGCACTCAATCCTCAAATGACTTCTGAATATATTTTATCAGAGTACAATAATGGGAATCGATCCGAAGAATTTATGATTGCCTATGTCAGGTATATGGCGTCAATTTATAAAAGAGATGCTGTGATTTCAGGCTTTGATGAAATTGTTAAGAATGGCGGAAAATTAACGGATCCTAAAATATGGGAACTGTATAAGGATTGCATCTCCGGATACGATAATCCCTATTTAAAAGAAGTGTCTGATCATTATACGCAATTTGTCAATTTGTTTGGAAAAGAGGCCGTTGATGGTAAATTGGCTAAAGAAACAACTTATTGCAGTGCCGACTTTATGGCTAAACTATGCGATTTTGAAGGGAAAGCTTTTAATATTCGATTAAAAAAGATCTCAGATCAGATCTACAGAGAAAAAGATTATGCCAAAGCTATTGCAGCGCTTGATGCACTGATTGCAGATACAATACTTGATAAACAAAAGGTGATTGATCGCCTGAAGTTTATGGTGAGGCTTAATAAACGTTATGGCCCGGAATATCCTGATGAGTGGTTTTACAAATGTGTTGAATACCTGCGTTATATAGCTTACAATGATGCAAAGAGAGATGATGTGAGAATTCATTTTGATTACGCTTTAGCTTTAGAAATGATGGTTGAGAGAGTCGCTATAACAGGACAAGAGATTCCTGAATTTTTAAAAACAGCTCCAAAGTATGGCAAAGAAGAATACTCCTCAAGACCAGCAGAGCTAAAAATGAAACCTAAATATCGAAAAAAATAATATCAAGCAGAACATTAACTTAAACCACCTCGCAATGGAGGTGGTTTTGTTTTTCAAATTTTGAGATACAATTTTAAATGCGTTGTTATCGTTTTGTTACAGTAAACACAATCCAATCACCATCCTGTTCCTGTTTGTATTCCAAATTCAGATGGTTGGCAATGGCGGTCCAGGCTGCTTTTAACCATTCATTCATTTCTACAGAATCAACGCCATAGAATTTTTCTTCTGCCGATAAATGCGTCCAATCGGCTTTTGTTTTGGCTTTAACCATAGTGTCTGATTGTTCAAGGGTTTCCATCCGGAAATTCTTAAATAAATTCATGTTCCACTTATAGCCGTTCATAAAGTATTTAAGATGATCTTCATCTTTAGGCTGCCAGCCATCAGCGTGAAGTCCTCCAATATATTTACCGTATTCAACAGGATTTACTTTTTTTGATTTGGCAAAATTGATACTGGCGGCAAGCTGAGCAATAAAGTTATCTTCGCAAATTTTGTATTTGGTTTCAACAGAAGGGGAGTTTGTATTCCAAATATCTCGTTCTATCTTCCATTTCCCACCTTCTTTGCGCCAGGTGACAATGTATTTCCCCTGATCAATAATATGGTCATTGTCAGCATAAAGTGTATACAGGCCTTCTTCTATCGCGATATGACCGTATGCAGTAGCCGATAGGGTTTCTAAAAGAACTTTTTTAATTCCCATTTTCATTCCCACTGTCCAAAACTTATTGATGGCTTCGTGGCCTTCAACTATTTCGCTATTTGTTGGGAATATTTTGGCATTGCTGGTGTAACAGGCTGTTACTGCATCAGGACTAGACTGATTGAATGCCTCGATAAAGACTTTGTTGGCCTTTTCAATATCCTTACTTACATCTGCTGACTGTTGAATACAACTACTCAATAGCATTATGCACGTAACACTGATTCCGAAATAAAGTGCTGTTTTTTTCATTTCAAAATGATTTAGTTGACTATTATTTAAGATTTTAAAGACTACAAAAGTTACGATATTAAGCTGATTAAGTCAATGCATGTTTTGATTTTGTTGAGTTTAGGGCTGAGTTCTTTGAGGGGTGGAAAGCTTGCTTTGTTGTTCCTTTTCTTCGATAGCAAATATTTTAGGATAGAAATGCGGCCTTAGGTGAGAATCTTTCAATATCCAGGATTTTGAAATGTATCTCCTTCCTTTAAAGTCGGGCTGGTTTTATCTGAAGGCTTGGTTCTAAAGTTTTTTCCCATTTTCACTAAAAAGAGTGTTTTATTTCAGAGGTTCCTTTCTCATTTTAGGTGCAAAGTATATTGTTTATCAATTGATTTTCATAAATTTATTAGTCTTAAATGCTTTCATCAGTTGCCCGATATAATTAAAATGGGATAAAATAAATCGAAAGAATGCTACTAATTATAATACTTGGAAATCTAATACCGGTGATCTTTGGAATTATTGCTTTTAAACAATGGAGAAAAGCAGGGCTCAGCAAAAATGAAATTGGTCAGAAATTAGGATTCAGACCTTTTTTTAAATTTCAATTACTCACAGGACTTTTAATTGGAGCGGTAATTTTTGCCTTAATTTTTCTAATATTCTTATATGGGGATTTACTAACTATCACCCAATTTTCATGGACCAATGGGCATTTCTTCAAGATCGTTTTAATCTTCGCAGCCGCAGCTTTCGCTGAAGAAATAATATTTAGAAGCTTTTTCATAAATGGATTAAAACTCTATTTAAAGTCAACGGCACTCATTATTTTCATAACGGCACTTTTTTTTGGCTTTGTTCATATGTTTAATCAGGGTTCAACACACTTATCTACACTAAGTGCATTCATCGGAGGAATTATGTATGCCCTTGCATTCATTAAAACAGAAAAATTATGGCTGCCAATCGGATTACATTTCTCCTGGAATTTCTTTCAAGCTTTTGTGTTTGGATTTCCTGTTAGTGGGTTTGTTATTGATGGATTATTTAAAATAAATATCTCAGGACAGGAATTTCTGACTGGAGGAGAATATGGACCGGAAGGTGGCCTAGTTGGCATTATTGCACGTTGTCTTGTGATATTTACAGTTGGGTTAATATATAAATCTAATAAGGACGGTAACAAAGCTTGACAAGTTTTTTTATGTGAACTTGATAACTTGCTCATAATAGTAATACTAGGGGTGTGCTCAGCTTGTAAAAATAAAAAGCAGTAAGTATTGAGAATAGTTATTACCTTTTAAGTACTATTATTTTAAATTGTTTGAAATAAACGACCGGATATGAAAACGGCATTATTAAATCAATTATTCATATTTCTAACTTTTATATCTGCAGGTCCCATTGTTGGAAGTGCACAAACCACGTATACACCTGGCCCCGCAAATCTGGATACTTCAAAATTTGCACATATATATTTCTTCAGAGATAAGGTGGATGAATTCCCAGACAATTGGTTATCTGTAATCATTAATGATGATAGAGGCTTTTGTGTAAAGGCCAAAATGAATCATATCTACAGGGTAAATACTGTTTTGACAGGCGACACACGGTTTCAAACAAATATTAATAATGAAAAAATAGAAATATTACTTAAGCTTTATCCCGGGAAAAATTATTACGTTGAATTAAAGCCTGAAAAAAAAGGGGATAAACGTATTGTTGGCAGAATGAAAATTCTTGATGAAACTGAAGGGATAGAAAGGATACAGGCCTTCCACAATACGGTACAAGACAGGTATTGCATTTTGCCATTCACAGGAAACAACGATTTTCGAGAGAATGCATGGAATGATACGATTCGGTGGTTTGCGAGTGATCAATACGATTACTCTTTTATGCCTTTGCCCTCCTGGGAGTTAATATTAAGATCGACTTATCGCACAGCGTTTACTTTTAGGAACAAATTAATCTCAAATACCTACTCTGAAGGTGGTGGTATTTTGTATCAGCAGCTAAAAAAATGCCGTTCAGAAATAGAATTTGAAAATTATTGTCGGGACAAATTCATAAAATCAACTTTAGATAAGCGACGAGATTCACTGATCAGTTGGGAAATAAAACCCCTTACAATTCCTTATGGGATTAAGTATGCTAAAATTGTTAATATTGAAAACCGTAGTATCGCTGATAATTTATCGAATGGCAAGCCACTACTTATTCGTTCAACATATGTGGTTTTCTTTTGGACGGATCAGAAAGGCAAAGGAAATACAGCTTGTCTTTACACTTCAGAAAGGGGACTCCCCAATGAATTACAAGCTATTTCAATCTTGGAAGAGCGTATCCTTTGGTCTTGGAAAAGTTTTATGCTGGTGAAAAAGTAACAAGAGCTAACTGGTCATTTATCAAAAAAATAAATCGTCATAAAAAGTTGAAAGGGTTCGTATAGCAAACTTAATAAAGCCGACCCCGTAACATTGGTTGCACACTACTGACGAAGGTCAAAATTTTGAGTCTCTAAATAAATTGAACAGATAATTATGAATGTTATGTTGAGTATTGGAATATTAATATTCACTGGATATATTGTTGGCGAGTTGGCTGAAAAAATAAAACTCCCTAAAATATCCGGTTATATTTTGGCTGGTATCCTACTAAATCCTGATTTGTCAGGAATTATGTCGCATGAGTTTGTTACTCATACCGATCCATTGCTTTCTGTTTCATTAGCCATCATCACATTTTCAATAGGGGGTTCTTTATCCTTAAAAAAACTGAGGACTACAGGAAGTAAGATTTTAACACTGACCGTTATGGAATCTTTGTTTGCTTTTATTTCGGTCTTTCTGTTTATGTTTTTCACCCTTTATTTTTTCATTCATATTTTCGATTCGGTTTATGTCGTGATAGCCATTAGCCTTGTTCTTGCTTCTCTGGCAGCCCCTACCGATCCATCTGCAACATTGGCTGTTATTCATGAATACAAAGCTAAAGGCGAGGTGAGTTCAGCAATGATGGAAATTGCTGCATTTGACGATATTGTGGGCATTATTATTTACACCTTGGTTACGGCATTTGCGGCCTTTTTTTTAGGGGAAACCGATATCAAATTTAGTCAGACATTATTGGAGCTTGGGAAAAGCATTGGGGGTGCTATTCTGGTAGGTGGAAGTGTTGGACTGTTATTTAATTTCATCATGAAAATATTGAAAAAACAAGAGGAGGGAACCTTAATTGTTTTAAGCTTTGGCTTAATATTATTAAGCTATGGCATTGCGGAGTACTTTGGCTTTGAGTCCCTACTATCTACAATAGCACTGGGAGTTGTTGTTATCAATTTCAATCCCTTATCAGATAAAATTTTCAAGCTTATCGAACGCTATACGGATGAACTGACTTTCGTGATCTTTTTTACTTTATCCGGCATGCAATTGCAACTATCTTCGATAACCGGCAGCTATGTGCTTATCTTTATTTATATCATTGGACGAATAATAGGTAAGTTTTTAGGCATTTATTCGGGTGCTAAAATGGTTAAGTCCGATTTAAAAATAAAGAAATATACGGCAGGTGGACTAATCCCTCAGGGGGGTATTGTAATAGGTCTTGCACTTTTACTGACCAAAGATCCTATTTTCGAAGAAACCGCATCCACGATTATGGGAATTGTAATAGGAGCAGCATTGCTTCATGAAATCATTGGTCCACTGGCATCCAGATTCTCCCTTAAAAAAGCCGGGGAAATAGACTAGGTTGACCACCCAAATTAAGTTGTATTAATCTTCCAGGTAAGAGTTTAATCGAATGTTGGATCTGCTATATCGAGCCTGTGGAAATTAGCTTATTGAGCCCGTCGAAGCACATAATTATATAGACCTATTCTATTTTATGTTTGCCATTTATTTTGTCTGACCCCAATATATTGTTTGTAAGTTAGTTTTCATAAATTTATTAGCTTTTATGAGCAAGCCTTGTGTTTGCCACTCATGCATTTATAAACAGAGATGACTTTTGCAAGTAAATAAAGGTCTCGATTTATTGCTTTAACTGTATACTAGTTTTAAACATAAAGGGTACAGTTGGAGTCATATAAGAGATATAAAGAGTATTGCACTTTACACATGCGTTGAGTATAAGCAGGGCGAACGAACAGTTCGCAAATTGAAAAATGAATAACAGACTAGAACTAATAAGGACTCTAAATCTGACCTAAAATGACAGCTAGCAAACAAAAAATTATTGAGAACTTGTGCTATACCGAACTTGTATACGGAAGGGTAAATAAGAAATTAGCAACCGATTTCTCAAAAGAACAAATTGAGACATTTATTGCAAAAATATTAAAAGAGACCCATTATAAGTTCTTCACGAAGACAGGAAAGAATTATTACGTGATTAATGCAGAGAATAACATTAGATTAACCATAAATTCGAATACTTATCGAGTTATAACTGTAGATAGAATTAAGAAATGATATATGCTAATATACAACAAGCATTAAGAAAAATATAGGCGTTTCGAGTAGGCCTCTGCTGGTGCGCGATTGTATCGCGTTCCTTAATAAAAAGATAAAAGCCACACGAAAGGATTCGTGCGGCAGCGGGGGCTAAACCTTTTTCCCAGGATCTTTTAAGCAGGCGCGTTCAATTGTTTTAAAATACCAAAGGTCTTTTTTTATTATTCGAATCCTTATAAGTCTTATTATAGGATAAAGAGGAGTAATTATATCAGGGGTGTTAATTGCGCTTGTTTATACAACTATTGTGTGTAATTTCATGAAATGAACAATTGGGATTAAAACTTATTGTTTTGTCTATCCAAAGAGAAATTTTAAAAAATAACAATGGAAAAACAGGTGCTTAAATCAATATTCTTGAATGAAATTCATCTCACTGATGATGAGTTTGATGATATTGCCTCCTTATTTAAAATACAGAAAATAGTCAAAAAGGAACATTTTATTACTGAGGGAGGAAACGCCAATCAACTTGGTTTTGTTGTTAGTGGTGCATTTTATTCCTCAATTTTAAATACCAAAGGCGAAAAAACGGTATTGCGATTTGCTTTTGAGAATAGTATAATCGGAGATTTAACCAGTTTTTTCTCAGGGGAGCATAGTCATTTGGATTTCACAGCACTCGAAGAAAGTCTTATACTGACCATCACATTAAATGAGTTGCAAGCAATTACCAATAAATATCCTGTTGTAGAAAAATTCCTAAGGGTGCGCATACTGGAGTTATATATTCAAAGTCAGAAACGCACGTTTGGTGCAATAAATACAAGTGCTAAAAAAAGATATTGCCTTCTTATTGAAAATCATCCTGATATTGCTCAACGGGTTTCCCAATCTCTTATTGCATCCTATTTAGGAATAAAAGCTGAATCGTTAAGCAGAATACGCAAACAACTTTTTTTGTAAATATTCTTTTTCTTAACCTGGGTTAAGTTTTTTATTTTTTTCAAGTGTCATATTTGTAATGAATTTAAAAACATGATGATATGAAAGATTTATTAGGCGCTCATTTTATCTATGAGTATGAGAATAGTTGGAAATACGAATTGTATATCAAAAACGAAGAAACAATTGATTATCGCATTCATACAGGTATGGTCGCCGGACGTTGGGTGAGGGATCAAAAGGTCGATATGGTTAAACTCACAAAAGGGGTTTATAAATTATCGTGGACCGAACCAACAGGAACCGATGTTGTTGTTGAATTGATGCCTGAAGAAAAGAGACTACATGGTATGATCTTCTTTCCTAAATGGGTCGAAGAGCATCCGGAAATAACGGTATGCTATCAGAATGACTTCATCAGCCTGATGCATGAATCCAGAGAGAAATTTGAAACCTATCCAAAGCATTTGGTAGGAGAGTTTGCAACAATTATTTTTGCTGAGAATTGTGGAATTAATAACGAAAAAGTGATTAGTTGTGCACCATATGATGGCATGATTGCTGATATTATTGCCGGTAAAATTGTAAACTAAAAAACGATATAGCTCGTTTTATATGTCATGCACTCGAATATTTTCGGGTGCATTTTTTTTTTACCCCCCGCGCGAATTATTCGCATCCAAATTTCAACGGTAATATACTCCCCGATGCATTGAGTACAGTTACCGAGCCGCCGCATCGAGCGAAGTCGAGATGTAGTCGAAATACGGTCACCGAGCCCGTCGAGCTGTGTCGAAATGCCGAAATACGGTCACCGAGCAAAGTCGAAGTATGGCCCTAACTATATAGATCAATTCTGTTTTATGTACACCAATTGTTTTACTTCTTTTAAATTTATTGTTTGCTTTTAAATTTTGATAAATTTGATAGGCTCTATTATTTTCAAAATAATAAAAGAGCATAAACCTGTACAATACATCCTATATAAGGAAATGTAGGTCAGGTTTTGTGAATACTTAAACAAGTTATGCCTCATTTAAAAACCAAGAAATCGACGATATTAAAATTGAATTAAGTCAAGAATCTAAACAATATGAAAAATCAAGAAAACCCAAGTTTTATTCAAAACGCTCCTCACGGTGTTGACAAATATGAAGGTAAATCTGCTGAAAGAGTTGCAGATGCAATTAAGAGTCATATTGCAGAATATAACGACAAAGATAATCTTGCAAAAATAATTGGTTTAGATGGTGAATGGGGTTCTGGAAAATCAAATATTATTAGAATTCTAACGAGCAAATTAGGTGATAATTATTATTTGTTCGAATATGACGCTTGGGGTAATCAAGAAGATTTGCAAAGACGTTCATTTTTGGAACAATTAACAAAGGTGCTAATTGACGAAAGAATTCTTGAAGGAGAGACAACAATATCAAAAAGAGATGGAGGTGAAGAAACTGTATCGTGGAAAGAAAAACTTAAATATCTTTTAGCACAGAAAAAAGAAACTGTTTCCGAGAAATATCCAAGAATAAGTAATGGTGTGGCTGCAGCAGGAGCTGTTGCAATATTAACACCAATATTTGTCTTTATTGCATATGCTTTTAAACCACAGCAAAACCAATGGTGGTGGACTCTTATTTCAATTTTCATTTCAATGATTCCTGTTTTAGTTAGTTTAGTTGTTTGGCGTATAGCTTGTAAAAAGGACAAAAGATATAATGATTTGGGATATCTATTGGCAATCTATAATGACAAGATTGAAAATGATGTAAACTACGAAACAATCAGTGAGAACGAGCCTTCTGTAACTGAGTTCAAGAGTTGGATGAATGATATTTCCAATTTTATTGAAGCTAAGAAAAAAAATAAATTAATAGTCGTTTTTGATAATATGGATAGATTGCCAGCAGATAAGGTAAAGGAACTTTGGTCTTCTATACATACTTTTTTCTCAGAAGATGGATATAAAAACATTTGGGTTATCATTCCTTTTGATAAAACACATTTAGCAAATGCATTTGGTGAAAAACCAAATGGTGAACAGCCTGAATTAACTTGTCATTTCATAAATAAAACGTTCCCTGTTATTTATCGAGTCGCTCCTCCGATTGTCACAGACTGGAAAAAAACATTTAATGAGTTCTTTGCAGAAGCGTTTGGAGAATCCGAAAATGAGGAGAAACTGACCATACAAAGAATATTTGGGATTTGTAAAGAACATATAACTCCAAGGGCAATAATTGCCTTTGTTAATGAAATCGTTTCATTAAAAAGAACTTGGCTTGATGAAATTCCACTCTTGTTTATATCCGTATTTGCATTGAAAAAAGACATTATACTTAAAGCTCCTGTATTAAATATATTATCTGGAAGTTATCTCGACAAAATCGAACGCATTGTGCCAAACAATGAAGAATTGCAGAAATATATTTCTGCACTCACTTTTGGCATAAACGTGAAATTAGCAGAACAAATTCCATTAAAACAATACCTCCAAAAAACGCTAAAAGGAGAACCTAATTATGACATAAATAAATATACAGACAATAAACACTTCGTTTCAATTCTTGATGATGAATTGAAGGATATTGACCCAGCATTAACAGAGAAAGCAATTCTAAGCTTGTCAAAATTAGAACCAGAAAAAAAATTAAAAATCACGCCACAATGGAATGAGCTTGTTAAGTTGCAATTAAAGAATGAGATATCTTCACTTATTTTTTCTGATTCGCATAAAGCATTATTACTAAATGCTGATAATTCCTATAAAATCAAATTTTCAAAGTACCTATATAATGGTTATCTAAAACAGAAGGAATTTAATGGAGCATCATTCTTTTCAGCTATGGAAGCTTTTGAAAATTTCACTAAAACAAATAACTTAAAAATCTCATTTGCCGATTTTATTGTGCCTAAAAATGTTCTGCCGGAGATTTTTATAGACTATGTGAATCTCTCTAAATCAAGATTTAACGACTTTAAAATTACCTGTGACAACAAAAATCTAAATAGCTATTTAATTGATCTACTGGAAGACGGATTACCAAATATGGATTTCATTGGGTACTTAATTAAGGATGAGACTTACAATTTCACTACTCTTCAAGAAAAAATTGAATCAATGATTTCGGGTAACAAATTGACAGTTGCAAATTTCCCAGAATTAATAAAAACTTACAAACTAATATCTGAAAGCAAGCCTTTACCTACACAACTTTCAACAGCTCAAGTTCAAACATTAATAAGTAGCATTAAAGATGACAGTCAAGCCAGTTATTATGATTTAGTAGCTATGGGACTAGTGAATAAGCAAATTAATACAGCATATAGCGAAGGACTTGATGAAGAAGTTGCAAAAGTTATAGAACATTATATGACTTATGGTAAACTCTTAATATTAGCGAAAGATTGGGGAAGCGACTTATTAAGAAAAACAGTGAAAGCAATGACTATCAAGTCTTTTGGGAAAAAGATGCAAATCCTAGATGTTTTGCCTTATTTTGAGGAAATAAAAACAGCAATAAGTATAACTTCAGAATCATTGCTTCAAGAACTAAGTCTATGGGAAGATTCAATCCCAAGCATTACAGTTGATAATATTGAAACTCAAATCCCAAAGTTCAATTATTATAATTATTCCACGGAAACAAAGAATAAATTAACAGAGCACATAAATAAAATAGCGATTGAAAAACTTAAAACTATTCCTGAAAATGATTTGTATGCTCAGCGCAATACAGCAACATATTATTGGCTTAACTGTGCTGCAATACTAATTGAGAATAATATAATTAAATCATTACCGGAGAATTTAACGGATTTTAGCAAAAAAGTATTAGTTGAAATAGCTTCCGGTGTACAACCAATTCCAACTTCAAACAGCATTTTAGAACGGATAATTAAAAAAGCAAGTAAGAGTAAACTTCAACCAACAATTAAAATAATCTGTGACGAATTTTGTAATAAAACCAAGATAATTAATCCATCATTGTTTGTCTATTTTGCAGAAAATTTTGATTTTATAAATAAAATGACTTCACGCTCAGGTGACATCACACGTAATATTCTCAACGATGTATTTTCAAATCCAACTTGTTCAAAATTAATATTAGACAATAGCCCTGGATACATTAATAAAATCAATGAAGCTGGAGATGATGCAGAAGATTTAAAATCAAAAATCTACCAGATGTTACAAAATAATCCAACAGATGAATTGATTCATTTTGCTTCAGCGATTGGTGTGAAAATTGAACAAAAAATTGATAGTTAAGGAGTGAAAGAATGAAAACGAGGCATAACACTTTGTATAAGTAATGGCAGGCAATGCGATAAATATTAAGCTTTGTAGTCCGCTCAAATTGCGTAGCGGTTTGACAGGGAAGTACCACGCAATCTGCCACTACTCATACAATTTACCGTTAGCGACTATACGATGAAGATTTTTATTATACTCATATTCTCCTGTATTTCGGTCAATCTTTTGGCTACAAATCAGGTGAAAGATATTTTAATTTATAAGGGAGATACATTACAGTTGTATTCTTCTCCACTTGAACAAATTGATGGTATAACAGAAAAGCTATTTGAATTAGATTCAACTCTAAATAGTTCATCTTTTTGTTGGCGTGGATTTGAGGCAGAATGGGTCATTAAAGACGAGGTTTTACATCTTAAGAAGGTGACTGAATTTGATACTAATAAAATCATTAATAAATTGATTGAAAAGATTGTCGGTATAAATTTTAAGAATGGACCTATAAAGGCAAATTGGGTTAATGGTAAATTTTGGGCTGGTATGGATTATGATTCTGAAGCTAGTTCAGCATATCAAATGATTTATAAATCTGAAACCAAATTTATTATCGAAAATGGAGAGATGAAAAACATCGAACTTAAAAGTTATTCTCCTTGCGAATATCAATCTCAAGATTCAATATACAAACATATATATTCGAAAATAGACTGGACTAATATTAAATCAAATAGTAGAGCCGCTAGGCTTTCTATCTATGTTCTGACTAATGAATCAGGACATATTATTCACACAGGAATAGAAAATTCAACGGATCTTGGTTTCAATAATGAAATTCTTCGGCTTATAAGATTACTACCATGCCGAAATGTATATTATAGTTATGGCGTTTTTAGTCAAATCGGTCAAGTTATTGAGTTGACACTTAATAAGGATAATGAAGTGAAGTACAGTCGCTAACAAAAGTAACCATTGCACAAGTCGACAAATTGAATCATTCACTACTTTTTTACAGCTTGTGAAAAAAGATTGCCTTGTAAATCAGCTCGTTCTGTTTGTGTGAGAATAGCATATTATGTGGTTTTCTGCATTTTTGGAGTTGTGCAACAGACACAAAAGCTAAATTTCATGGGAGCTGATGTGTTGTTCGAAAGTTTAGTTCAATTAATAAACACCGGCAAGCCCATTTTTAAATCACGAACACCTTTGAAATAATTATTCGTGAGTAACTAAATTGGTTTGTTCAAAATATAAACAATTTCACTCGGCTTGCTTCTTTAGTGCATTACTCACTTCGTTTCGTGATCTCCCTCCGGTCGGTAGATAAGTTTACTCTTTGGAATCGCTTACGAACCATTGTAAAACCGTTAATAGACCAAATTTAGCCCACAAAAACAAAGTTTCCTTATAAATAAAACAGGGTGTAAACTGGTTTTATTTCTGATAAAACGATCTGTTTTGGTGACGAATGAGGTGAGATCTGACGTTCACTTTTCTGAAAAGGCATCAATTTGATTCCTTAAGGGCTAAAAAAAGCTCAAAAATAATTAACAATAAGATAGTTTAACTTTAAGATCGTAGCATTTCAATTCTGATCAGCCATGCTACGGCTTATTTCAATTTATCCCGTTTTTTTTTTGTGAATTTGAATGGTCTTTTACATGAAAGCCCATAAATAAAGGGCTTGGCTAATGTTCTATGTCTGATTTCTTGGATTCTTGCGCTTAAAAATCCTGATTTTAGAGTGCGAGACTCATTCTCGCACCTGCGGGAGTGAGTCTCGCACGTGAAAATGTCAATCTTTCATGCTTTTCTCCAATTCTCGCATCTGAAAATCCGGAGTTTCACGTGAAAATCCCCACCTTTCAGTTTTTTGACGATTCTCGCATGTGAAAATGCTCAGAATAGGGTGCAGGGCTGAGTCTCGCACGTGAGAGAATTGCTCCCGCACCGTTTTCCCGGACATTTTCACCATTTTCTTGAGATCTTTCACCCAAAAATGTGCTTAAAAAGGGTGAATATTTGACTCTCGCAGTCAAAAATACGGCCTAAAACCATAAAAGAAAGAGCATTGTGAGAGTTGTGTATCTAACATAAGTGTGTACGTTTTTATTTTAATGAAGATTTTTTTCTTTAAATGATTTTAAGCTTTAGCTCTCATCAGTCGGTTATTATCAGCCTATCTATTTTCTTATCAATTCAATCGTCTTGCTCCTGTTTGTCGGGTTTTGGGAAAGATGTAGCGAAAAATGAATTTAGATTCTCCCCATTTTCATTTTTGAAAATCAGAGTTTTCATATTTGAAAATATCTATTTTCAGATATTTGAATCTGCACTGTTTAGCATAGTTATTTTTAGTCTATGTTTTAAGCTTCGTGTTTGTGGTATTTTTTGTTTTACTTAATGAATCTAAGTAATTTTTGAATTCATTTTTTTTTATCTTTTTGTTTATCCCATAACTTTAATAATGAAAAGCTAAAGCTCATTGAATTGGTGGTTTGATTGGATCTGATTTTGTTTTTTTGACCCTTGCTTTTCACAGATCAATCAAACAGTTAGCAAGGTTTAATCTCATTTTAGGGGATTACAGTTTGGTTAGAAGCTTAATTCAAAGGTCAGAATATTCATTAACAATATTCTGAAATACGGTATAGGGTGCCCTTATATATGAAGCGCATGATTGAGCATGTATCTGTTCTTTAGGCATTTTTTTCTTGTGTTCGTAAGGTTACGTTCTAATAGACACATTAAATACGAAATGTTATGACGGTAATAAGAAAACGACATGACTTTATTGTAGGGCCAGAGAATGCCTATGTGGATAAAGCCATTGTCTACAAAAACAAGCTGCCAATCTATAAGGATGTGTTAGGCTTGACGGATGAACAAATTGCGGCAGATATTGCTGTGATGGATGATGTAATAAGTAAAAAAGAGGCTAAGGATATCGCTGTTGCCAATGCCAGTTCCAAGATTGAGGAGCTCAATGAGTCCAGATCGGTACTGACGCCTTATATGCGTAACCGTAGACTTGAGATTATGTCTCATCCCAATTTCACAAGAGCCATGGGCATCGATTTGGGCATCGACATTACGTTTACGAATCAGGATACCAAAGATATGCAGCCTACTGTTTCGATTAATAAAGAAGGTGGTTACCCGGCTATCAAGATATCGAAACAAGGTACGGATGGGGTGCGTATTTACGCTCGTCGAAATGGAGAAACAAAATTCACATTTTTAGATGTGTGTAATGGTACCAAGTATATCGATGTGCGTCCTAAGCTCGATGAGCAGTTACCTGAACTGCGTGAGTATACCTTTTATTATATTGTAAAAGGTGCTCAAGTGGGTAAGGAATCCATTATTTATAAAATAAATCTGTAAATGTTTAAACGATTGAGATACATGCTATCAGGCCAGCCCAGTTAATTGGAGCTGGCCTTTTTATTTAGCCCATCTCAAAAAAATCGAACAAAGGACTCACCCCATTTCAATTCTGAATTGTTTTAGTAGTAGAATTTTAGTTAGTAGATAAAAGGACAGAAGCCCTAAAGGAATGCTTGGGTGAGGTCTCTCACAAATTTTTATTTAATCTTCTTTGGTCGGATCAGCTTAGATAAAAACTCAAAAGATATGCCTGGCATCTGTCTTTTTGTTTTCAAAATTCGTCTGCGAAAAAACTTTGGATACCTGTTTCACTTTGTCATTTGTTTTGTTAGTAATTGGCTTTGCTTTATTTCATATAACTAGGGTGTTTAGCATTTTTTGCAATTCAATTCTTTTCTTATACATTTGCCCTTACGCATTTTTTTGTTTGCATAAAGTATAATTTGAATGGTTCAGCAAGTAGGGACGATAGATATTCGCAAAACAGATTTCAGAGGTATTTTTAATAAGTACTTTCCTTCCTTGTGTATTTTTGCCAATCGCTTTGTGAACGATGAAGATTTGTCGAAGGATATGGTGCAGGAGGTTTTTCTGAAAATATGGAATTCGGCGACTGAATTCGAATCAGAAAAGTCTCTTAAGGTTTATTTATACCTGGCCACAAAGAATACCTGTTTCGATTATCTGAAGAAAGAAAAGCGTAAAAAGCAAAACGGTCATTTGCATACCGACGGCTTGCGTGATGACGCCCTTTGGGACGATGACAGTGTGGTGCTTGACATTATCCGGGAGGAAACCTACCGTCAGCTCGAAGATGCTATCACACTTTTACCCGATAAGGCTCGCGAAGTTGTTTTGCTCAATCTGAAATCCCTATCCAATCGGGATATTGCTGATGAATTAAACATATCCATCAATACCGTAAAAACACATAAACTCACTGCCTTTAAAAAGCTCCGCGAAATTTTGGGGCATCAGTTTGTTGTCTTTCTTTTGATCGATTTCTATCAGTTTTTCGAATAGGAGCAATTCCATTGTTGATTCCAGCATAGTCAGGGATTTAAGCCAACCATTTTATTGTCAATTGTGTGAGTCAGGCTGCTTTTTGGAACAGCTGTTTCACCTGAATCAATCTCCCATTTCTTTTTTTAGTCAGTTTTAGATGTATCACTTGCAATCAATTGGATACTTAAATCGGAATAGGGAATACGTGTGTCTTTTTATAAAAAAAAACAGCATGCGGTTTGCTTTGGTAGTTAGGGTTTTATGTTGGTTTGAGATTCTGTTTTGAAAAAAAAATGAAAGGCAAGCCACCCGGCCTGTCAGTTTTGTCGTCTGTAGAATACAAGTAAAGAAAATCTTACTTGAAATTAGTATTTCGTATGAAAAAGAACATATCTGAAAAGATAGAAATTAGTCGTTTACTTTCCAGCTATCTGGGGACAGGTCTTGATGCCAACGAACAAATTCAACTCGATCGGTGGTTGAAGGAAGATGTGAAACATCAAAAAATGTTCGATGATTTGATGAGTATTCAAGTGCGGGAAAAGCGTTCTGAATTCATCAACCGGATTAATCTGGATGATGAGTGGACGCGTTTTCAAAAGAATAGGGCTCCAAAGCTTATCTCTTTAAAAAGCAAGTGGCTGAATGTTGCGCGATATGCTGCAGTCATTGCACTTCCCATGTTAATTGCCGGATACTTGCTTTTGCAAAATTACAATACCAATCAGTTTGCTGAAACAAAAACGCTGATTCAGCCCGGTACTCAAACAGCACATTTGGTTTTGAGCAACGGGAAAAAGATTGCCTTGGATGAAATGGCTTTGAGTATGAAGGAAGCCAATGACGAGGTGATTATCGAAAATAAAGAAAGAACCCTGAATTATACGACAGTCGATAAGAAAACAAAAACACAGTCCTCTGCCTATAACGAATTGCTGATCGGAAAAGGAGAGGAGTATCAGTTGGTTTTATCAGATGGAACCCGTGTGTGGCTGAATTCTGAAAGCCGCTTGAAGTTTCCTGTTCGTTTTGCCAATAACCGACGTGAGGTGATTTTGGAGGGGGAAGCCTTCTTCGAGGTGACTAAAAATGCAAAGGCCCCCTTTATTGTGAAAACGGGTCCGATGGATATTGAAGTATTGGGAACTTCTTTCAATGTTTCTGCCTATAAGGATGAGGCCAATATTCAAACCACCCTGCTCGAAGGGAAAGTAAGAGTTTCGTCGAAATATGGTCAGACAGTGGAACAGGTTTTAAAACCGAACGAACAAGCCGTGTTTTCCAGATCGAATAATCAGTTTGAAATTATAGAGGTGAATGCCGCACTTTATGCCTGTTGGCGAGAGGGTGTTTTCATATTCAATGAGGAAAATCTCGAAGATATTCTCCGAAAACTTTCTCGTTGGTACAACATCAATGTGTTTTTCCAATCCGAAGAGGTTCGTTCTTACCAGTTTTCAGGAAAATTACCTCGCTTTAAAAATTGCAATGAGTTGTTGGATATGATTGAGAAAACCACGGATGTGCAGTTTACAATGAAAGAAAATCGTGTGGTTATCGTAAATAAGAAATAAAAAAAAATACCGGGATATAGTACCAGTATACCCCGGCTATTTAGAAATAAGCATCCATATGGATGATATGTGAATCCTAAACCTTACAAATTTATGAAAAAAATGCTTCTTTTGCGAATTCCCATTTTAGGGGGAGTTCGGAGGAAATGGCTCTTTGCTATGAAAAACTTTATTCTCCTGTTTTTTGTGTTCAGTTTAAACCTGAATGCGAGTATTATGTCGCAGGCTCGCGTTAGCCTGAACTTAAGCGATGTTAATATTAAAACCCTGATTTATGAGATTGAATCTCAGACTGAATTGGGTTTCTTATATAACCTGAATGAAATCAAAGGCGTTCACCATATTTCGGTTGAAGCGGATGGCGAAACGGTAAAAGAGGTTCTCGACCGTGTGTTGGAAAATACGGGTCTGACTTACGAATTGGATCGCAATGTGATTGTGATAAAACCCAATCCGGTGCCAGTGCCCCTACAGCAAGACGGGAAACGAAAACTGATTGGGACCATTACGGACGAAACAAAGGAAACTCTGCCGGGTGTTTCTGTGGTGGTGAAAGGAACCAGCAATGGGGTGTCTACCGATTTTGACGGAAACTTCTCTTTGGATATTCCTGACGGGCAAAGCGTAACACTTATGATCTCTTTTATTGGCATGCAATCGCAGGAAGTTGTGATCAGCAATCAGGAGCGATTGGATATCGTGATGAAAAGTTCTTCGGAGCAATTGAAAGAGGTTACTGTAGTTGTCAGTACTGGTTACCAGAAAATTGATCGGAAATTATTTGCAGGTTCTGCAACCAAACTTGATGCTGAAGATGCTAAAGTATCTGGTTTAAGTGATGTTGGTAGAATGATGGAAGGGAAAGTAGCTGGTGTAAGTGTGCAAAATGTTTCAGGAACTTTTGGTGCTGCTCCTAAAATTCGTGTACGAGGAGCCTCTTCAATTTATGGTGATACAAAACCGCTTTGGGTTGTGGATGGCGTTGTGCTTGAAGATGTGATTGATGTCAGTCCTGATCAATTATCATCAGGTGATGTTTCAACTCTAATTAGTAGTTCGGTTGCGGGTTTAAATGCTGAAGATATTGCCGATTTTCAGATCTTGAAAGATGCTTCGGCGACGGCTCTTTATGGAGCCAGAGCGATGAATGGTGTGATTAATATTACAACCAAAAAAGGTATTGTAGGTAAAGCTAAAGTTAATGTAACATCAGAATACACGATTAAAAGCAAGCCTAATTATGGGCAATATGACATCTTAAATTCTCAGGATCAGATGTCTGTTTTTCGTGAGATGGAACGCAAGCAATGGTTAGGACATGCTGAGATGATGAGAAGTAAAGATGGTGGTGTTTACTTTCAAATGTACGATGCAATCAATTCTTTTAACAATGGTTCATATGGTTTAATGAATACACCTGATGCCCGTGCGGAATACCTTAAAAAATATGAAAAAGCAAATACCGATTGGTTCGATCTTCTTTTTAAAAATAGCCTAATGCAGAACCACTCTGTTAGTTTAAGTGGGGGTTCTGAAACAGCTAATTTTTATGTGTCATCAAGTTTTTTACACGATGATGGATGGACAATTGCAGATCAAGTTGATCGATATACAATCAATATGAAGGGTAATTTCAAATTGAATGATAAACTTTCAGTTGGGATGTCAACTAAAGGTAGCTTTCGTGAACAAAAGGCTCCTGGAACATTCAGTCGTACTTCCGATGCTGTAAACGGGGATTACAGTCGTGAGTTCGATATCAATCCATTTTCATATGCTTTAAATACCAGTAGAACCATTGTTCCTTATGCCGAAGATGGTACTTACAGATATAATAGAATGAATTATGCAAAATTTAATATTCTGGATGAATTCAAGAACAATTATATCGACTTGAATGTTCTGGATTTAAGTATTCAGGGCGATCTGGATTATCAATTCAATAAGTATCTGTCTTACAAGTTTGTTGGGAATATGCGCTATGTGAAGTCAACTTCGGCGCATAAAATGACGGGTAATTCAAATGTTGCGAATGCTTACCGAGCTGGTCTTGGAGATGCAACTATTGAGGATGCTAATAAATATTTATATACTGATCCTGAAAATCCAAACGAAAGACCCGTAAGTACTCTTGAAAAAGGAGGTTTCTACAATCGTGAAGATAATATGTTGAAGAACTTCTATTTTAGAAATGTAATCAACTATAACAATACGTTTAATGAGAAGCATTTGGTAAATGTATTGCTCGGACAAGAAGTCAGATCTGCAGATAGAGAAGCGACTGGTTTTGACGGTTATGGGATACAATATGATAAAGGGAATACTGTCTTTACCGATCCCAATATGATCAAAAAATTAACTCAAGCTGGTTTCCCATACTTTGGAACTTCGAATTCTCATGATCGATTTGTGGCATTTTTTGCAAATATGGCCTATAGTTTATCCGGTAAGTATACCTTAAATACAACCGTTCGTGTTGATGGAAGTAACCGTTTAGGAGATTCTAAAGCTTCACGTTGGTTACCAACCTGGAATGTGAGTGGTAAATGGAATGCAAAAGGGGAAGATTTTCTGACTGATATAGAATGGTTATCGAACCTGAGCTTTAGAGGAACTTATGGTCTGACTGCAAGTATGGGGCCTGCGACTAATAGCAAGGCCGTATTTAGAAGTGGTATTACCGTCGCCCCTTTCCCCAATGAAATTCAAAATGGTTTACGTGTTGCAAATTTGATGAATTCAGAATTAACCTGGGAGAAACAATATGAAACAAATGTTGGTTTCGATTTGGGTTTATTCAACAATAGAATCAGTATCAGCTCTGATTTCTACATGAGAAAAGGATTCGACTTAATTGCTGCTATCAAAACAAGTGGTATTGGAGGGGAACTATGGAAATTAGCGAATTATGCTGATATGGAATCAAAAGGTTTTGAGTTTAGTTTAAACACCAGAAATGTTGAAGTAAATGACTTTTCGTGGAACACAAACTTAACCTTTGCTTATAATAAGAATGAGATCACAAAGCTTTACGGACAACCTAATATTTTAAGTCTGACTAAAGCAGAAGGTGCGGCAACTTTAGGGGGTGCAGTTAGAGGTTTATTTTCAATTCCATTTGCAGGCTTGGATGAAAGAGGTTTACCCACATTTTACGATAAGGATGGGAGTGTGACCAAGGATATTTATTTCCAGGATACGGATGTTGATCATTTAAAATATGAAGGAAGTATCGACCCTAAAATTACAGGTGGTATTTCAAATCGTTTTGAATACAAGAATCTATCATTAAATGTATTTTGCACCTATTCATTTGGTAATGTTATTCGTCTTTACCCTAGTTTTCATGCAATATACAGCGATTTGGATGCGATGCCTCAGGATATGAAAAACCGATGGATGAAAGCCGGAGATGAAAAAATAACCAACATTCCTACAATTGTTAGTAAGCGAATTTACCAAGAGTTTGGGACAGGCTTGGAATCAACGTATAATGCTTATAACTATTCTGACCAACGAGTTGCAAAAGGCGATTTTATTAGACTAAAGGAATTATCTCTTTCGTATAATCTACCTAAAAAAATGCTTAAAAAAGTTGGTATTGGCAATGCAAGTATCAAAGCAGCGGGAACAAACCTATTCCTGTTATACTCTGATAAAGCATTAAATGGGCAAGATCCTGAATTCTTTGGAAATGGTGGTGTTGCTCTTCCGGTATCACGCCAGTATACATTGAGCCTGAAGTTAAATTTGTAAAGAATAAGACCATATGAGAAATTATATAAACATATTACTAGGAACTTGCCTTTTAGCTTTTACTTCATGTAATAGTTTTTTGGATGAGATGCCAGATGATAGAACAGTTATTGATTCTCCGGAAAAAATAGGAGAGTTATTAACTCATGCTTACCCGGATCAAAATCACCAGATGTTTTGTTATGCTATGAGCGACAATGCAACTGATAAGGGTAAAAGTGGAAAGAAAAATGAAATCAATAGTGACGCTTATAATTGGCTTGATTTTAGATTAACAACGCAGGACACGCCTGATTCATATTGGACAGGATGCTATTCTGCTATCAAACAGGCCAACCATGCTTTGGATGCTATTGAGAAAAGCAAAGTTAATGGTGAGATTACAAAAGAAGCAAAGCCTTTTTATGGTGAAGCTTTAATTGCGAGAGCTTATTGTCATTTCATGTTGGTTAACCTTTGGTCGCCTACATATAATCCTGAAACGGCTACAACTGATCTTGGGATTCCATATGTAACAAAACCGGAAACAAATGTTTTGACTACCTACACTCGTGGTACAGTTGCTCAAGTTTATGAAAATCTTGAAAAGGATATTGTTGAAGGTTTAAAATATATTGATGACAATGCCTACGACAATAAAATTTTACACTGGAATAAAAAGGCGGCGCATACTTTTGCTGCTCGTTTCTATAGCCTAAAGGGTGAGTTCGATAAAGTTTTGGAACACACCAATATGGTTCTTTCATCTAATCCTGCAGAATCATTACGTGATCTTACTGGTGAGTATAGCAGAATGGACATTAATGAAGCAATCATTCAATGGGGGAGAACGAGCGAAAAAGCAAACTTACTTGTAACACCTCAGTATAGTAGTTGGTTCGTTTATTTCCATGGCAGTTATCAATACGCCATGAGTATTGAATTTCACAAATTTGTTTTTAGAAAGAGTTTTGTTGGCGCCGATTGGATATGGGATTTATATGGTGGTGACCCGGATATTTTCTTTTCAAAATGGGGATATCATACCGAGAAGACTGGATTGAATAGTGATATAGGTTATTACATGATTATGAGTGTTTTGGTTGATGTGGAAGAAGCTTTGTTCCTACGTATGGAAGCCAATACCATGTTAAAAAACTATGAAGCAGTCACTGCCGATATGGACTCTTACTTAAGTAAAAGAGTTAAAAATTATAATTCTGTAACGCATAAGGTGGATTTTACTAAAATGGAAAATGAGTATAAAGAATCAAACTACAAGTATGGTTTGAATCCATTTTACACACTTGATGATACACAAAGAGTCTATATGAATTGTTTATATGACTTAAGAAGAAAAGAATACTATTATACAGGTATGCGTTGGTTCGATCACAAGAGATTTAATACTCAGGTTCGCCACTATTTTGCTGATGGAAGTGAAGCCCTTTTAAGTGATAAAGATCCTAGAAAACAATTGCAAATTCCTCAGAATGCTCAATCTCAAGGCATAGAAGCTAACCCTAGATAAAATTAGACTGATGAAAAATATTTATATAAAATTTATCTGCATTTTGTCAATTTTCGCACTATTCTCTTGTGATAAAGAGGATGGCTTACGCGAAGAGTCAATTATTTATGTAGATCAGGTTCACGAAAGTGAATTCGACAAATGGTTGTATGAAACATTCACTGTTCCTTATAATATGGAAATTAAATGGAAATGGGATGATAGTGAAGTTGATAATAATTTCCATGTAACTCCACCAAGAAAGGAGAAAGCTGAGCAATTTATGAAGGCTTTATACAAAATATGGATTAAACCCTACGAAGAAGTCGGTGGTGAAGAGTTTATCAAAACCTATGTTCCAAAACTAATCTATTTGGTAGGAACACCTCAGTATAACGATGATGGAACAATGACACTCGGTCTTGCTGAAGGGGGACGAAAGGTGAGTGTATTTGATGTTGACTCTTTTGACAATTTAGATCTGGAAAGAATGTCTAAATCGTTTCATACAATGCATCATGAATTTGCTCACATTTTGCATCAAAAAATCAGTTACCCTACCGAGTATATGAATTTATCAAAGGGCAACTATACCGGAGCCTGGTACAATTATGGTGAATTAGAGGCAAATACACTTGGCTTTATATCTCCTTATAGTATGTCAAAACATAGTGAAGATTTTGTTGAGATCGTTGCTACAATTCTAACAACTGTTCAAAACAGTAATACTCCAATAGAGAGGACAGTGCCCGAGAAGAATGAATACGGTATTGTGACGGGTAATTTGGTTAATATGCTTCTAACAGACTTTCAGTTGAAATTGTATATGTGTGGTATTGGACTTGTTCAAAATAAAAATGGCTCGCTTACATTGAAACAGGATCAATCTGGTCCAAGAGGTTTATCAATTCTACTGGAAAAAATTGATATTATAACAGAATATTACAAAACTGAATGGGGGATTGATTTATTTGAACTGCAAGGTAAAATTGAAATTGCAACAAATGAGTTAATTCTTGAAAATTCAGAAGAATAGATTATTGATCATATTAAAATGAAATTCATTATGAAAATTAGATATATCATATTGTTTGTCTTAATCAGTTTTGGAATATCATCATGTGGTAAAAATGATTTTGACAATAAGTTTGACGAATTGCCTGACGAGAGGATACAGTCAACAATTAAAGAATATAAAGAGATATTAACCGAGCCTGAGTTTGGTTGGAAAATGAATTATTCCTTAGGAAGCGGAATCGAATATATGGCCTACAATATTGTCCATTTCAATGCGGACAATACAGTAAGTATTAAATCAAAAATGGTTGATGATGCCATTGTGAGTGAGTTTAAGATTTTTTCGGAAGCTGATATTGAGTTGGTTTTTAATACGTTTAATGAAAATTTCACCTCGTTTAGTTATCCTAATGTTAAAGCTCCTAATGGTTATGGTGGTGATGTAGAATTTAATTTTGTATCGATTTCTGAAGACAAGACTGAAATTGTATTGAAAGGGAAAGTCAACAATGGCATCTTGAAATTGCAAAAGGCAGATCGAGACTTATCTGACTTTTCTTCCATTCAAAAATACGTTAACTATCTGAGTGCGCAAAGAACTGACAGTTACATGAACCTGGCCATAACATCCGGATTAGGTGCCACTGAAGATAAACCTATCGTATTGGGAATGGATTTAAGTTCGATGGCTATTGCAGCTGATTATAATTTCAATTACAAAGGAGAATTCTACACCGGTAAAAAAATGCTTTATTTTGATCATGATGGGATGGGCTTAAGTACACCTATTAAAATTGAAGATTCTGAAATTCAGTATTTCGTCTACAATGAGGATAAGCATCGATATGAATTAGCAAAGTCCGATTTAAAAGGTTATTTGTACTGTACAAAACTTCCAACCTATTATGTTCCTGGTGTATATGACGAAATAATGGATCATTACAGTTTAAAGCTGCGTGCCAGTTTTGGTCAGGTATGGGATAAATATATAGCCATGAAACGAGCTAATACGCTTATAAAAAATATGGTTATTGTAACTGATTACAAGCAACGTATGCCAAAATTTGATAAGGATGGCAATCCGGTTTTCGACGACGTGTTTAATGAAGATTATACATTAGGCAAAAGCCTTGGAGAAGGCTTATTGTTCTCATTCGAAGATAAAACCCAGTTCTATTTCTACTTTGTTCCCTTAGAGATAAAAAAGATACAAGAAGATCGTGTCGCTATGAAACGATTGCCAGGTGAGTTTTGCGTCGTTAAAAAGGGAGAAGATTTAAATCCTATTGCTGAATCGATTAAAGGCAATAAAGAATTTAATGAACTTGTCGATTATTTATGTAATGAAGGAGGATGGTACATCAGACGAACTGTTGAGGGAGGACTAATTGATTGGGATTTTATTTCTCAGGATAATCCTAATGATTATTTCTATACCCGACTCTATTAATTCAAATGCTTATTTAAACCATAAGCAAACTCATTTTATACGAAAGAATAAATATCCTGCAAGGTGTACAAAGACTTTGTATTAAGGCATTGTACACCTTGTTCCTAACCCTAAATAATATATTTATATGAAAAATTATTTTAAATTGGCTTTTATAAGCCTGGGACTATTATGTATGTTTTCCTGCGAAGACGAAAAGGAAAATAGAATACCAGAGGCAGCGACATTATCTGCTCCGGAGAATGCAGCCATTGATCAGGAAACAAAACCAACTCTAACTTGGGTAAAAAGTATCGATCCGGATAATGATATTGTTACTTATGATGTTTATGTTTCAGAAACTGAAGAATTTGTTGCTGAAGATTTAAAAGGTAATAATATTGATAAGAATACATTTACATTAAAAACAGCACTTAAATCACATACGAAGTATTTTTGGAAGGTCGTTGCTTCTGATGAAGATGGGGCCAGTGCAGAATCAGAAGTTCGTTATTTTACAACAAAGAATTCAGCGCCTGCTATTTCAGGACTTGAATTTCCTGCTAATGAGGCGACTGATGTAGAAAAAAGCATAAGCCTTAAGTGGACAGCTGCTGATGCTGATGGCGATGTTTTGAAATACACGGTTTACCTTTCTAAAGAAAATTCATTTGCTGAAGCCAATGTACTCGCTACTGATATCTCAGAATCTGAATTTGCTGTTAGTTTAGATGGACACACTCAGTATTTCTGGAAAATTGTTGCTACAGATACTGAAGGCGCAACAATTGAATCTGATGTAGCTAGTTTTACAACAAGCAATACATTACCGTCTAAAGCTGAATTAACTTCTCCAGTTAATGGTTTTGATCAGGTGTCGCTTTCAACTAAACTAGTGTGGTCTGCAGCAACTGATGCTGACCAGGATGCTGTTTCATACACTGTTTTTTATGGTACAAATGAAGAAATCAACGAGAACTATCCTTATAAGAAAGATTTTACTGAAACAGAATTGACTCTTTCTAACCTTAGAGGTAACACGACTTACTATTGGAAAGTTATTGCTATTGATAGCGAAGGTGGAAAAACATCAAGTGATGTATTCTCGTTTATTACAATTAATACCATTCCTACAGCTCCGGTTTTGAGTTCAGAAATTGATGAATTAATAGTTGATGATAAATTAAATGTAGTAATTAACTGGTCTGCTTCTATTGATCCGGATAAGTCTCGGGATAGTGAGGGTAATTTAATTCCTGAGCCATTAGTATACGATATTTACCTTAGCCTTGATGAAACAATTGATGAGTCTGATTTAAAGCAAAAAGATGTATCTGAACTTTCTTTTACTCTCGAAGGTTTAGAGTTTGCAACTAAATATTTTGCAAAAATTGTAACCCGTGACCCACAAAGTGCTAAAGCAGAAAGTGAAGTTATTGAATTTACGACTAAAGAGAAGCCTAATGTAATAGAAGGAACATGGACTGATGTTCGTGATGGTAAAGAATACAAAACAATTACAGTTGCTGGAAAGACTTGGTTAGCTCAAAACTTAGCTTACATTCCATATGTAATAAGCTCTGATGATGCAAATAAAATTTGTTCAGTCTATGGTTTTGATGTTGCTGAATCAACTACAGTAAGTGATCTGAAAGCAGATGAAAATTTCAATAAATATGGTGTGATGTATACGGCTTACGCACTGGATGATCTTGCACCTGAAGGATGGCATGTATCTACAGATGCAGACTGGAAAGAAATAAGTGTTTTTGCAGGTATGTCGCAAGCTCAAGCAGACGAAATAGGTAAACAATATGATTATGGATCAAAATTCCTTGATCCTAATTCAGATTGGTTTACCGGAACAGAAGCCACCAATGACTTTTTGTTTAGTGCTGTCCCAGGCGGATATTATAGTAAAGGGAAATATTCTTGGATGCCACCTTTTTCATATAAAGGAAGTACGATGTATACTTACTTTTGGACCAATTCTACTAATATAGATAATGTATCTTATTTCTATAGAGCTTTTAATGGAACGAGTAACTATATTGAAAGAAATAGTAATAAACAATCTGTTGAAAGAATGTATGTTCGATTGGTAAAAGATAGTGAGTAAGACTTTTGTTCTCCTTTTGATAAAATAATGTAGTTTTTATTGCGTCAATAAGATATTGTCCTTTGGATCATTCAAATCACAATCCGGAGAACTGTTTTAAGTCTGTTTAGTTGTAGAGAGGGTGTCCAAAAATGGATGCCCTCTCTTTTTTTTTAAGAGGCTAAGAGATTATAACAACTTTTATTAAAACATGAGCCATCCCTTGGGATGGCTTTTTACGTGATAGGCTTTAGTTCGAAAATGTGTAGGACGAATTCTTTTTTGTTTTTGAGACGTGATATCTTTCTAAATATCTGACAGATTTAGTATCATATATTTTCTATAGGTTTTTAAGTATGAATTTTTTTTAATCTCATTCACCCATTTTGTTAATTTAGGGGTCTTATAAATAGATTGAGATATTTTTATCTTTATCTGTTAAAGATTATGAAACCTAAACCTAAGATTAGAATATGAAAAATGAAACTTCTTGTAAAAGAATTAATGGATTATCATCATTAGTAGGCAATACGCCATTGTTAGCGATTGAATTTGAATACAAAAATAAGATTAGAACCATTTATGCTAAAGCAGAATATCTGAATATGACCGGTAGTATCAAAGATCGTATGGCCTTTCATATTATTCAAAAAGCATATAATCTGAGAAAGCTTAAAGAGGGGGATCGAATTATTGAAGCCACCAGTGGGAATACAGGAATTGCATTTTCGGGCATTGGCAGGGCTATGGGACATCCCGTAACGATATTTATGCCGGATTGGATGAGTCAGGAAAGGATTAATTTGATGAAAAGTTATGGTGCTGATATTCGTTTGGTAAGTAAAGAAGAAGGTGGTTTCCTTGGGAGTATTGAGATGGCCAATAACTTGGCTGCTGAAGACGAAAAAACATTCTTACCCTTGCAGTTCTCTAATGGGGACAACTGCGAAGCCCATTACAACACAACAGCTCCCGAATTATGGTGGCAACTACAATATAGAAATCTGACTCCGGATGCTTTTGTTGCAGGTGTTGGTACGGGTGGAACGGTCATGGGAGTGGGAAAATATTTAAAGGAACAAAATCCACAAATTAAAGTTCACCCCCTGGAGCCTTCGAATTCACCGACTATGTCAACCGGACATAAAGTGGGTAAACATCGTATTCAGGGGATTTCTGATGAATTTATTCCTTCAATTGTAAAACTGGATGAATTGGATGATATTGTAAGTGTTGACGATGGAGATGCAATTATTATGGCTCAAAAATTATCCTCAATTCTTGGACTTGGTGTTGGTATTTCTTCAGGAGCCAATTTTTTAGGGGCTTTAAAAGTTCAGGAAGAATTAGGTCCTGATTCTGTTGTAGTGACGGTGTTTGCAGATGACAATAAAAAATATCTAAGTACAGACTTGATGAGGGATGAACCCATTAAGGAGGCGTTTATGGCAACTGGGGTGAACTTGAAAAAGTTTAGAGCATTTAAGCGTGTTTGCCATACTTGCTGCGACCCTTTGGATTGTGTCGAATCAACATTTGAAACAAGTTACGAAATGGTTAAACTACCCAATTGTCCGAGGCGTAATTGATTGATTTTAAATAACTATATGTATGTTAATAAAAGAAGTTTGGTGTTTTAATAGTACACGTTTTATTAAAGATTTATATCTTTAATTATTTTTCTTTCTTTATCAAATTTTCCAAGCCATTGATGTAGGGAAAGTAAAACATTCGTGGAGCGGGACAAAGAGGTGCCAGGTTTATATTTTTCTGAAGCAGGAGATTCTTTATTTTTAGTTTTTATAAAATAGTTAGTCACTAAGTTTAATTTATGAAACACTTAACCCCATTAAAGAAAATTTCTTTAAAACGAACGAGATATCTTAAATATGGAGCTTTGCTTTTAGTTCTGTTACCAATGTTGAGTTTTGGAAAACAGTTGGATCGTGAAATCGATAAGATACCACCTAAGATTGACTTGAGAAATCCAGCTTGTAATATAGAAGTTGTACGAGGAGAGAATTTACACTTTAACGCCTTTTTGCAAGATGATCAGGAGCTTGATTCGTATCGTCTTGTGATTACCAAAGGTGGCATGAATTCTGATCAATTTGCTGATGCATTTTCAAGTTATTATAAAAAGGATGCTTTGGGGAATGCCTTACCTGAAATTGGTGGTGCAAAGTCCCGGCTTTTAGATTTTTACATCAAAGTTGATGAGAATGCCATTGTTGGAGATTATGATTTATGCCTTACTTTAAAGGATAAGGCAGGGAATGAGCAGATCGTTAAACGATCTTTTAATGTGGCTCATCATTAATAATAATTATCAATCAGACTTGTTGTTTATTAGATAGATTAAGGTAAAACCACCTCCGATTCGGGGGTGGTTTTTTACTCCCGTAGGTTTAGGGATTTGCGTGAACAGATTTTTTTTGCATTCTTTGGCCTATAATGAAAATCTCTGACCAATATATTTGCAATCTTTTATCCTCTGATAACAAGCAGGGAATGAATCTATTATTTAAGAAGTATTTTGAACCACTTGTCGTATGGGCTGATACTTTTCTCAACGATTTGGATATGTCCAAGGACTTGGTTCAGGATTTTTTCGTGAAAATCTGGAGAAAGAAAATCTATAAAAACTGGAATCCTGATAAACTCCCTTCTTATCTTCATGTCTCAGTAAAAAATTTAGCTCTCAACAAACTTCGAAAAACAGATGTGTTAAAGCATACCGAAGAGATTGAATCTGTTGATCGTATCTACGAAGAGTACCAATCCAATAAAGAAGAAATCGTTCAACGTATTCATGATGAAATAGAAAAACTTCCGGAAAGAGGAAAGGAAGTTGTAAAATGTGTTTATCTAAGAGGCATGAAATATCAGGAAGCAGCTGATGAGTTAGGTGTGTCTTTATCTACGGTTAAAACCCAGTTGGTTCGTTCTTTAAAAACGCTCAGAACCAATTCAGAAAAACTGGGGGATTTCTTTTTACTCTACTTTTTTTCAAAATAATTGAATTTCTTTTCAACCGTTTTATCATTTCTCTTGTACTATTAGTGAAGCACACTAATAATTCAGGAAAATGAATATTTCAGATCAAAAATATCAAGAAATCGTCGATTACATCTCTGGTGAAATCACAGAAGAGGAGAAGAATGATTTTGAAATCTGGTTAAATACCTCAGAACAGAATAAAAAAGCCTACCAACAAATCCTTCGTAAGGTACTATATACCCGTTGGTCTCTGAAATCGACTCAGGTGAATACCGAACTTGAATTTAATAAATTTGAAAAAAGAATAGGTGCTCGACTGAGATATCTATCTTTTGCAGCTGTAGCTGCCAGTATTATTCTCCTAGTTTCAATTGCAATTCCTTATTTACTGAATGATCAAGCTGGGGAAAATGAAAATATTGCTCAGTTAGTTCAAATTGAACCAGGAAAAAGAGGTGCTGAATTAATTTTATCTACAGGAGAGTCTGTGGAGCTTAGAGAGAAAACAAAAACCATAAAAGAAAAAGATGGTTCTTTAATTGAGATCGATTCGCTAAAAGGAATTGAATACTCGGCTGAAGAAGCAACAACTCCAAGAGAAATATATAATACACTTAGAGTTTCTTATGGACAAGAATATGATATTCTTTTGGCCGATGGAACACGTGTGTGGTTAAATTCAGGATCAGAATTAAAATACCCGGTACAATTTGTTGGCGATAAAAGACAAGTTTACTTAAAAGGTGAAGCCTATTTCGATGTAACACCCGATAAAGAGAAAGCCTTTATTGTTGATTCCTATGGTCAGCAAGTTAAAGTGTATGGGACAGAGTTCTGTGTCAATGCCTACAATCAAAATGAAATTAAAACTGTTTTGGTAGAAGGATCGGTAGGTATAAAAGCGAATGCGAAAAGTATTGAGGCAAAATTGCAGCCGGGAGAATTAGGATTTGCTAATCTTCGAACTGGGCAAACAGAAGTAACGAAGGTAAATGTAAGGCCATATATTGCCTGGAAAGATGGTGACTTTGTTTTTGAAAATCAATCTTTGGAGAATATCATGACGCGTTTGGAGCGATGGTATAATGTCAAAATCTTTTTTATGAATGAAGAATGCAAGGCGTACCGTTTTACGGGCGATATGAAACGCTACTCCGACGTGAAAGACCTGTTGTACTTTATGCAAGAAACATCAAATGCAAAATTCGAAATAAAAGACAATGCCATAGTCGTTATGGTCAAGTAAGACATCCAGATAGGATGTATAAAAAACGGAAGATTTTCGTAGAATCTTCCGTTCGAAAATTAAATAATGAATAAATACCGGGCGGGCGTTTATTCAAATACTAACTTATCATTACAAAATTATGAAAAAAAATGGTTTCCCCTATCTTTTCCCTCGTGGGAGAAGGTTAAAAATCCTTATTATGATGAAGGTGTTTATCTTTTTGACTTTTGCACTCACCCTAAGTGCATCAGCCAGTATTTATTCTCAAAACCAGAGAGTAAGCTTTGAATTAAAAGAAGTTTCAGTTTTGGATGTGTTGAATGAAATTAAAATGCAAACAGGCCTTCGATTTATCTACAGCGAGGATAAGATTGAAGAATTGGGTGCGATTAATTTTGATGCTTCAGATATGAGAGTAGATGAAGCTTTGGAAGAAATCTTTAAGGATACAAAGCTTGAGTGTCAATTTCGCGATGATGTCATCATGATTGTTGATCGAAAGTATGAAGCTCCCAAAGAAGAGAAGCAAGAGAAAAAAGAAGTCAAAGGAACCGTTACCGATGCAGATGGCAATACCCTGCCTGGTGTTTCTGTGGTTGTGAAAGGGTCAACAACTGGTGTTGCTACTGATATTGATGGTAATTACAACATCAAAATCGAAAGTGATAATGCTGTTTTGGTGTTCTCTTTTGTAGGGATGCTTTCTCAGGAAATTGTATATGCCGGACAATCGATTCAGAATGTAACTTTACTTGCCGATTCTGAAGTAATGAATGAGGTTGTGGTAACGGGTTATCAAACCCTATCCAGAGAACGAGCTACTGGTGCTTTTGAGAAAGTAAGCACTGAGGTGCTTGACCGCAAAATAACAATGAATATTGTTAATAAGCTTGAAGGGCAGACAACAGGTGTGCTTTTTAATGAACAAGGAGAAATGGAAATTAGAGGTGTGAGTACTTTGTATGCAGATAAGACACCTCTTATTGTTGTTGATGGCTTTCCTATTGAAGGTGATATGGAAACAATAAATCCTAATGATATTGAAAGTATTACCATATTGAAAGATGCTGCTGCGGCTTCAATTTGGGGGGCAAGAGCTGCGAATGGCGTAATTGTTATTGTTTCTAAGAAAGCGGATAAGGACATGAGACCTGTTGTTGAATTCACCTCTTCATTGTCCTTAACTCAAAAGCCTGATCTATATGATTTGCCTTTTGCCTCAACATCGAGTTATCTTGAGTATGAAGAAGAGATGGTAAGAAGAAGCCTTGTAAATATGCCCAATGGTAATTACCAGCCAGTTTTAACGGAGGGAATGGAAACTTTTCTGAATTATAGCGAAGGTAATATTACAGAACAAGAGAGAGATGCTATTTTAAATAAACTAAAGCAAAGAGATGTAAGGGATGAGTTTTCCGATTTGTTAATGAGAAATTCAATCTCACAGCAATACGGATTATCTCTTAGAGGGCGATTAAATAATTCATCTTATTATGCTTCTCTGAGTTATTCTGATAATGCTGAATTTGCCAAAGCAAATAACAATGAACGTATTACCTCTTATTTGGGTGTAAATTCAAAAATCACGGATAGATTAAGCATTGATCTAGGGGTAAATGTAAATGCTAGAAAAAGGGAATTGAATGGTATTCAATTCACTGATATAACTCGTATTCCTCAATATCAGCAGATTTTAGATGAGAACGGGGACTACATAAACCAAGCTTATTCACACAATCAAGCTTATGTGGAGAAACTTGTGTTAGAGAAAAATTTACCATACGATTGGAATTATAATCTCAAAAGAGAATTTGATAATAAGGACAATGTTACCAATAATCTTGATTTGAAATTAAGAGCAGCTCTTAACTATACTCTTACAGATTACTTAAATATTGATGCAAAGTATCAATATGAGTGGGGAGATGTAAAAGGCAAAAATTTATACAATGAAGATACTTATCAGGTTAGAAATCTGGTAAATACATACTCTCTTGTTAATGATCGAGGCATGACTGAGCAACAAGTTCCTAAAGGGGCCATTTTGAAAGAATCTTTTAGTAACTATAGTGCTTTCACCTCACGAGGTCAGATAAATTTCGATAAGAGTTTTAATGATGACTTGCATCAATTAGTGGCTATAGCTGGTATTGAAATGAGAAAAGTAAAATATGAATCAAGTAATTATACTAAGCATGGTTATGATGATCAAAGCTTACAGTATGCTACAACTCCTCTTGGTGTGGAGTATTCAAACATATTTAATGGCTCTAAGAGGAAATTGGCTGATGATACGAAATATGAATATAAGGAAGATCGATTTTTATCGTATTATTTTAATACATCCTATACCTACAATGATAAATACACCTTTACAGGTAGTGCCCGTTTAGATGATTCAAATCTATTTGGTGCCAGTTCGGATTATAGAAACGTTCCCTTGTGGTCTGTTGGAGGAAACTGGCAAATGCATAAAGAGGAGTTCTTTGATTTCGATTTTGTGGATCTATTCACTTTAAGAGCTACATACGGATGGAATGGGAATGTTGATAAATCGACAAGCCCCTATTTGATAGCTGATGTAAGAAAAGACTATTATACGCAAAGACCATACGCAAAAATTCAAAATCCTAAGAATCCAAAATTAAGATGGGAAAGAACAGCTGTGGCTAACTTTGGTTTGGACTTTTCTATGTTAAATCACCGTTTGGCCGGTAGTCTTGAATATTATACCAAGTACAGTGATGGTGTTTTAGGACAAGTAGCTCTTAATTCGACTTATGGCTTTTCTCAAGCTCTAATGAATACTGCTGAAATATCCAATAAGGGTATTGATGTTAATTTGAATTCTCTTATTGTAAATAAAGAGGTGAAATGGAATTTAGGTCTAAACTTTAGTTACAATAAGAATAAAATTAAAAAAATAGAAATGCCTGATAATACTTATTACTCATACATCCAAGGGTATTTGAAAGAAGGTTTGCCATTAAATTATATGTACAGCTATAAATGGGCTGGTTTGTCTGAAGAAGGTGAACCCAGGATTTATGATGAAAAAGGAGAGATTCTTTCTGCTGATCAGGAACCCACAACACACGAGGCTTTGAAGTATGAAGGTTCTACCACTCCAAAATATTATGGAAGTATTATAAATAGTATTTCGTATAAAGGATTGTCTTTAAGTTTGCTAACTACATTTAAGTTGGGTTATGTGTTTAGAACCAACAGTTTGAGTTACGATGATTACAGAATGGGAGCTTATGTTAATTGGATACACAAAGATATCGATAATGTGTGGAAAAAACCAGGAGATGAATTGATTACCGACTTGCCTAAACTGCGTGATGGTAGTTACCCCGGAATGTATGAGTCTTATGCCGGTATGAGCAGTAATACTGTTCATAGTGCATCACATATTCGATTTAAAGAAGTTATATTATCCTATAACATACCGGAAAAATATATAAAGAACTTACATGTTTCAAACCTGAATGTTTCTGCTCAAATACGGAATTTTGGATATATCGCTTTTAATAGCAAGAATATCGATCCAGAGAATATGCCTGATTTTTCGGGATATGGAATTGATAATAAGCCTGAATTCTCATTTAGTTTACGAGCTACATTTTAAAAAGAATAAATCATGAAAAATTATATATATATAATAGTATTACTGGCGTTGTCTTCATGTACTGATTGGCTGGACATAAAGCCAAAGGGAAAGGTAATCCCTGAAAAAGTTGAAGATTACAGGCTTTTAATGGATAAACCTGCTAAGGCTGCTTATCATTTATTTGGTTCAGACGATGTGGCTATTTGGGATGAGTATTTAAATTATTTTTACGGTTTGTATGAAATTAATTCATATAAATGGGAAGAAAAATTTAATCTATCTACTGAAGAAGATGACCAGTGGCGTGCAATGTATTCCAATATAGGTATTTGCAATACAGTTATTTCTGAAGTTTTGGAGTCTGAAGGCAACGAAACGGATAAGTATGAAATACACGCAGAGGCAAAAGCCGAGAGGGCTCTGAATTATTTTCTTCTTGTAAATATTTATTCAAAACACTATGAAAAAGAAACAGCTAGTGAAGATTTAGGTGTGCCGTATTTAACAAGTCCTAAATTGGATGGTTCTTTGGAAAGAGCTTCAGTTCAATTTGTTTATGACAATATTGAAAATGATTTAATTGAATCATTAGACTATTTAGCAGAGACTGCATTTAATAATAGGTTGTCAAAAAACTCGGTTTATATTTTACTATCTAGAATGTATTTGTATAAGGCTGAGTACAATAAGGCTTTAGAATATGCAAATAAAGCTCTGGCATTAAATGATTTTTTGTATGATTATAATACTCTTGAATTAAATTATGCCGAGGTTCTTAGATTTCCACATGAGTCTGTGAATAAGGAGATTGTATTTGATTTGAGATCAAGTAGAATGGGACTGCTTCTTGCGCCTTCACAAGATGTTGCTAATATCTATGATCAGGATTCTGACTTAAGATGGAAAAATCTAACTTGTCCGGCTTATTTTTGGGGTTTAGATTCAGAAGAAAGGATTTATGGGACCACAACTTTTAAGTATGGTCTTACAGTTGCTGAAGCAATGCTAAATAAGGCTGAGTGTATTGCAAGAACAGGAGATTTTAATGAGGCAATAGATATATTGAATGCTTTAAGACTTAAGCGTTACGAAACAGGAAAATATGTTGCGTTGAATGCGGGTAGTAAAGATGAAGCTATTGAACTTGTTAAAGAAGAAAGACGTAGGGAACTTTTGTTTAAAGGTTTAAGATGGTTTGATTTGAAGCGTTATAACACCAATGATAATGCAAATATCACATTGGAAAGAACCGTGGAAGGTGTGCAATATACTTTGCCATCAAACAGCCCAAGATGGGTATATCCTATTGCTGAAAAGTATATTGTTAAGAATCCTGAAATAATTCAGAATATTAGATAAAAGAAAAAGATATTCAAATTATCTTTTTGTTAGCTAAGTGTTTGAATAGTAAAAACGGAGGCTATCCTAAAAACCTCCGTTTAAATTTACGGAACAACTCACAACAAGCTATTGTACGGGATAGAATCTTGTTTGCTTCTTTATCAAATTTCGATTGTGTCTATTGTAATAAGTATCCGGTAAAGTTGTAAGAAAAATCCTATTGTATAGCATAGACTTTAAATTGTAATGTTAACCGAGTAAAATTAGCTTACTCATAAGAAATGAGTTTATGAAACGAGCATGTAAACAAGGTTTCTCACACAGGGGGATGTTTAATTATGCGACTTCCATATGGGAAAAATTTAAAATAAAAAACATATGAAAAAAATAATTTTATCATTAGTAGCCTTATTCGTTTTTGCTAGTGCATTTTCGCAAGGTATTGAATTTGAACACGGCACTTTTTCAGAGGCCTTGGCAAAAGCAAAAAAAGAAAATAAAATCGTATTCATGGATTGTTACACAACCTGGTGTGGCCCTTGTAAGTATCTGGCAAAAAATGTCTTCACACAAGACAAAATAGGAGCTTTTTTTAATAAGAATTTTGTCAATGTCAAAATGGATATGGAGTCGGAAGCAGGAAAGCCCTTAAAGGAAACATATCAAATAAAAGCATTTCCAACATTACTTTGGTTAGATGCAGATGGAAATATTCTGCAGCAAATGGTAGGGGCAGATGCAGAATCTCTTATCGCAACAGCTAAGTTAGCTTTAGATTCTAAAAATAACTGGGCTGCACTAAACAAGCGCTTCGAAAAGGGAGAGAGAGACGTCGCATTTTTACAAAATTTCATCATGACTTCTGCTAATTCAGGAATAGATGTAAAAGAAGCTGTTAGAATCTATTTCTCAAGTAAGAAATCAGAGGCGTTAATTAATGCCAAAGATGCTGAATTAATTACAAAAGTTGTGACTTCTACATCGGATCCAATCTATTTATTTGTTTTGAAGAATAAAACAAGGTTTTATGAGGTTGCCAATCAATTGCAAATTGATGAGTTTATGGAGCAAATAATGCTGTCTGATTTGAAACAATCGGTTCCTAAAGGTGATAAAGAAGCTTTTGCAGCCAAAAAGAAAGAATTGATTGCGCTGGATCAGGAAGTAGGATCTAAGATTTTTGCATATATCGATATGAGTATGCTTCAAAGAGACCCTGATCAGAAAAAGTTTTACGAGGCGATGGCTAATTATGGAATCAAACATGACTTTGATAACTCCGAACATTTGTTTATGTATGTACAGATTATTTCTGCGGCAAAAGAAGATATCGATAAAGAATTAGTAAGCAAAGTGGTGAAAATGGCAAAACGTTCTGTAGAATTGAATGCCAATTTTGAAAATATTGATGCCTATGCTTACATACTGAATAAATCAGGACAAATAGAGGAGGCAAAAATTCAGGCTGCAAAATCAATAGAGTTAGCACCCGAAGATCAAAAAAAAGATTTGTGGTCTGTGAAATTCCTGGAGGGTGAAGAAAACTAAACTATAGAAAACGAAGGCTTTTCGATTTTTATATTAAAGTGGATCAGAATGCTATTGTTGGAGATTATGACTTATTTCTTACTTTAAGGGATAAGGCAGGGAACGAGCAGGTTGTTAAACGATCTTTTAATGTGGCTCATCATTAACAATAGTTATCAATCAGACTTGTTGTTTATCAGATAGACTAAGGTAAAACCACCTCCATTTCGGAGGTGGTTTTTTTGTTGTAAATACATAGCTTGTAAAAAGAAACAATTGAATTTAATATATCTATCATGAGATGAGTCCTTGTAAATCAGTAAGAAAATGGATGTTGTGTGTTCCAATGTCATCCCAATTTCAATAGCATGTTCTGTTTCATTCTTAAATTTGAAGACGGTCTTTCTAGCTTTTCTGTTAATTCGAAGCTAAAAGCTAAGATTAAAATACCGGAGTGGATCTATTAAAGGGGATAAAAAAAAAAGTTTGTAGCTCTTCGTAGAGCTACAAACTTTTTTATTCAGATTTCATTGTATGTTGTCACCAACACGTTCCAATAAACGATAAGGCTATTCAATCGCCTTAACATTCTCCTTAAGCGATTCCGAAATCATCTTTTTCAAACGTAAAGTTTGGGCCTCAAGTTTGCCTTGTTTTTTGGGATCGTAAAGATGTTTGTACTGACAAGGCACTAGTTTGTATTTCAAGTCTTCCATGGTACCACTCACATTCAATCCCAATCTAACCGGTAATGGCGTATCGGTTACCGAGATGTGATAGTTGAAGCGATTATCCATATTATGACGTCCGGCAATAACGGCTTTATAATTGTCCATCACAATAAGGAAAGGGTATAAATCAATTTCATCCTTAAAGAGTGTCATCTCAACACTTAAGCTGTCTATCACATTTTCTGTTTTCTTCTTAAACATCAGTTTACTGGCAATCATGTCGAATGTTTCGGTATCCATAAGGGTGAGTTCCTGTCCCTGGAATGCCGCCGCACCACGAATGGTCGATTGTTTAAGCGAATAGTCGCTCTTAAGATAGGTCTCTCCGGCCAAATGAAATTCGCCCTTTCCTTTGAACGACTTTAGCATAGGGATGATGGTGTCAACCGAAGGAATCAAATCAATCAATTCAGCCACATCAATATCCAAAAGGTGAAAGTCGATGCCCGAAAAGAGGTGGTTCTTCCTGTCGGAACGGTACATGGCCGTTAACTGCATATTGGCAGCCTTGCTGGTAAAACCCATTTGGTCCAGAATAAGGGTACCATCCTTAACAGTTAGGCCTCCTTTAATATTTTCGATGATATTATCATTAACGAGAGTCTGATCGATGCTCGTGTTTAGCCTGATTTCGACACCCTTAGGAACCATAAAGGGATCATCTTCGGATGTAACAGCTTCATTGCTCACAAGTGTTGAATCCTGACTGCCCATGCCGTTAAAAATGTCCATTAGCTCATAGACATCGGTCTTTTTAGAAACCAAATTAAACTCGCCCTTAAGCAATGCCTGTTTCTTTAAGTAGTTTGATATATCGGTCAGTTTACCGCTAAGGCTAAAGTCCGAATCACCTAAAATTAAATTCGCTTTCTCAATGGCCATGGTGTCGGGATCAAGGGTGAAGGCTATATTAGGAATTTGCCCCTTCAACTGTTCACCCAAGTCATAATTGGCATCCGAAAAACGCACGGCCACTTCGGGTTGCCATTTCAGGATGACATTATTTTGTGAGTCGTCGTACTTCAGATTTGTTTTGGCAGATAGCTCTTTAGCATCAAAAAGAGTGGCGTCTTTGCTGGCGATAACCAATTCCTGACTAGTCATGTTAGAATGGATAAGCGCAATCTCTTGTTTGGCTTCAAGTTCAGGAGTATAGGCAAATTGTCCCTCTGCATGATTGGCTTTAAGGGATAAGGTGTCGGCCACAGCATAAAGGCTGCCAAATTTAAAACGACATGCCGACAGGGGTGCAGAAAGCTCTTTTGCCAGTTGGTTGATGTCGGCAGAAAGCTCAAGATTTTCACTCACAGCATGCATGCTTGGTGACATCTCGATATTCAGCTTGGGTGCATCCATTTTGATGTTTGCAAACTTAAGGTTTTTGTCTGCTCTGCTCTGGCTGGGTAAATCAAGCTTCAGTTTTGCCGAAGGTAAATCCACCTTTATACTGTCCTCATAGATGGCATAAAAGTTCTGAGTCTCAAAATCGCCACTTAAATAGATGCGGTGATAGGCCTCCTTATCCAAATCAGACTGAGTGAATCGGGTATGCACATTCCCCTTAAGCGATCCCTTAATACTGATGTTTTGATCTTTGGGTATAAAGGGTTTAAAATCGACTAGGTTAAAATTCCCATTGGAATGGATGTTGTAGACCGGACTTTCCAAAATGTCCGAAATTTCTCCTTTTACAGAAACAGTGCTCTGCGCTATTTGGGCAGAACTGCTATTGATTGTAAGTGTCGAAGCCTGGTTCTTATTCATATCCACCAGAGTCGACATGGATAATTCAATGTCTTTCACTTTAGGATAGCCCGTATATTTGACTTCGCCCTTAGCGTATTCAATATTGGCCTTTACCAGGGGCATGCTTGTGTCAGACAGAAGCCCTTTTACCGATCCTGAAACTTTGGCAAAGCCTTTAGCGCTGACATCTTTTAGCGGCTCCGAATAGGCTTTAGGTATAAGAGCCAGAATTTTTTCAATATCCAATTCCCCGCTCGAGTAGCTTAGGTCGGTCTCTATAGAATAATCTTTTAAGACCTTTACAAGACCATCAAATGAGATGGCGTGCTCGTCCTTAATAAGCAGATTGGCCTTTTTAAAATCATAGGCGTTTTCGGATACGTTAAAACCCAAAGGCAAGTGGCTGTCAACTTTCATCTCAGATAAAAGGGTATCAGCAGCCAGAGCAAAGGTCATGGCCTGGCAGACAAGTTTGACATCGGAATTGAACAGGTTTTTGTCTTTAGCCTTCGACTTAATTTTCAGATTACAATCTCTGGCATCAAGATAAAGCGCCATGGAGTCGGCTGTTTGAAACAGCAAGCGGTTCAATTGCATATCCAAATCTAAAGCCTGTTTTTCCTTATTGTATTTAAAGCCAAGTTTAGCATCTATCTTTTGAATATCAGCCTTTCTGAATGTTGTCTCATCCCTGTAGGTGGCATTAAAATTCTTCAACTCCACATGGCTGATATCCATATCACCCAATGATGAGGCTTCCGTATTCGCTTCTGAGGCATCGGAACCGCTCTTTAAAATATCGAAATTAGATTGGCCATGCGCATCTATTTTGAAATTCACAACCGCATCTTCCAGCAGAAAAGGATCAAGCTTGATGTTGCCGTCCCATAAGTAGGCCATCACATTGACCGAGGCAAAGCATTTGGCTGTGTATAAGAGCGTATCAGATTTCGGGGCATCATTCTCTGTCAAACAGAGATTCGTAATCTCAAGCCCAAAAAAAGGATAGCTACTAAAAAAAGTGGGCTCAACTTTTTCAATCATCGTATGGCAGGCTAAATAATCTTTGGCCTGTTTGTTAACGATGGGACTTAATTTTTCTGGCGTAAAAAGATACCACATGCCTATTGAGGCAGCGATGATCAATACAAAAACCAATGCCAGTAAAGCGATTCCAACTTTTTTTAATATTCGCATCTTATTATTGTTTGCTGAATGATTTTGTTACTCCGAAATCGTCTTCATATTTCATTGTCGTTTCCGTTAAATCTGTAATGGTGTATCTTTTAGGAACTAGACCACCATTCACGATGATGTGAATTTGCTCCAACTGATCTTTGTCTATGGTCCAGGTAAATTCCTGTGCTTCTTTTTCCTCTACGTCATCAGCCGTATCCCAGGTCGCACCCGATTTATCTGCATCGTATCTTTCGAATAAAGTCCCACTCTTCCATTTTCCAATGATTAATGACTCATCAAAACTGGGTTTCGTTTCTTCGTCTGTAGAACATGAACTTGTGAATAGCGCTGCGAATGCCAGGCTTAAAAGGATTAATGTAAACCGTTTCATTTATATCTAATTTGTTTATGAATACTCTTATTGGGTTGATCAGAAATAAACGTCAAAAATAAGATTTTATTGTCGTATTTGAATGAAACAGGATTCCTTAATTATGAAAATTATAAAATATAATCCAAACTGATATGATTTAAACTAGTTTCCCCTCCTTTTTTTAGAGGAGGGGTGTCGAGCTCGCTCGACGGGGTGGTGTTTTTTTTCAACTCCGCTCAATGGGCGTATTTCTTATGTGTTTTCAGACACTAAGCCGCCGCACTGAGTTTTCGGTCATTGAGCTTGTCGAAATGCCGAAGCATGACCCTAACTATATAGACCAATTCTGTTTTATGTACACCAGATGTTTTACTTCTTTTAAATTTATTGTTTGCTGCTTGTTTTTCATAAATTTGATAGGCTCGAAAATGATGCCTTCATTTTAATAAGAATATTAGAATAAAGCCATCACGATAGCTGTGCTTTACCTGCCCATATGTGGCGTAAATGCAAGATTAATAAAAATATATACCATGACGTTTATCCATACGTTAGCGGTAATTAACCTGGAAGAATTTATAATCAAATATATGAGCATTAAAATTACAATAAACCAAAAACATAAATCAATAAATCCACCATGTGAATTTGAATTGCCTACTTTCTGTGTCTTAACTGGAAAAAATGGGAGTGGAAAAACTCACCTTCTTGAAGCAATGTCAAATAGGGATAAGTCTCAAGTTAATATCAATGGTAATTTAATTCAAAATGTAAGATACATAGGATTTAATGGATTAAACCCAACAATTGAAGAAACTTGTGACCCAAATTCTATCTCACAACATGTGAAAAATGTTTGGAACCAATATCATTCTGGAAGACAACAACTTCAAAGAAGAAACCAAGAGGATAATATAAATCTGATTCTAAATTATGTGCCTGATGAAAACATGAAAAGATTTATTAGAAAGGCATTACAGGATTCTGGAAAATCAACGAGTCAGTTAACAGAAAACGACTTATCTGATAGTTTTGATATTTCTTTTATGGGTCAAAATGATTTTTTCACAGCTCAATTTGCCTTGATTTTTAAGAACTATCACAGGCGTCAAGAAGAAAATGCTATTAATGAATATTATCAATCAAAGGGTAAGCTTATTACAAAACCTGTATTGAGTGATGATGAGTTTAAAAGAAACTACGGCGAACCTCCTTGGGAATTCATTAATAAAATATTGGAAGAAACAAACATTCCATATGAGGTAAACAATCCTGAAGGAGATAGAATAGATGCAAGCTTTGTTTTTAAATTAAGAGATAGAACTGAAGGTTTTGAAATTAGTTCGGCAGATTTATCAACTGGCGAAAAAGTTCTTATGTCACTTGCGTTAGCAATATACAATACTGGAGGAGATATAGGAAAACCAGATATTTTATTGATAGATGAGCCAGATGCTGGTCTACACCCATCTATGTCAAAAATGATGGTAAAGGTTTTGAAAGAAAATATTGTAGGGCAAAACCATATCCCAACCATCATTTCAACCCACTCACCAACTACTGTAATTGCAAGTGAAGGTGTTTCTATTTATCAACTAGAAAGAGGAACTAATATTCCTTCTAAAATACCAGTTCAAAAAGCTGTTGAAATTCTTTCTGCAGATATTCCATTTTTAAAAATTTCAACTGAGCGGAGAAGGCAAGTATTTGTTGAGAGTAAATATGATGTTGCTTATTATGAACTACTACAGAATATTTACGGTCGATTAATTTCACTTCCTTCGGAACCAATATTTATTCCAGCAAGAACATCAAATGGTTCTAATTGCACAGATGTAATAGATGTTGTAACTAATCTGTACTCGAATGGGAATGACCAAATTTATGGTATAATAGATTGGGATATGAATAACAAACCTACTGACCGCATTCTAGTTCTTGGAGAAAATGAAAGATATGCAATTGAGAACTACCTTTTAGACCCTTTGCTAATGGGTATTCTGATGATTAGAGAAAATAAAATTTCAATAGGCGATTTTGGTGGATTAAGTATCACGGCTTATTCACAGATGATAAATCTGACACCAGAGGACGGACAATTAATTATAGATAAAGTTCTAACAGATTTAGGATTAAATACTGACAATAAACTCACATATAAAACATTTAATAATTGGGAACTTCAAATAACGCAAGATTTTAATGAGCATCAAGGACATGAACTTGAGGCTTTGTTTAAGACTAAGTATCCATTTTTAAATGCATATAGAAGAGAAGATGCTTTAAAGAAGGATGTGATTGAAAAAGTAATTAATGATCACCCTGATTTTGTACCTGATTCAATTGTTAAAACTATGATGAATATTGAATAACTACCGCTAACATTTTGTATAAATAATGGCAGGGAAAGTGCTAAATACAAAAGTTCGACATCCGCTCAAACTGTATAGCGATTTGATAGGAAAGTACCACGCAATCTGCCACTACTCATATAATTTATCGTAAGTAATCCAAAGGAAAAATATACAATGAAAATCAAACATATATTATTAAGTTTTGTTTTAGTCCTGTTAATGAAAATATCATTGGGACAAGACTTATTAAAAGTAGGCGATAATATCTATTCATACCTACAAGAAAACCCGATAAAATATAATAATCCCAACAATAAAATGTGTCATTGGATTGAAGGCAATATTGGCTTGTATTCATACACTAAAGGCGGACAAACAAATAAGCCTTATATTTTGCATACTTGTGGGGGAAAGTTCTTATTTGGCATTTTACAAGGTGTTAGTCCAGAGTCTCATTATATTTTTGACATGGATGGCGATAGCGTTCTTGATTACAAGACTGATACATTTGTCTTACCAAGCTGGGTCATAGAAGCGAATTCGCCCAATCGTAGTCAGGAAAATAACCTATCCTCTGTGATGGCATTGATGTATGAATCATTCAATTCTAATCTTGGCCCCTCAAACCCTAAAATGACTGAGGCACTTTTGTCATTAAAGAGTTTTTATCAAGACACGACTATGACCAATAGGGATTTAGTTGGTATGCTGGAGTTTTACATCGTAAATGCCAATAGGCCCGAATTAGCCATCTATGCTATTAGTAAGTTCGAGATGGTTTATAATGATAGATTTAATAAAAACCATCCTCTAATAAATTTATATAAAGGAGAAACATTCATGAATCTGGGTCAGGATGACAATGCACTAATAGAGTTTAAGAAAATTATAAAAGCCGATGAAAATTTTATTCCAGCACTAGTGTATATCTGTCAACTTGAGGAGAATGTTGAACTATCAGAAGAAAACCTGAAGAAAATAAAAGTCAAATACCCTGATCATTGGATTGTGAAAAATTTGTGAAAGACTCCCTCGCAAGTTAAAAACAAGCTTTCTTGAAGTCATTTTTCCTTGTGGTGGCGGGCCTGCATAAACAATATCCCGGTATATAAAATGAATATGTAATCCTAATAGATATGAAACAGTTTAAGACAATCTTCATAAGCATACTGCTAACATTAAGTGTAATTGCATGTAAGAACAAAGAGGGCAAATCAAATACAGAAAAAAGTGGGATTGATGAGGTTTCAAAAGTAGAGCATTCTATTCCTGAAGAACAAGAGATTGTTTTTCAAAAAACACTGACATTGCAAAACATATCGTTTGATATAAAAACCAGGGGAGAAGGATCTATCAGTCAACTTACAATTCAACCCAAAGGTTTGGAAATAGATAATCGAAAAATTGCCATGGAAGTAGATGGGCAAGTTGTGGATGCCGAAATTGAAGATTTAAATTCAGATGGTTTTCCTGAAATTTTGATTTACACAGTGTCGGCAGGAAGCGGCAGTTATGGCAATGTGATTGGTTATTCTGTAAACAATGGCAAGTCCATCAGTCAAATTTACTTCCCGGAACTATTCGAAAATAAAGAGGCCAGCATGGGCTATATGGGCCACGATGAATTTGCTATTGTAGAGACCAGTTTAGTACGCAGATTTCCAATTTATAAGGATGGCGACACCAATAATAAACCAACAGGAGGGACTCGCCAAATACAATATAAACTCAAAGATGGTGAAGCATCCAGGTTGTTCGTGATAAATAAAATCAGTGAGTATTAATACAAGTGATTGAATAAAAACGATGAGCAGTACGCCCATTTCATTATCATGTCAGAAAAGTACAAGGGTCAATATCGAATAGAATCCGCCCGTTTGAAAAATTGGGATTATGCCGGTAGTGGCATGTATTTTATTACCATTTGTACGGGCAATAAACAGCATTATTTTGGCGAGGTGGAAAATGGGAAAATGCAATTGTCCGAAATAGGTCAAATCGCGAAGAAGGAATGGTTGAAAACATTTCAGATGCGTGAGGATATGAATTTAGAAAGGGATGAATATATCATTATGCCCAATCATTTTCATGCCATCATTGGTATTGGTGATAATAAATATAACGTAGAGACGCAATGCATTGCGTCTGTACAGGGCAATAGCATTGCATCAGCAAAGGGAAATTGCATAGCATCTGCGCAAAAGAATCGTTTTGGAGCGCAATCCAAAAATCTGGCATCTATCATTCGGGGATTTAAAAGTGGTGTCAGTAAAAATGCGAGAATAATTAATCCCGAATTTATGTGGCAAGCCCGTTTTTACGATCATATTATTCGGAATGATGAAGCCTTATTCCGAATCAGAGATTATATCAAAAGCAATCCATTAAAATGGGAAAAGGATAAGTTTCATAAATAAGGATGCATATACAGCTAGCTCAGTAATAACAGGCAATAGGAATCACGGCTAGTACGTGTTAATGTACTTGTTAAGTGTGAGTTGTTGAGTTTTGTTGGTGCACGGTTGTATCGCGATCCTTAAGATAAAGATAAAAGCCACAGGAAAGGATTTCTGCGGTAGCGGGGGGAAAGATTATATTCTATGTACAGCTGAACTTGTACTATATTGGTTTTTGCCTTCCTTCGATAAATATAACCAGACCACCTCCAGATGCCAAAATAAATAAGTAAGAAGCGACTATTCCAATGAAAAAATAGAAAGATTCTTCAGTTCCCGATAGGCCTGATTGCACATTGTGCATGATTATACCGACTATAGCAATAGTGAATGATATGCTGGCTGTAAGACTTAATATTTTCAATCTTTTCAATTGCTTTCTGGCAAATTCCGGTTCAATTTCTTCGTGGAAAATACGTTCCCTTTTTCTAGTCATCACTCCCCAATAGATCCAAAATGCCAGGGAGATGATCATACCAAATGGAAAGGCGAACAAGAGCATCACGACTAATCCCAATCCAATTAATAACTTTTTTTTCATAACCTCTATGTATTTACTTAAAATTAGCCAATATTACAAAGCAAGTCAAGTAATCTTAATCACTCCTTTATTGAATAATAATATACACGGTTTGGCAAGCCTGTAGCTTCGGGCTTCCTTCACTGTTCCTTCACTGTTCCTTCGTATAAGCCATATTTGGGTTTTTAAAACATAATATTCGAGTCGAGGTTGGTGTTTTATGTAAAATAATTTGAATGCCCTTTTATTTTAAACTGTTTTATACTTGAATTTTAGTTAGTAGATAAAAGGACAGAAGCCCTAAAGGAATGCTTGGGTGAGGTCTCTCACAAATTTTTATTTAATCTTCTTTGGTCGGATCAGGTTTTATGAAATGTAAAAGGTTTCCTGATTCTGTCCTTTTTCTTGTTTGTGAAAGCCATCTTTTGGCATTCTACCCTTTATTAGCAGACATGCTATAATAAAAAACACCTATTCAATCCATCTAAACAGAGTGAGGTATTTTTGATTGAATTCATCAATTTTTTGTATTATCGTCCGAAAAAAATATCTTTAAGCCATTCTAATCGCCCCTTAAACCCAAATATGTTTACCTCACAAGACTTTGAATTATTTCGCAAAGGAGACAGACAAGCTTTCAAATGTATTTTTAATACGTTCTATAAAGCCTTGTTGATTTTTGCAAAAAAATATGTGCAGGATAATGATTTGGCTGAAGATTTGGTGCAAGAGGTTTTGGTGAAACTTTGGGAAAAGAGACGTACGATAGAGGATGCTTCAACTATAAAAGCGTTCTTGTACATGAGTGTGAAGAATAAAGCCCTGAATCATTTCCGTCATCAAAAAGTTATTGATGCTCATCAGAAAGAAATATTGCAAGATAAATCGAATGCGCTTTTTTTTAAGAATCACGTGATTGAGGAGGAAACCTACCGTTTGCTGATACAAGCCATTGATAGTTTGCCCGAACAAACCCGAAAGGTTTGTGCTTTGAGTATGAATGGCGCTAAGAATGCACAAATTGCGGAAGAACTCGACTTATCAACCAGTACCGTAAAATACCACAAAAATCAGGCTTTAAGCATTTTGCGAGAACGCCTTAAGAATCAACTATTCCTGTTGCCTTTATTGGCTTATCTTCTCGATTTATAAGAAACCCAAGAGTAAGACTGCATACTTATTAAAGGTTCAATCGTTGAGCCTCAGCTTATCAAGGATATATTTTTTTCTCCTTTGTTTTCTCGTGCTAAAAGCTCTAACTTAATAGGTGAGTCTGAGTTTAAGGAGTTTTGGTTTAATTTTTTTTTAAGAAAAAAATTCATTCTCCACTGTCCTTTTCTTTGGCTCGGGTGTATTACAAGTACAAAAGCCAATTAAAATGATGAGCACGACCAAAGCACATATCAAAATATCAAAGCTGATTTACAAGGAGAAAACCGATTTGTTGAACGAATCGGAATCCGATATCCTTAATGCATGGAAGCATGAGTCTGAAGAAAATAGATCTCTTTATGAGAGACTTGTTCAGGATTTGGATCTCGATTCTAAAAAAAAGGAATACAATCAAATCGATTCGGAACAAGCCTGGAAAAAATTGGAGCCACAATTAAAAACAGAAACAAAAGTGCGAACGCTTTTTAAAGAGTTTGTCCGTTATGCTGCTATTTTAATTTTGCCTTTGGCCATTGGGGGGTATTTGGTTTATAATGCCATCGATTCTGTTGAAACCTATGATGAAGTTTGGGTGGATAATATCACTCCGGGTACACAAAAAGCGACTTTGATTTTGTCTAATGGAGAGACAATAGATCTTGAAGATCAGCAGAATCAGTTGATAAAAACTACAGAGGGGGATCAGTTAAAAAACAGCGATCATAAACTTTCCTATGATCGTGAACATTTGGCTGAAATGAGTACAAAGTGGCATCGCTTGGTGGTTCCCAAAGGCGGAGAGTATCAACTCCAGTTGTCCGATGGAACGCAAGTTTGGCTAAATTCTGATTCCGAATTAAAATACACTGACAGATTTATTGGGGAAGATCGAATTGTGTATCTCAAGGGAGAGGCTTATTTCGATGTGGCAAAGGATAAGGAACATGCCTTTATTGTACAAACCAATAGGATGGATGTTAAGGTTTATGGTACTGAGTTTAATATGATGGCTTATGACGATGAAGAATTAACACAAACAACCCTTGTGGAGGGGAGTGTTGGGGTTCATCTGAAAAATGAAAGTGGTATTGTTGAGAAGATGATGCTGGAACCCAATATGCAGGTTGCTTATAATAAGGGTGCGTTGAAAGGGGAGCTTCGAACGGTTAAGACCAGTTTGTATACCGGATGGAAAGATGGACGATTCCAATTTAACGACGAAGACCTGGGAAGTATCATGCGAAAGCTTTCGCGTTGGTATAATGTGAAAGTTTTTTTCCAGAATCCTTCAATTCAAAATATACGCTTTACAGGTGAAATGAAACGTTTTGAGGATTTTTCGACCATTCTTAACTTGTTGGAACTGGGATCAAATGTTGAGTTTGAAGTAAAAGGAGATGTATTAATTGTTAATCAAAAAATATAATAGAACCTAAAAAGAAAACCCGAAAAATGCGACAACACTTTTCGGGCAGTTAAAAGAATACATGCGGTATTCTTAATTTAACCTTAATCATTACAAATTTATGAAAAAAAACTGGAATTGTCACTTCCTTCCGATGAGGGGGAAATGGCTGAAAAGCTACTGGCTTATGAGAAATTTTATTATTCTGTTTTTTGCACTCAACCTAAGTGTTTTGGCTAACGGACTTTCACAGGAGGTTTCTTTAGCCCGATACGAGAATGCTACGCTAATAGAGGTGTTTGAAGATATCAAAGTACAAACAGGTTATGGTATTCTCTACAAGATACAGGATATTAATCCTGAGATTAGAGTGGATATGAATGTGGAAAACACCAGTGTACAGGAAATTTTGGGTGATGCGCTGGAAGGAACGGACCTGGATTATAAAGTGCAGGATGGAGTGATTGTGATATTTAAAGCTGAGAAAAGTAATCAGCCTGAAGAATCAGATCGTGAACAGGAAAAGAGGGAGCTTAAAGGAACCGTTACCGATGCAGATGGCAATACCCTGCCTGGTGTTTCTGTGGTGGTAAAAGGAACAACCAATGGTGTTGCTACTGATATTGATGGCAATTACAACATTAAAATTGAAGGTGATAATGCTGTTTTGGTGTTCTCTTTTGTTGGGATGATATCGCAGGAGATTGCTTATAGGGGACAAGTTGATTTGAATGTTGTATTGAAGTATGATACAGCAAATTTGGATGAAGTTGTAGTAACAGGTTACCAAACCCTTTCCAGAGAGAGAGCAACAGGTGCATTCGAGAAAGTAAATGCCGTAGTACTCGAAGAAAAGTCGAGTGTGAACATTCTGGATAAGTTGGAGGGCCAGACTGCCGGTGTTTTATTCGACAAGGATGGGAATGTTGAGATTCGTGGTAGAAGCACACTTTTTGCCAATCAAAAACCTCTTATAGTTGTCGATGGTTTTCCGATTGAAGGAGATATGGAAACAATAAACCCCAATGACATTGAAAGTATTACAGTGTTGAAAGATGCTGCCGCTGCTTCTATTTGGGGAGCCAGAGCTGCAAATGGTGTCATTGTTATTGTTTCGAAAAGAGGAACTGGCAAAGGGAAGACTAATATTGAATTCACCTCTTCATTGTCCTTAACTCAAAAGCCTGATTTATATGATTTACCTTTTGCATCTACCGAATCATTTTTAGAGGCGGAGAAGTTTTTGGCGAATAATAAGTATACCAACTTGCCTGTAGGTGCTAATCAATACCCTTTGACAGTTGGTATGGATGCTTTTCTTAAACTAAGAGATGGTATTTATACTCAGGAGCAAACTGATGCTGTTGTTAATGGACTGAAAAATACGGATGTAAGAGATGAGTTTTCTGATTTGTTTTTAAGAAAAGCAGTCAGACAACAATACAGTCTGGCTATTAGTGGGAATAGTGAAAGGAACTCCTACTATGCTTCAGTTAATTATGATGACAATCAATCTTATTCCAAGCAATCTGCTAATGAAAGAATTATTTCCAATTTAAGTTTAAATTCTAAATTGAATGACCGATTGACTGTTAATGTTGGAATTAATGCGACGATTCGAAATCAAAAGAACAATGGAATTGGTCTTTCAAGTATTACTAGCACTTCTCAGTACCAAAAGATATTGGATGAAAATGGTAATTACGTAAACCAGCCTAAGGGTTATTATCAAGATTTCAAGGAGAATTTGGTTGATCAGGGCTACCCTTACGATTGGGATTACAATCTTAAAAGAGAATTCGATAATAAGGATAATTATGAGAAAGATGTTGATTTGAAATTAAAAGTTGGTTTTAATTATAAAATTCTCGAAGGGCTTGATTTTGATGGGCGTTACCAGTACGAATGGGGCGATAACAAAGGAAGAAGCCTTAACAATGAAGAAATTTATTATGTAAGGAATTTTGTTAATTACAGAACGGTAATTGAAGATGGAGAGGTTGTTTCCTATGTACCCAAAGGGTCAATTCTTGGTGAATCCTATAAAAATTATAAGGCCTTTACTACCAGAGGACAATTAAATTTTAATAAATCGTTTAATAATAACTTGCATAATATTACAGCCATGGCAGGTATCGAAGTTCGAAAATTTGAGCGCGAATCATCCAAGGGTATGAAAAAATATGGTTATGATCCTCAAAGCCTCCAGTACAAGAATATTAATTTAAATGAAGGATTTCCGAATGCTGTTAGTGGTCGAAAATATACGATTGGGGATAATACACAATTTGAAGATATAGAAGATCGTTTTATTTCCTACTATGGAAATATGGCTTATACATATGCCGAAAAATATACGCTGACTGCCAGTGCCCGTTTGGACGATTCAAATCTTTTTGGTGCTGATTCTGAATATCGTAACGTACCTCTGTGGTCGCTTGGTGGTAATTGGCAAATACATAAGGAAGATTTTTTTGATTTTGATTTTATTAATCAGTTAAGTTTAAGAGCAACTTATGGCTTGAATGGGAATGTTGATAAAACAACCAGCCCCTACATGATTGCTTTGGTTGCAAAAGATTACAATACACAAAATCAATTTGCTTATGTCAATAATCCAAGCAATCCAAAACTGCGATGGGAAAGAACTTCAGTTACAAACCTGGGTCTTGATTTCTCGATGTTTCGCAATAGACTATCGGGTAGCATTGAGTATTACAATAAGTACAGTGATGGTTTGTTAGGTTTTGTATCGCTGAATTCTACATATGGTTTTTCGCAAGCTAAAATGAACGTTGCCGAGATTTCAAACAAGGGACTCGATTTCAGTCTGAATGCACTGGCTATCGACAAAGCTTTTAAATGGAATGTTGGCCTTAATTTTTCTCATAACAAAAATGTGGTAAAGGAGATTGAGATGCCTGATGAGACTCCATCTTCTTACTTAAACATGAAGCCTAAGGTTGGTTTACCTTATGCTTATATGTACAGTTACAAATGGGCTGGTCTGTCTTCAGAAGGTTTACCTCAGGTATATGACCAAAATGGCGACATTGTTTCTTCATCTGATGCAATTGAAGATGCTGATGCACTAAAGTATGAAGGAACGACGACCCCAAAATTTTATGGAAGTGTAATAAATAATTTTGCATACAAAGGCATTTCCTTAAGACTTCTTATGACCTATAAGTTGGGACATGTTTTCCGAAGAAATACCTTGAATTACAGAAAATTCACATCTTCTACTGAGAGAAATTGGATTCATGAAGATTATGAAAAAAGATGGCAGAATCCAGGTGATGAATTAACGACTGACGTGCCTGTTTTCCCTGGCAATTCTTCGATGTTGTCTTCTTACTTTGATGCTTATACCAGCAACAGTAGCAATACGGTTCTCGATGCTTCTCATATCAGAATTAAGGAAGTTATTTTATCATACGACATGCCTGCTAAAATAATTAAGCCCCTTTCACTATCTAAACTGAAATTCTCTGTTCAGGCAAGAAATTTGGGCGTAATCGTTTTTAACAGTCAAAATATCGACCCGGAAAATATCCCAGATATCTTAGATATCGCTACCACAGGTGGCGGAATCCTGAATCAACCTGAGTTTACATTCAGCTTAAAAGGTACATTTTAAATTCAAGTGACGCATAAATTATGAAACGAGCCATGTTTAAAGCATTCAATACACAGGAGGCTTATTTTTGGGGACTTTCATATGGTAAAAATTTAAAATTATAAACAGATGAAATATATATATTATTTAATGGTACTTGTGGTTTTTTCTTCCTGTTCGGACGAATGGCTTGATATAAAACCCAAGGGAAAAATTATTCCTGTTAAGGTCGAAGATTATAGATTATTAATGGATCAAACTCTCTTCAAATCTGGATCCAGTGGTTTTGTTCAATCGTATGGAAATGTTCTTTATAGTACCGACGATGTTAAAATTCCGGATAGTGGTTACGATCAAAATTTTGGCAAGACATCACAGTCTGTTTACACCTGGGCCGAAAAGTTTTATCTGGACGAGGAGGAAGATGCTGATTGGCAGTCTTTATACAGTCAGATTTATGTTTGTAATGTAGTTATCTCCGAGGTACTGACTACCGAGGGCGACGAGCAGGAAAAGAAGCAACTATATGCTGAGGCTAAAATTCAAAGGGCTTTTGCCTATTTTATACTCACTAATATTTACGGAAAGCATTATAATAAAGCGACAGCTGATCTTGATCTGGCTGTGCCTCTGATAACCGTACCAAGAATAGAAGGAAGTATTCCCCGTGCAACTGTAGCCGAAATTTATAAATTCATTGAAGATGATGTTAATGAAGTTATCGATTTGCTTCCCGAAACAAGTGAGTTTAATCATCGACCAACTACGGCATCGGCTTATGCTCTTCTATCAAGGGTGAATTTGTACAAAGCCGATTATGCAAATGCTTTAATTGCTGCGGATAAATGTTTGGAAATTAATGACTTTTTGTATGATTATAAAGCGCTCGAGAAGAATGCCTGGTATCCTAATGTGATTGATCTGCCAGAAAATGTATTTAATGAGGAAGTACTTTTGAATAAGGGGGCTTCCAATAGATATTCTCTTATTTATCCCAGCGAGGAATTAAAAAATCTATATGATGTAGATTCAGATTTGCGATGGAAGGGGATGATGGAGCTTGAGTGGTTTCCGCCTTTTGCTGATGTGATATATATTGTTGAGTACTTAAGTGGTAGAGAGATTGGGCTAAGTGTTAGTGAAGTGATATTGAACCGTGCTGAGTGTCTTGCTCGTGTGGGTGATTATAATTTGGCAATTGACGATTTAAATTTGATTCGTGAAAAAAGATACGATACAGATACATACGTGCCTTTAACTGCCTCAAATAAAGATGAAGCCTTACAGTTGGTAAAGGATGAACGAAGACGTGAGCTGGCCTTTAAGGGCTTAAGATGGTTTGATCTGAAGCGTTATAATGCTAATGATAATGCAAATATTAGTTTGCAGCGAACAGTAAATGGAGATAATTATGTACTTGAACCAAACAGTGAGAGATGGGTGTACCCAATTGCTGTAAAGTATATGATTAAGAATCCGGAAATAGAACAAAACCCGCGTTAGTTTATAATCAGAGAGGGTAAAGCCCTACAATTAAATAGCCCTGGAATTATTCCGGGGCTATTATTCTATCTCCATTTATTGAAAACCTCGGTTGGAATTTTTATTGAGCCAGAGGAGTCTATTTCGATACTTTGAGGTGATCGTAATACAATTAATTAATAATTTATTTTATGATGAAGTTTTTTAAACTATTTGCCTTTATGGCATTGGTAATGCTATTCTCGTGCAGCAAAGTAAGTGATAAGTGCATTATTAAAGGCCAGCTTTCTGGTGGTGATGGTGAAGTTGTTATTTATCCCTACCAAGAGGTTCACTCACAAAAGGAATCGGATAGCTTAAGCTATAAGGCTAAAGTAATCGATGGTAAGTTTGAAATAGAAATGGATACAGAGCTTGCCTGCAGACCCGTTTATATTAAAATAGGTGATGATTCTAAAAGGTACACCGTCTTTTCTGAGCCTGGAATCATAAGAATTTTTGAAAAAGATGGCGTGATCGTAGGAGAAGGTTCCGCTGTTAATGATGAATACCATGAATTATTAGCAAAGCTGGATTATGAGGCTTACAATCAATTGAAGTATAAGCATGACCTTTCTCCGGAAGAGCAGGGAATAGTTGATAACTATATTGCCAAACTATGGGATTTAGTCAAAGATTATTCTGCAAGTATCCCATTAAGTCGCTTATTCTACGAAAAATACTGGGGAGCTGATGTCGAGACTCTAAATAAGATAGTAAATGCTTTCTCAAAGGATATACATCAATCCTATTACCTGCAAAAACTGATTGTGCGAAGAGCCAATCAGTTAAGAGTTTCTATTGGTAAGCAAGCTCCTGCATTCACGCTAAAGTCAGTGAGTAGAGAGGATGTTTCTTTAGAGATGTATAAGGGAAAATTTGTTTTAGTAGATTTTTGGGCATCCTGGTGTGGTCCATGTCGTGCAGAAATCCCAAATCTGAAAGAGATTTACAAAGATTATCAATCAAAAGGATTGCAGATTTTGTCTGTAAGTACTGATGCTAATGAAAAGGCCTGGCTTAAAGCTGTAGATAAAGAACAAATGCTATGGAAGCAAGTTCGCGATACCAAATCAGTGAGTGATTCTTATAATATTACATCTATCCCAGCTATTTTCCTGCTTGATCCCAATGGAAAAATTATAGATAAAGGTCTACACGGTCAAAATTTACGAAATAGAATTGAAGAGGTTTTAAAGTAGAAACCAGGTGTGATAGGGTATATATAGTTTTCATATAATCATTAAAAAAGATAAAAATGAAAAAGGTTTTAGTACTAATAGTAGCTACATTTATCTGTAGTGGCTTGTTTGCTCAAGGTATTGAGTTCGAACATGGAACTTTTAAGGAAGCTTTGGCAAAAGCAAAAAAAGAAAACAAGTTGATCTTTATGGACTGCTACACAAGTTGGTGTGGTCCATGTAAGTATTTATCGAAGACTATTTTCCCTCAAAAGGAAGTCGGTGACTATTTTAATCAGCATTTCGTAAGTTTTAAAATAGACATGGAAAAGGGTGAAGGGATTGAACTCTGTAAAAAGTATCTGGTTAAGTCTTTTCCAACCTTACTTTTTTTAGATTATGAGGGTAATGAAGTTCACAAAATGGTAGGTGGGAAGCCTGCAGAAGAATTGATTGCCGGAGCAAAATGTGCCATTGATCCCGATTTGAGAATTGGAACACTAAAGGAAAAATACAAAAATGGGAATAGAGAATATGATTTTTTAATGACCTATTTGACTGCCTTAAAAAGACAATATGACCGTGTGAATGTTGCGGTGGTATCAAATGAATTAATTGAAACATATTCTCTTGAAAAATTCTTAACCAGGGATTTGTTTTATGTCGTAAGTGGTTCGATGATAAAATATGGAAGTAAGGAATATCAGTACTTATTAAAAAATAAAGAGAGCATATTAGATAAGGTTGATGAGAAAGAGTATAAAAATGTTTTTAAAAATGCAATAAGAACTCACTTGAGTCAATATGCTAACATATGCAAAAGTCTTTCTGATTTGAATAAGGAGGTTGACCTGTGTGAAAGAGACAATATGTACCCTCAAATTGAGGCTTTAAGAAAAGATCTTAGTTATTCCTATTATCTCGCACAGGGGCAATTTAGAAAATGGTTTGATTCAAAGTTGCAGGAAGCTGAACAGTACGATGAAAATCAAAAGTTCTTCTTGTTACTTCGTATTGGTGATGAGGTTGTGAGAAATCCTAAATTTAAAGACTCTAAGGAATCAATAAATAGAGCCTTGAAAATAGGTCATGATTTGGCAGCTACTGATAACGGAGTGATTATGGGTAATTTCTTATTAGCTAAGCTTTATTTGAAAATTGAAAATAAGGAAAAAGCTTTAAAACACTTTAAATTGTTTTTTGATAATAATGAAAAGGCAGGAGGGAATAATACACATCCTTCAGTTAGTACTGTAAAGAATGCCATTGATCTCCTGTAGGGAATGATGTCATCTGAATGAGAGCATAATTATGGACGGAAAACCAATTAATATACCACCTCCACAACGGGGGTGGTTTTTCTGTTTCTACATCATAATACCCGATCTTCTGTACTAAAAAATAAACCTTAAGTTTGTTTTGTTAATAATAATAAATTCAATTAATCAGGCTTGTAACTTTGGTCTTTCTTCGGGTTAACTTCGGGTAAGCTTTATTGGGTTTTTAAAACATAATATTAAGGTTACCTCTAAAGTCTTTTACAAGTTAGGTTAAAGATGGGTTTATTGATCCAAACCATTCTGTTTTAGCTGTACTTTAAAGATGCTTGTATGGGGACTGATATATCTACCTAAAACCTAAGGTGGATTGTCTGATGCTTGATTTGTAGGAATATATGTTCTTTTTTTATCAAACTTGGACTTATAAAAAGCAAGATTCGTATGTGTAGAGTATAATTAACAGGCGGATTCAGGCTTTATAGAAATTAGTTGTGTTTTAAGGTTCTCAAGGGGAGTTTTTTTGTAAAATCAATATCCTTTTCTATTTTTAGCACCTACTATGAACAATCAGGAGCAATTAATTATACAGAAATTACAAAATGGCGACGAGTCTGGTTTGCGCCAAATGTTTGATATTTATTATTCTCCTCTCTGTGTGTTCGCTTTAAAATATATTGATTCTTTCGATTTGGCTGAAGATTTGGTTCAAGATATATTTATAGGTTTTTGGGAAAATAACAGAGTTAAACAGTTGAATGTTTCATTAAAATCCTACCTTTTTACATCAGTAAAAAACAATGCTCTGAATTACATTCGTAAAAATAAGAGCTATCAAATTGAAACCATGAATGATGAGTTTGATATCTTGATGGATGATTCTTTTGATCCTGAAGATTTAGAACAAATGAAAGTAAAACTTTATCAGGAGTTAGAAAACCTTTCACAACAAAGCAGAAACGTATTTGAAGCGATTATCTTTCAGAATATGAAATACAAGGATGTTGCTGAGGATTTAAATATTTCGGTTAATACCGTTAAAACCCATTTCGCACGGGCATTGAAACAACTTCGTAATTCTTTGGATGTTATCATCTTGTTTATGTTTCTGTAGTCTTTAAGTTTAAAGTTAAGCTCTTTATTTGACCTTTGCTATTCTCATTTTTTATCCTTTTTGTATTCATGGAGAACTTTGATTATCTTATCCCTGGGGTGTTTTTTTAAGCCTGTCGTAAAAATTCTCTTTTTATTTGTCACCCATTTTGCATTTCATCAATCCTAATAATAAAGGGAAGGATTTATGACATCTTATCCGACGAATATATCATAGCATGAAATTAAAAGAGGAATATATTATTAATCTGGCAATCGACTATTCAAAAAGAGAGTTGTCTGATACACAAAAAAGAGATTTAGATAATTTTCTTTCAGAAAATGAGGCAAACAGACGTCTGTTTAATCATTATCGTAAACTTTATCTTAAGGGGCGTTCAATAGCTTTTTATCATCAGCTTGATCAGCAAAAGGCCTGGAATAGTATTGCATCAAATATCACAAAGAAAAAAACGAAAACCTGGAAGCTATCTACCTGGCTTCCTTATGCCGCTGCCGTTTTGATTATTGCTGTTGTGAGTACTCTTGTTTTAAAGAATCAAGTTGAAAAGGTTGATTTTTCAAAGGCTTATAATTTTGCTGAATTTGCTCATGCAGGAAATAAAAAAGCGACTTTAACCTTAGCTGATGGTTCAAAAGTTAAATTACAAGATAATATTGAACAGCTGATATCTGAAAAAGATGGAACTCAGATTTCTAAAGATTCAGCTAATAATCTGGCCTATACTTCAAAAACAACAAAGAAAATAGAACTGCTTTACAATACAATTGATGTGCCTAGAGGAGGGGAGTATTCATTAACCCTGACCGATGGTACTAAAGTATGGTTGAATGCTGATACCAAATTGCGATACCCGGTTAAGTTTTTGAAAGGTAAAAGAGATGTGTATTTGACTGGAGAGGCCTATTTTGAGGTCGCGCACAATAAGCAAGCTCCCTTTATTGTCCATACTCATGATTCAGAAGTGAAAGTTTTGGGAACCAAATTTAATGTATCGGGCTATGATGATCAGAATTTTATAGCGACAACACTTGTCGAAGGATCTGTGCAGATCAACAATTTAAATCAAACTGAAATATTGAAGCCGGGGTATCAATCAACCATTCTAAGAGGGAAAGATCAGATCATGATTAAAAAAGTGGATGCTGATTTGTATACGTCTTGGGTGAGTGGCGTTTATGAATTTGAGGATATGGAGCTTGAGTATATTATGATTCAATTGGGACGATGGTATGATGTTGATTTCTTTTTTATGAATGAAGAATACAAACATATCCGTTTTACCGGGGCCTTTGAGAAAGAGAATTCATTTGAATATGCTCTTAATATGATAGAACGCATTGCAGATGTTGATTTTGCAATCAAAGGGAAGTATATCGTTGTTGGACGTCAATAACTTAAAGTCGTTCTGGGCTTACTTATGCGTAGAACATATAAAAGGAAGTCGGATATCGACTGGAGTTGAACTGCAGACAAAAAAAACGGGAAATATTTGCCGTATTTCCCGCTAGTGATAATTAAAAACCATTGTTGAAGCAATGGCATTAAGTAACCTAAACCCAAAAGTATGAAAAAATTAGGAAAGTGGAGGTGTTTATCACCTACCATTAGTAAAATCGCACGTATTATGAAGATAAGTGTATTGTTAATATTAGCCTGTTCTATGCAACTGTCAGCATCGGTGATGGGGCAGCAGGTTAGTATTGAGTCGGGAAGGATGTCTGTGAGAGACGTCTTTAAGGAATTTAAAGTTCAGACGGGGACATTTTTCATGTATAGTGAAGATGAGATTGACAGTGACTTGACGGTTGATGTTGATTTTTTAAATGTGAGTTTGGAAGACGCTTTGGAAGAAATTTGTAATCAGGCTTCTTTGCAGTACGAAATTGTAGATGATTATGTTTTGATTACGAAGAAACCCATTGTAATTGAGAAAGAAGTAAAACAAGAGGAAAAAGAAGTCAAAGGAACCGTTACCGATGCCGATGGCAATACCCTTCCTGGTGTTTCTGTAGTTGTAAAAGGAACCACCTCTGGAGTTGCTACCGATATTGATGGTAAGTACAGTATCAAAATTGAAGGTGATAATGCTGTTTTGGTGTTCTCTTTTGTTGGGATGGTATCGCAGGAATTGACCTATACGGGACAAAAAGTAATTAATGTGACGCTTGAGGAAGATGCGGCAATCATAGGTGAAGTTGTGGTAACGGGTTACCAGACAATTTCTAAAGAGCGGGCAACAGGTAGTTTTAATTTGGTATCCAAAGATCAAATTGATAAACCGAGTACCAACATAGGCTCTCGGTTGATAGGTAATGTATCTGGGGTTCAGGCGACATTTGATGATGAAGGAAATCCAACTTTTGAAATTCGTGGTAAAAGTAGTTTGTTTGCAAACTCGAAACCTTTAATTGTGGTAGATGGTTTTGCCATTGAAGGCGATTTCTCTTCTATCAATCCCAATGACGTGGAAAGTGTAACTGTTCTAAAAGATGCTTCGGCGGCTTCAATTTGGGGAGCCCGTTCTGCGAATGGAGTCATTGTAGTGACAACAAAAAGCGGGAAGAACCTGAAAAAAGGCGAATTAAAAGTATCTGTTAATTCTTTTGTCAAATTTTCTTCTAAGCCTGATCTCAGTTATCTGCTGGATAGAGCTTCTTCTGAAGATGTTGTTGCTTATGAGAAAATGTCTTTTGGTAAATGGGGCGCTGGTTCTCACAAAATGATAGATCAGGAAATGTCAATTATGTCTTCTTTAACACCAGGTAGAGTTGCTTTGAATGAGCATAATCTGGGTTATTTGTCGGATGAAGAACTTGATGCCAGACTTACTAAGTATGCCTCCCAGAACAATCAAAAACAGATAGAAGATCATTTGATGAAAAATCCTTTTATTCATCAGCACAATTTGCAAATTTCCTCTGGATCTGAGAAGTTTAATAATAGCCTTTCAATTATGTATGAAGGCAATCAGTCCTATTTAAAGGGGAAGGAAAATAAGAGGGTTTTAATTAACTATCGAAATTCTGCCCAGATTTTTGAATGGCTGGATTTTAGTTTTAGTGGGATGTATGGATACAAACAATCTTCCAATAATGCGTCCTTGGCAGATATCAAAAGTATTGCTCCATATGAGATGTTGTTGGATGAATCGGGGAATCGACTTCCTGTTTACAAAGGAATGTATATGCCAAATTTTGACCGATATTGGCCGAAAGAGAGTTTTCCTTACTCCGATTTGTCTTACAATCCCATTACAGAAATGGAGAATACAGATTATACAAATAAGGAAATTCAAACAAGATTTCAGGGAGCCTTGGTTTTTAAGCCTTTTGAGGGCTTGAAATTTAATTCTCAAATTCAATATGAGAGCTTTAATAGCTCAAATAAAAACATTTTGGGAGAGGGCACTTATGCTGTCAGATCGGAAATTAATTATTACACTCAGTGGAATCGGGCAGATAATAAGTTAACCCCAAATATTCCAAATGGTAATTATCTGGATCAGAATAGGAGTGAAATCGGAAGTTTAACCTTTAGAAATCAATTAAATTTTGACCGGACTTTTGGGAAACATTCTTTCAATGCCATAGCGGGTATGGAGCTCAACAAAAGAGTAACTAAAACTTTTACTGAGCCAAGAGTTTACGGTTATGATGATGATAAACTAACCGTAGGGACTTTACCCAACGGTTTAGGTAGTTATACAAATAGTAACCTGGCCATTTACAATTGGTATGGATACAAAACAACCATATACAAAAACAAGGTTCATGAATTTGGGTATAATACCGATAAATATGTGTCAGCTTATTTTAATGCAGCCTATACATATAACGATAAATATACCCTATCGGGAAGTGCCCGAACAGATGCTTCAAATTTAATTACCGATGATCCCTCTTATCGATATTCACCTTTTTGGTCGATAGGTGGGGGTTGGCAAATCTCGAAAGAGAATTTTATGAAGGATGTGTCGTGGGTAGATCGATTAGCTCTGCGTGCGACTTATGGATACAACGGAAATGTGGATCGTTCGACTTCTTTCCTGCCTTTAATAAGCATGTATCCAAACAACAATACTTATACAAATGAACCCTATGCCCGTATATCAAGCTATGGTAATCCAACTTTAAGATGGGAAAAAACCGGTACTCTGGACTTGGGTATTGATTATTCATTGTTTAGAGGAAAGTTGTTTGGGAAGGTGGATGTGTACCATAAATCAGCAAAGGATCTTGTAGCAAGTGTTTCTATTCCTGCGGTTAATGGTGTTGTTTCTCAAAAGATGAATGCGGCCGACATGATCAATAAAGGAATTGAGATTGAAGTTGGAACCAGGTTACCTATTGCAAACAAGGTGGATTTTTATGGCAACTTTAATGTGTCTTACAACCATAATAAAGTAACAAAACTCTATAGAGATAAGTTTCATCACAATGATTTGCTGCCAATGAGAGCAGGTGAAACTACTGCTTTTGTCGAAGGTGAAAATGCAAATACAATTTTTGGCAGTCATTATGCTGGTTTACATAATATGGGAACAGATGCAAAGCCAAATATGCAGCCACAAATAAGTGGTAAAGATGGTACATTGTATGGGTTTGGAACCTGGCCGGCCGATGATGTGATGAATTATGCCTATTCCCAAGGAACAACCGTGGCCCCATGGGTAATGGGATTGTCATTCGGTTTTAAAATTCATGATTTCGATATTTCATGTATTATGACCGGTAAATTTGGGCATGTGTTTAGAAGGACTTCGTACAATTACAATGCATTGGTTCCTAATTCAAGATTCTCAGAGGTGTTGAATGCCGATGCGGATAAAATGATGCCACTGCCTCAAAATGATACCGAAAGCCGTTACTATTTTTGGGATCGTTTTTGGAGATCATTCTCTTATCTGACAGAAAGTGCTAATCATGTGAGGATGCAGGAAGTGAATTTAACTTATAATCTTCCTTCGAAGTTTTTAAAGAAAACAGGCTTGGAAAGCGTTAGAATTTACTCGCAGGTGAATAATGTGTTTTCTATCTATGCGAATAAGTATAATGAAGATCCTGAATACCCTTTGGGCTCTTATAAACCTGAACCTGAATTCACTTTTGGTATTAATGTTGACTTTTAACTGATAAAATGATGAAAAAAATGAAAAGATATATTTTAATCTTAATAATAGGTACCCTATTGGGAAGTTGTAATTCCTATCTGGATGAAGTACCCTCAAAATCGACTAATTTACCACTTGAGACGATAGAACAGTTGGATGCTTTACTTGGGAATTACTCTTATTTCTACCAAGATAAAAGCAGGAACGCTGTTTTGTGCACCGATGATTGGGAAGTGTCAGCTGATTTATACAATGGTTTCAACGCAAGTGCTTACCGATCTATGGATCTGGTACAGGTTGCGACCTGGGATGTGGAATATACAGCCTATGATGGAAAAGAAACCCTTTGGAGTAGTGAGTATACTAAAATATTTTATGCCAATATGGTTTTGCATTATTTGGATGCTGTAAGCGGATCGGAAGAGAAAAAGGCAGAACTTAAAGCTGAAGCCTACTTGATTAAGGCATACAGTTACTGGATGTTGGTTAATAATTTTTGCTTGCCATACGATGAATCAACAAAGAATGAATTGGGAATATCTCTGAAAAATTCGGTTTCTTTTGAGGAGTCGATAGCACGCAGCACTCTCGAAGAGACTTACATTGAAATTGAAAATTGCCTTGAGGAAGCTCTAAAGTTGGAAAATTCAATTATTAAGGCAGGAACTTTCAGACCCTGGCGGGGAAGTTCATCGGCGGCTAAAGCATTTGCTGCACGCTATTATTTAAGTGTGAATAACTATACGAAAGCCTTGCAATACGCCAATGCAGCTTTGGGCGACTATTCCGAGCTATTCGATTACAATAGCGAAATGGCATTTTATGAATCAACCGTAACTGTGAACAACGAACAGCTTGAGGTAAATTACCCTGATACATATTATGTTACGACATCGGAGGTTCTTTCATACAAGGAATTCTATTACACAAGGTTGGCTTATCACGGCTATGCATGGTATGTACCAAGTCAGGAGTTAATGGATTTGTATGATCAGCAATCTGACTTAAGATACAAGTATAATTTTGTGGAAAACTATTCCTATACCCGTGATCGAACTGGAGTTAGTTATCCCGGATATGTTGCTATGGGAACGTATAATATACCTTCCGGACCAACCACTTCTGAAATGATTTTGATAAAAGCAGAAGCCTTGGCTAGAACCGGCAGTTGGCAGGATGCCATGAATGTGGTGGAGCAGCTACGTGTAAAAAGAATTGATTCTGATATGTATACCGAACTGGTTGCAAATACTCAGGAAGAAGCTGTGAAACTAATCATTCGTGAAAGAAGAATCGAAAGACCTTTTGTATTTACCTGGTACGATTACAGACGCTATAATAACAATGAGGTGAGCTATGATGATGTAAATCTGTCAAGAGAATTTTACCCATATAATAGTTCTGCCGTGTTAAGTGGAGAGCCACTTGTAACCTACGAACTAAGAAAAGGGGACAGAAAATGGGCCAGACCAATTCCTAATACCGAAGTGGAATCAAGTTTAGGCGTGATTAAGCAAAACACTTACTAGAAAGAAAAAGTTCGGTAGTTCTCGGTTTTTTTACAAACGGAGTTCTACCGAATTCATGCTACTGTATCATTAATGATATGGCAGCAAATGGGATTGTTCTGCTTTTTTTAGGCTATTAGACTATTGTTTAGAAAGGGCATTTAGAATACAAATTCATCTGGCCGTCTTCCATAACGAGATGTTAATTTAAAATGATGTGGTATTCTTCAAATCGATCATGCAGGCTTGTACTATTGTTTGTAATTGATCATATATACAACTATTGAATTTATTAATTATGCAACGAAAGTATTTTAGGCAATTAGTGCCACTATTTGTTCTCATTTGTATTTATTCCTGTAACGTAAAAAGACCTTGTATCGAAGGATGCATCTCTGGTGAAAACTGGGAAAAAATTTATCTTTATTCTGAAAGTAGTAGGGAACCACTAGATTCGGCTATGGTTAATAATAACCGGTTTAAAATAAATACCAGAAATCTGAAAAGCCAAATCTGTTATATCGGAAGAGCAAAAAATAAGGTTCCCCTTTTTGTGATTCCGGCTCTCATTAAAACATCCTTAATTGTTACCAATGGAAAAATCGCCATGGATGTTTCCGGATCACCAGAGCATCAAATGCTTGAGACCTATAAAAAGGAACTGAGCCAATCAAAAGAAGCGGAACGTTTGCAGGTTTGCGACGAAAGGATTAATGAAGCAAAACAAAAGTCCAATGATTCATTGGTTTCTCAGCTCAATGCAGAATATTGGCAAATGGTTAATCGTAAAACCGAGCAATTGATTGAAAAGAATCAGAATTCTCCTTTTGGTTTATACCTGTTTTATAAGCGGTTCGTCTATTTTAAAAACTTCTATACTCAGGAAAAAATTGATGAAATTCGACATAATTATAAAAGTTTAGGAGCAAAAGCATTAGAGTCACTATGGGCTGAAAAAATTGAACAAACCTTAACAAGATTTGAAAAGAGTGTTGTAGGGAAAAATGCGCCCGATTTTTCAGGAACCGATACGTTAGGGATAACCAAAAGATTAAGTGACTTCAAAGGGAAATACGTTTTGGTTGATTTTTGGGCTAGCTGGTGTTATTGGTGCCGTTTGGAAACGCCTTATTTTAAAAAAGCGATTGATTTATATGATGATAATCAATTGGCTGTGCTTGGTGTTTCTTTTGATAGTAAGGAAAAGTCGTGGCGTGCCGCTATAGAAGAGGATGAGAGTCATTGGAATCAATTATTGGTTACACAAGAGGAGATGAACCAAATTAAAAATGCTTATGCTTTTAGTGGGATTCCTCATATTATTTTGCTCGATTCTCAGGGGAAAATAGTCGCTCGGGGGTTAAGAGGAGAAGAGATGATTAATACTTTGAAAAAATATTTAGGCAACTAAAAAACAAGTGTTTGATTTACTAAAAAAGATTAAGAAATGAAGAATTTAATTTGCTTGTTAGGTATCCTATTTTTTGTTCATGTTCATATAAAAGGTCAGTCATTTGATCGTAACTTCTATGATCTGTCATCTGATGGTATGGAACAATTAAATATTCGAATATTCACCGATTATGATAAAATTGAAATAGGAGGCGAATTTGTTTTAGCAGTTTGCTTTGATCTGGAAGAAGACTGGCACACCTACACAGCCATGAATACGGGAAAGAACAGACCTACTTCAATTATTCTATCATTGCCCGATGGCATAGTGGTTAACGATACGATCTGGCCAGGTCCGGTTGTTGTGGAAAGCAGTAAAGGAGGGACAAATATGATTTATGATTCCGATTTTATGGTCTTGTATAAGCTATGTGCAAATAAAAAAATAAATCCTTCGAAAATAGGTGTTAATGCTTCTTTTCAAGTGTGTAGTTCCGACCTATGTATGCTGGGCGAAGCAAGTTTAGAAACTCAAATTGTGACAGGAGAAAATAAGAAGAATTGCTTCTACGATGGGATTCAGAAGGAGTTAAAACTAAGAAAAAAATAAAAAGACAATGAAATTTACAATATATGCATTCTTAATATCTATGTTGTTCGTTCAGGGAGTGAGAGCACAGGTGGAAAATAGATCATTTCAGGAACCATTTCGGTTAAAAACAGGTGCTGAATTTATTAATGTTCATGAGTCGGGGCACTCCGCCCCTTATTTGTATGATATAAACAAGGATGGAAAGCTTGATTTACTTTTGGGTTATTATGGACGTGAACGGCTTGAAACTGATACAGTTCGTTCTGGACATTGCCTGACCAAAGGGGCTTGTAAAATATATTTGAATAATGGAGATAACATCAAACCCGAATATACCTACCATGGAGAAATACAGGCCGGTAACGACAGAGCTTTTGTGCCATGCGATTGTTGCGTCGGCTTTGTGCCGGGTTTGGCCGATATTAATGGCGATGGCATTGATGATTTGGTTTCGGGATCGTTTCCCGGTCAGGCATACTTTTTTAAAGGTAAAGAAGACGGTAACTTCGAACCCTTTGTATTTATCAGAGATACTTTAGGAAATACTTTAAACCCCGGGCATACAACTACCGTAGCCCCTTTCGATTGGGATGGCGACGGGTTGCTAGATTTGGTATGGGGTGTTCGCTTTAAAGGAGTAGCCGTGTCGCGAAATGTTGGAACCCGAAAACAAGCTGCTTTTTTAGTTCCTGAATTCATCGATATAATGCCTTATACTGAAGGTTATGAAAAAGTTTCGAGTCATACTGTTCCTGTTGATTGGAACGGTGACGGGCGTTTCGATTTGGTATGTGGCAGCGAGTCGGGCGATGTGTTTGTTTGCCTGAATACGGGAACTGCTAAAGAACCAAAATTTGATTCAAAACCTGAAGTATTAATTATGAACAAACGAAATCATTCAAAAGCCCTGGTGGGAGAAAATCAGCCACACGGATATCGATCAAAGCTATTTGTGCATGATTATAATGGTGATGGTAAGTTAGATATTCTGGTAGGTGATGTGTACACAGAAAGAGAGATTTTTAGGGAGTTATCATCCGAAGAAATGATGCTTAAAAAGCAAAAAGAAACGGCTGCGAAAGGAAGTAAAGAAGAGAGAAGAGCCTTTTTTAAAACCTATTATGATTTTGTGGATAAAGAATGTGTAAAGCTGATGAATGCCAATACCGATTTAACCGAGGTTGAAGCAAAGGGGTTGGCATGGAATAATTTACCTGATGAAATGCTTATGGGGTTTCAGAAATATTTGCAGGAGAGTGAAAAGAAATGGGCTTTCTTGTCTGATTTTAAAACACAAAATAGTTACGTGGGAGGTTTTGTTTGGGTGTATATTCAGAAATGATACTGATACTTTTTAATCAGGGAGCTTGGGGCAGAAGAAATTTTTCATATTGTAAAAAATATTAAAACAATTAAACATGAGTATTCAAAATCTTAACAAATATATATATGGTGTCGTTATTTTATTCTGTCTGGTATTTACTGGCTGTAGCCAATATCAGAGTAAATCAGTTAAATTTAAGGGACGACTAGTGAATTTTGACAAGATAGTTACCTTGGTAAATCAAAGCCCTGAGGCTATTCTTTTAAAGGAAGGTGTAGAAATACAGACTGATGATTCGTGCTGTTTTGAAATAGAATTGAATTTGACACAGCCGACTTATTTTAAGTTGGGCAGAAATACATTGTACTTGCAACCGGGCTACAACCTGGAGGTTTACATTGATAAAGATTCTCCTACTAATGCCAAATTTAAGGGCATCGGAGTTGAACCCAACAGGTATCTCAAAGATAAGCCATTCCCCAAAGCAGGATCTTTTTTACAGGCTGGTCAAATGCTAAAAGAGAACCATTCGTACGAATTTGTGAAAGAAGAAATAGAGAAAAAAATGAGTGGATTAATGGATTCGCTAAAGCTCTACCCGAATTTACCACCGAATTTTGTTGAATTAGAAAAGACAAGAAACTACCTAAATGCTGCCATCTCATTAAAATCCTATCCGACTTATCTAACTTTTTCGGGGAAATTTAAAAGCTACGAGGAAGCTAAGGCTGTTTCTGATTCTGTTAAACCAATTCTTAATGACGATTTTAAGAGATATGTGAATTTAGCAGGATTTCGTTCGGAATTTTTACAGTTGGAAGAGTTTCGATATATGCTGTTTAAGCGTCTCAGAGAAGAAAAGGATATGGAATTAACTGTTGAGACAGACGATTTTATTAAAGTTTACAGTATCACTCAGAAATTAGGTCATCAAGGGCCAGTACAGCAGGTGCTGAATGAGAAAGTAAAGGTAGCAGAGGGATTAAAAACTGATGCCTATAAATCGGTTTTGAACAAAGCATTTGAAAAGTACAATAGCTTGCTTCCAGGCCAGAATGCCCCGGATTTTCAGCTAACCGATTTAACAGGTAAATCGGTGTCTAAGAAGGATTTTGAAGGCAAGATTTTAGTGGTTGATCTCTGGGCCACCTGGTGTGGACCTTGTAAGGCCGAATCGCCTTATTTCGAAGCATTGGCTAAAGAGTTTGCCAATGATAAGGTTGCGTTTATATCAGTTTGTATAGATAGCAAAGAGTCAATTTGGAGGAAATATCTTGAAAAGCATGAAAAAACGTCTTTGCAATACATGGCCGATAGATCAGAGTTTCAAAACTATTTGATTAATGGCATTCCTCGTTTTATGGTATTCGACAAGGATGGGAAAATCATTGATGCCTTTGCACCCCGTCCCTCGGATGAGAAACTTAAGCAATTGATACAAAAATCTTTGTAAAGAGTAGTTTTGATTGTTTGAATTTTTTTGGGCAGTGCAGTTTGGGGTGGCTTCTGTTTTTTGATGAAATTCTAAGATTGCAATTGTTAACTCCTTGTTAAAAGAAAGGAACTGAGGACAAAAAACGAGCGAAATAGGCTTTATTTTAATTTGATTTTTTCAATTTTACCTGAACTTATGGTTTTAAAGATGCCAGAATTATAATGAAAGGTGAAAAGGATATTTTTTTTCGGTATCTATTCATTTCCTATTTTTATCTAATCTGGATTATATCTGAAAGTGTAAGTTGTAGACAAATCAGCTTTTTGTCGGATCTTATATTAACAAAACACTTGTGGTGATTGTTTATTAATATGGGAGCTATCTTGCTGAGTTTAACATTTTTTTGACAAAAAAAATGAAATCTGATTCACCCTTTTTAATGAAATAGGGGTCTTATGGATGTAGGAAAACAAAAAGACGATCCTTTTTAAAGGATGATAAAAATAAAAATCAGTGATAAGCGATTGTCACACACAACAACTAACAAAAATTAAGTCCAATGAAATTGAATTTTAAGTTTGCTCTATTTTTTATAATGAGCAGCATGATTACTTTGAGTGCATTTAGTCAGATTGTTCAGCCGGCAAAATGGAAGGTTGAATTTTCGAAGAAGGATGTGAAAGTTGGAGAGACTCTTGAAGTATTGATTAAGGGAGATATCCAGGATACATGGCATGTGTATTCCAACGATTTTGATCCGGATCTGGGTCCCATAGTGGCATCGTTTAATTTTACTAAAAATGATTCTTACGAATTGGTTGGTAAAGTCATCCCAATTAAACCGGTAAAGCACTTCGACGAAGTTTGGGAAGGAGACGTCAGTTATTTTGAGAAAAAAGCTGAATTCCGTCAAACAGTTAAAGTTCTTAAAGTAAACTTAAGAGTTGCAGGTTCTTTCGACTATCAGGCTTGTTCTGATGTGTCAGGTCGTTGTGTAACGGGTGAAGAAGATTTTGATTTGTCTTTAACAGCAAAGTCAAATGCGCTTGCTAAAACAGAATCGGCTGCCAAGCCAGTTGTAAAAGAAGAAAAGAAAGACGTTGCTGCTGTTGTAAAGGATGATGTTAAGGCTGAAATAAAAGAAGCAGCTCCTGTTCAAAAGAAAGATAGCGCTAAGAAAGGTCTTTGGACTATTTTTATTGCAGCTTTTCTGGGTGGATTAATTGCTATTGTAACCCCTTGTGTATTCCCAATGATCCCGATGACGGTGAGTTATTTTATGCATAGTGGTGGTGGCAATAAAGCGAAGGGTAGAATGAATGCCTTCTTCTATGGTTTTTCAATTATTGCAATTTATACGGTGATTGGAACAATTCTAGCCGTTGTAATGGGGCCCGCTTTTGCCAACTTTTTAAGTACACATTGGATTCCGAATCTATTATTCTTCATCATTTTTGTTGTGTTTGCATTCTCCTTTTTTGGAATGTTTGAAATTACAATGCCTAGCTGGATGGTGAACAAGTCTGTTGCCAATGAAGATAAAGGCGGTTTTATGGGTTCATTCTTTATGGCTTTTACACTTGTATTGGTTTCATTCTCATGTACAGGACCCATTGTAGGATCTATTTTGGTTGCTTCAGCAGGTGGTGAAGTGTTGATGCCAATTATTGGTATGCTAGGTTTCTCATTGGCCTTTGCACTTCCATTTACCTTGTTTGCTATTTTCCCGGGTTGGTTAAGCAATATGCCAAAGTCCGGAGGCTGGTTGAACTCTGTAAAAGTTGTTTTAGGTTTCTTAGAATTGGCTTTAGGTTTGAAATTCCTAAGTATTGCCGATCAGACATACCATTGGGGAATATTAGATAGAGAGATTTACTTAGCCATTTGGATTGTGATCTTTACGCTGATGGGATTTTATTTGTTAGGAAAACTCATGTTCTCTCATGATAGTCCTGTTAAACATGTTAGTGTTCCTCGATTAATGTTAGCCATTGCTTCATTCTCTTTTGTGGTGTATATGATTCCAGGTTTATTTGGAGCACCACTTAAAGCCTTATCGGGCTATATTCCACCCAAAGCAAGTTTGGATTTTGATATCCAGTCTTTAGTGAGAGAGAATGCAGGTTCAGGCGTTAAGCATGAGAAGATTAATGCGAAGTATAGCGATTTCCTACACTTACCTCATGGCTTGCAAGGTTATTTTGATATGGATGAAGCTAAAGCAGCAGCTAAGGCTCAGAATAAACCTTTATTTATTGACTTTACGGGTCACGGTTGTGTAAACTGTCGTGAAATGGAATCGAATGTATGGTCTGATCCGGAGGTGTTGAGACGCCTGAGAGATGATTATGTGATTGTAGCCATGTATGTTGACGATAAGAAACAATTACCCGAAGAGGAATGGATCGTTTCGAACTACGATGGAAAAACCAAAAAGACATTGGGAAAAAAGAATGCGAATTATCAAATCGAAAATTATAATGTAAATGCTCAACCTTACTATGTGCTTTTGGACAATGAAGGTAAGGCATTGCATACCCCAAGAGCTTATGATTTGGATGTAGATGCATTTGTTAAGTTTCTTGATGAAGGGATAAAGAATTTTAAGAACGGGAAAAGCGTTGCTCTCTAGTTTTCAAGGGTAAATAAGGCAATGTTTTGCAACGCACGTGTTCTTAGATGTTTGCAAATAGTTTTTTAAATTATTTTTTAGTTAGTCGGTAGAGGGGCAGAATCCGTATAGAATCGTTTGGTGTCTAAGAGACACAACCTTCTTTAAAATCATCTTTGGTCGGATCTGATTTTATGGAAATTGAAAGCGAGCTCTTGGATTCTGTCCTTTCTTTTTTAGATGGCGTTTACAACTAGTAGAAGAATTTCAAAGTCGACAAAAACCAGTTAAACCTCTATATGTTTAACTTTTAAATCAAATTCAGATAGCGATAATTTTGTTTCGAACACCACTTTAAAGATCCGTTTTATCTCTAATTCAATCTGAATCAAATACTTTTTATATGACTTCAAAATTAAAATTTTCTCTCCTATTGTGCTTTAGCGTATTAGGTTTGAGTTCGTTTGCTCAGTTTACTACAACTGTGCCTACCAATGAGGCAGTAAAGACGGGTAAGTTGGAGAATGGTATGACTTATTATATCATGCACAATGAGGAACCTAAGGATAGAGCAAGCTTTTACTTTGTTCAGAATGTAGGTGCCATTCTCGAAAATGATACTCAAAATGGTTTGGCTCACTTTCTGGAGCATATGGCTTTTAATGGTCTTAAAAACTTCCCAGGTAAGAATATGCTTGATTACCTGGAGAAGAATGGGATTCTTTTTGGTCGGGATATCAACGCATACACCGCTCAGGACGAAACGGTTTATAACCTAAGTAATATCCCGGTTGCCAGCGAGAATTTATTGGATTCGGCTTTATTGGTCCTGCATGATTGGTCTGGAGGACTATTGTTGGAAGGCAATGAAATTGAGTCGGAGCGAGGGGTTATTCACGAAGAGTGGCGTACAAGAAGAAATGTTCGTAAGCGTTTAGGTGATCAAACTTCACATGTAATGTATAATAACTCTAAGTATGCTGATCGTGATGTAATTGGATCTTTAGATGTGATTGATCATTTCGACCATCAGGCCCTACGTGATTACTATCATAAATGGTATCGTCCGGATCTTCAGGCAGTCGTTATTGTTGGTGATATTGATGCAGAGAAGATGGAAGCAAAAGTCAAAGCTTTGTTTTCAAAGATACCTTCGAAGAAGAATGCTGCTGAGCGTACTTATTGTCAGGTTGAAGATTCAAAAGAGTTAGGCTATGTTGCTGCCAAGGATAAAGAACAAAATAGCCTTAGTATCATGTGGCTGTTCCGTCGTGATTTGGATGCGGTTAAAACCGAAGCCACTGAAAGAAATGCAATGGCTAAAGGGATGTTCAATAGTATGCTAAACTCGCGTTTGTCTGAGTTAAGCAAAAAGCTTGAGTGTTCATCAGTAGGCATGGAGTTTGGCGGATTTGATATGGCCAGAACCAAAGGCGCTGATTACATTTATGTGGCACCTAAACGAGGTAAAGAACTGGAGGCGTTTTCTGAGATTCTGACAGAACTTGAAAGAGTTAAACGTCATGGGTTTACAAATTCGGAATTGGAAAGAACAAAGGTTCAGACTATGAGATCATATGAGTCTTATTATGCGAATCGTAGCAAGATTAGTAATGACTCCTGGGCGAAGCAATTGGGTGATTTATACCTTAAGGCAAAATCATTCCCTTCAATTGATTGGGAGATGGCATTTGCTGCTAAAACAATTCCTGCAATTACTCTGGAAGAGGTCAATGCATTTGTTTCTTCTTATTCTAATGAAGCTAACTCTGCATTGATATTAAAAGGCCCTGAGAATACAACACAATATTACCCAACTAAAGCGGAATTATTAGCTGTTGCTGCTAAAGTGAAAGCTTCAAATATCGAAGCTTATAAGGATGATGCCGGTGATCAGCCTCTTGTTGCTAAAGAATTAAATCCTGCCAAGATTACAAAACAATTCGAAATTGAAGGAATTGATGCCAAAGGTTATGTCCTTGAAAATGGAGCAAAAGTTGTTATTCTTCCTACAGATTATTCCAAGGATAACATTTCAATGTCTTCATTTAGTTTTGGTGGTAGTTCATTAATTGCTGATAAAGATCTTGCTTCTGCTGATATGGCAACTGGTATCGTTCAAATGTCAGGCGTTGGTGAGTTCAATACAACTCAATTGCAGAAGAAACTTGCGGGTAAAATTGTTCGTTTAAGTGCCAATCTGGGCGAGTTGACTGAAGGGTTCTCCGGATCTGCTTCTCCTCAAGACTTTGAGACACTCATGCAGTTGCTTTATTTGAATTTTGAAGCGCCACGTTTCGACGAAGCGCCATACAATGCACAGATGGCTCGTATGAGAAATTACGTAGCAAACATTGGTGTGGATAATAATAAAGCACTTAAGGATACGATTTCTTTGGCAAAAACGAACTATTCTCCACGGACATTACTTTTTGGAGAAGAATTCATTAATAAGATTGATTTCAATAGAGCATCTGAAATTTATAAAGAGCGTTTCTCTGATGCGAGTGACTTTACGTTCATTTTTGTTGGTAATATCGATGAAGAGAAACATTTGCCAATGATTCAGAAGTATATTGGTCATATCAGTTCGACTAATAGAAAAGAATCTTTTGTAGACCATAAAGTCGGTCCTGCCAAAGGAAAAACAAGCAAGAGTTTCGATCGTAAGATGGCTGTGCCTAAAACAACCGTGACTTATGCTTTGCAAGGTGATTTTAATTATACTTTAAAGAATAGGTTGATGCTCAATGTGGTGTCTCAACTTCTTTCAAAGCGTTATATGACAACTATTCGTGAAGAAGAAGGTGGTTCATATGGTGTAGGCGTGAGTCCTTCTGCATCTAAGTTACCAAGTCCTGAATTCTCATTGAATATCCAGTTTGACTGTGATCCTGCTAAACGTGACCGTCTGGTTGAGATTGTTGAAAACGAGATTGCAAAGATTCAAAAAGAAACTTGTGATGCGACTGACCTAAATGAAATTAAGAACAACTTCATTAAAGGTAGAGAAGAAGCTGAATTGCAAAATTCTTTCTGGTTAAGAGTGCTTAAAAATAATCAGATGTTAGGATCAGAATTTACATCAAAGGAAGATTATAAGAAATTAGTTGAAGGTATCGATGCGGCTGCTGTTAAGAAGTTCGCAAAGAAACTTTTCAAGAAAGTAGATACTGTAGAGGTGATTATGAACCCTGCAGAATAATTTTGATTGTTAGTTTGTGTTAGTTGTGGATCGATCCGTTTTTATAAACTGGTTGATCCACTCTTTTATAGAATTTATTAAACAGACAAAGGAGAATATTTGATGTATTAGGGGCATCTTATTCTAAAAAAAAAGAACATTTTTGTCGAACTTAAATCTCAGGTATGAGATTAAAAGCTGATAGAAATGCCAATAGGCATTTATTATCATTATTAACCTAATTTAAAAGTGATTACTTGCTTTTAATAAACAACAACAATGAAGGACGTTTACTTACAAAAATTAAAAAAGGAGTTTGTGCCAGCCGCTGGTTGCACAGAACCTGCTTCAATTGCTTTGGCAGCTGCCAAGGCAAGAGAAACATTGAATGCTATACCTGAACGCGTAGAAATGAAGGTGAGTGGCAATGTTTTCAAAAATGTAATGGGAGTCGGCATACCAGGATCCAATATGGTGGGATTACCCATTTCGGTTGCTTTGGGAGCTCTGGGTGGTGATTCTAAAAATGGCTTGGAGATTTTTACAAATATCAGCGAAGAAATAGCAAGTCAGGCTAACTGTTTTGTGCGTGAAGGTAAGGTGGAAATCCATATGCTGCATGATGTGCCTAAGCTTCACGTCGAGTGTATTTGTTATAATGGCGATGATACAAGTCGTGTCGTTATTCAGGACAGACATGAGAATATCGTTTTAGTAGAACGCAATGGTGAGGTGATTTTTACGAAGGAATTAAAAACAGCAGAAGAAATTACCGAAGAGCAAGAAGACTGGAGTGTTCAATCTATTTATAATTTCATAAAGACGGTTGATATTTCTGAGCTTCAGTTTCTACTTGAAGGTGTTAATTTGAATAAGAAAATTGCAGAGGAAGGTCTTAAAGGGAACTATGGTTTGCAGGTCGGTAAATCGATGTTGACGAGTATCGAGAAAGGCATTCTTTCTGAGGATATCATTAATAAGTCGGTTATGATGGCTGCAGCGGGTTCGGATGCCAGAATGGCTGGCTGTTCTATGCCCGTAATGTCTAATTGTGGTAGTGGTAATCAGGGGATGAGTCTGACTTTACCCATTATGGTTGTTGCAGAGAAACTTAAGGTTGATGAAGAGACTTTATTAAGAGCATTGGCATTGGCCTTGTTGATTTCAATACATATGAAATCTTTCATCGGACAATTGTCGGCTTTATGTGGCGTGTTGTTGTCGACTTCAGGAGCTGCTTGTGGTATCACTTACATGATGGGAGGCGATTTGACCCATTTGAGTTCGACCTTAAAGAATATGACGGGTAGTGTTACGGGGATGATTTGTGATGGAGCCAACTCGAGTTGTGCTCATAAAATTTCAGCCAGTGTGAGTGCCGGAATTCAATCATCGCTATTGGCTTTAAACAGTCAATGTTTAAGTAATGTGGATGGTATTGTTGATGAAGATGTTGAAGCGACAATACGTAATATAGGTCGTTTGGCCACCGAAGGTATGGAGGTAACAGACGATGTGATTTTAAAAACGATGTTAGAGAAGATGAATAAGGCTTCTTAAGACTATAAAGAGACAAATTCATTTGTTTTTATTCCGGGGCCGATAAGGATTTTTTCTTGTCGGCTCCTTTTTTATTTCCCTCTTCTTTATAAGCACCTCCCTCTCATAACCTCTTACTCTTTAAGCGCAGCTTTAGCAATAAATAATGCTGATTTAGCTGTCTCAGCTTTGCTGAGACAGCTGGCAATGAAATAAACTAAGGCTGAGCCGAGCATTCCCACCAAAACGTGTTTGGCTGTCCCAATTTCCCAAGGCAAGGGTAGTTTGGCTCCCAAAGCCACAGACAGATTATATAGAGAGAAAACAGTCCCGAAAACCATAGATGACATGGCTCCAATGGTTGTTCCTCTTTTCCAGATAAAGCCCAGAATTAAAGGCACAAAAGCACCGGTTGAAAGCAGGTCGGCGGCCAGCCAGGAAACTTTAAGTATCGAACGAATTTCAAGACCGATTAACAGAGCGATAAAAGTGACTACAATAGTTCCTAGTTTTCCAATAATTACGAGTTGGTCTTGTTTGGCATTCGGTTTGAATTTATTCTTATAAATATCGACACAGAGTACCATAGCACCTGTATTAATCAATGAATCCATGGTGGACATAATGGCTGAGCAAATGCCCACAAATATCAATGCTCCAAGCAAGGGAGGCATATAATTATTGATGATGCCTGAAATAACGCCACCTTGTGGCATTTCATCGAACAAACCAAGAGCGAGCATCCCTGTAAAAGTGACCATCAGATAAAGCGGAATATAGACCAGAAAGCTGAGTCCAATCATTTTACGCGCATCCTGGGGAGAACGCGCCGCTGATATGCGTTGCCAAACATTGGCTTGTATCATCCAGGCGCTGCCAAAGGTGATAATATAAACCATATTGTTTGAGAGCTGGTAACTGAATGAAAAGTAGTGTGTTAATTGTTTGTTTTTTGCAATATTCTCGATAGCCAATACGCCTCCGGAGTAATAGTAAGCATATCCGAAAACCAATACTGAAGCGGACAAAAGAAAGACAAATTGTATAATATCAGTTCGAACCACAGCCTTAAATCCTCCAAAAAAGGAATAAAGGAGGACAATAGCTGTTCCTATAATGGCCGATAACTTATAATCTAAGTGCAGAAATTTTTCGAAGAAAATACCAATACCCACAATTTGGGAGGCTGCCGTAATGGTCATGAAAAGAAAGATCAGAACTGAAAGCATTAAAGCAGGAGCTTTGCCATAGCGTTCTTCCAGAAGTTGGGGTTGGGTGATGCTGCCCACTTTTCGGATGGCTCTGGCAAATACAAAGAGTAGTCCGGTTGAAAACAGGACAGGCATGCCGTATATCCAAAAAGCACTGATCCCATTTTGATAGGAATGATCGGCTGTTTCAATTGCTGATCCGGCTCCCCACCACGAAGCGATAAAGGTGATTGCGAGTGCTACAAATGAGAGGGATCTGTTGGCCAGAAAATAGCCTTCTACTGAGTCACTCTTTTTCGAAAAGAGGGATGAACCGACAATGAGAATGACATAAAGGCTTAAAAGGGCAATGGATAATATTTGAAGTGAAGGCATGTGCTGTTTGAGTTTCTTTTATGGATTTATTCTGCATAGATAAGCAATTTATGATGGAATGATAAAAGAAGTGCTTCTAAATTGGCTGAATTCCTTATGAATGAAGCAGGCTTATTATGTTCTAGTGTATTCTTCAATTTCTAAACAGAAGCTTGCTGTTTTATAACAAGTATGAATAAGCCTAAAAAAATCTTGAATTCATTTTGGAGCGAATAAAAAACCACTACATTTGACACAGTTTTGGTGAAAGCTTCATCTTCGATTGAGCTTTAAAAGGGAATCCGGTTAAAATCCGGGACAGCCCCCGCTACTGTAAGTTTTTTATGGTTTTTACCACATCCACTGTTCGCATTTCGCGGATGGGAAGGAAAGAAACCGATCATTCGATCTACGAAACAAGTCAGGAAACCTGCCAAAATGGTAATCAAACCTAAAACTCTTGGGGAAGGGAGTTGTTTGTTGATATGTTATCATCTGCAATAGTTTTTTACACCCCAATTCGTAGACGTTCGATTACCGTGCTATCGATTTTTTTTAAGATCGAATTATTCATTAATACAAATGCACGATGAGCTGGTACCCTGTAAGCCTGAATTTAAAGGGCAGAAATTGTTTAGTTGTAGGCGGAGGTAAAGTTGCTGAACGAAAGTTGAAGTCTTTGATTAAGGCAGAAGCTGAGGTGACGCTTATTGCCCCAAATTTGAGTGTTGAATTACAGACCATGCATGAGGCAAGGACGTTTCATTACTTGAAAAGTACCTATCAGAAAAATGATGTGAATGGTTTTTTTCTGGTGATTGCAGCAACCGATTGTTCCCAAACCAATTCTCGAATAGGTGCTGATGCCGAGGCAGAATCGATCCTGTTTAATTCTGTTAATTCAAGGGCTTATTCCAATTTTTATCCGGCTGCAGCAAGCCAGTGTGGCGATATTCAAATAGCTGTTTCTTCAAATGGCCAAAACCCCTATTTAGCTAAGAAAATCCGTAAATATCTCGATCAGAAATTTGATAACTCTTTGAAAGAAGAGGTTATGGAATTGGGACGTCTGAGAAATCAGTTCGTCAAAGAGACTACCGGATTAAGTGAAAAGGAAAAGAAGGCATTTATGAAAGACAATCTACTGGAGAAGGTGGAAGCCTTTTTGGATAAGATTGATGGACATACCTGGGAATTATAAAGCTGATAAACACTTTTGAGATATTAAGAAAAGAACAATGAACGGAAAAGTATATATAACCGGCGCGGGCCCGGGAGATAAGGGCTTAATAACCGTAAAGGCTGCTGAAGCCTTAAAAATTGCCGATGTCGTATTCTACGACTACCTGGTAAATATTGAATTGCTTGACTATTGCAAAGACGCTTGTGAAAGCATTTATGTGGGTAAAAAACACAAGAAACACACCTGTCCGCAGGAAGACATTAATCAAATGATTGTGGATTATGCCAAGATGGGAAAAACGGTTGTGCGTTTAAAAGGTGGCGATCCCTACGTATTTGGAAGAGGGAGCGAGGAGGCGATTAAATTGCTTGAGAACGGAATTGAATTTGAAGAGATTCCCGGGATTACTTCGGGGATTGCTGCGCCTGCTTATGCCGGTATTCCGGTTACGGCTCGCAATGTGTCTTCATCAGTTGCTTTTTTCACAGGACACCCTCCGGTAAGCCGCGAAAGAGATTTGCAATGGGATAAAATTTCGACAGGCATCGATACCCTTGTCTTTTATATGGGTATTACCAATGCGCCAACTATCGTCAACAATTTGATGGAACACGGACGCTCAAAAGAAACTCCGGTAGCTCTAATTCGATGGGGCACCTGTCCCGAACAGGAAGTTGTGAAAGGCGAGTTGCATAATATCGTTGCAAAAATGGAAGAATTGGATTTTCGTCCGCCAGCCATTATGGTTGTAGGCGAAGTGGTTTCTATATCAGATAAACTGATGGCTGTAGCTGAAGAAGCTCAGATGACTTATTAAGGTCTGAAAGTTGAAAAGTCGAAAGGTCTAAAAGTTAAAGAGTGAAAAGTGAATGAGTCAAGTTAATTATTTCATGGCTCACAACTCAAATCTAAAATTATGAAAGGAATCTTACTGTGCGGACACGGGACGCGCGTTCAAGTTGGAGAATTAGCATTTAAAGTATTTGCAGAGAAATTTGCAAACACAATCACCGATTACGAAGTTGAATATGGTTTTTTGGAACTTTCGGAACCTAACTTTGAGCAGGGCATCAGCAAGCTTAAAGCTAAAGGTGTAGAGGAAATTATTGCCGTGCCGGTTTTCTTATTCAATGGCGTGCATATTGCTTCTGATATTCCGAATATGCTGCATGAGCTTCAGGAAAAGCATGAGGTGAGTATTAAATTGGCCAACTATATTGGCGTCTGTCAGGAGATGGTTGACTTGTCAATTGATCTGATTAAGAATAGCATCTCTGATGAAGATATGAGCGATACGGTTTTCTTCCCAATTGGTATTGGTGCATCTATGGCTGATTCCAATGGTGATATGCTCAAGTTATCCCGACTGGCTCAGGAAGAATTGAAAATGCCATTCATGATCAATGCCTTCACTTCCCGTATGACCTTTCCATCGGTTGACAAAGCCCTGTCAATTTTGGATCAATTATCATTCAAGCGAATTATCGCTTTACCCTACATTTTCTTCCCGGGCGTTTATCTGGATAATGCCATCAGAAGCATAGAGGCATTCAAATTGAAACATCCTGAAAAGGAATTTATTCTATGCCCTAAAATTGGCGAGAGTGATAGGTTGATTGATATTCTGATGTTGAGACTTAAAGAAGTTGAAGATGGGAAAGTTGATTTGATAGAGAGTAGAGATCCTTCGGCTTGTTCTCATCACCACCACCACCATCATTCTCATGGCCATCACCATCATCACGGACATTCTCACGATCATAAGCATTAGTAAGGATAAAGGATAAAGGATAAAGGATAAAGGATAAAGGCGACTCCTGACAACAGAAGACCGACAAGTAATAAGAATATGTCAAAGATAAAAGGTAAAGTATATGGGGTTTCCTTAGGACCAGGCGACCCAGAATTGATTACAATAAAGGCGCTTAAAACACTCCAGCATTCGGATAAGATTTATTACCCGGCTAGTGTGTCTGAGACAAAAGGGAATTCAAGTTTTTCCCTACCTATTTTGAAAGAATTAGGCTTGAACGATTTGCAATTACACCCGATTCCTTTGAAAATGTCTTACGACAGATCGGAAGCTGAGGGCGTTTATTTTGAATTGTTTCAGAAAATTCAGTCTGATATTGAACAGGATCTTCATGTTTCAGTAGTGAGTGAGGGTGATATCTCTTTCTTTAGCACATTCGCCTATCTCTTAAAACATCTGAAAGCAAATGGGATTCCATATGAAATGATTCCGGGTGTACCAGCTTTTATTCTGGCAGGAGCTAAATCAAAACGACCCATTTGCACTTTAAGCGATAAAGTTTTGGTTGATCCGAATGTGGATAGCCGTGAAGATTTATTGAAGCGTTTAAACGAAAATGACACCATCGTGTTGATGAAAGTGTCGAAAGTAAAGACATGGATCGCAGACTTTATTTTAGAGCACAAGCCTGAATTATTTTATGGAGAATATTTGGGAACCGATAAGGAATTTATCACCGATGATGTTGAACAAATTCGTGATAGAAGAATTCCCTATTTCACCATCATTATTCTGAAGAAGCTTAAAAAAGGATAAAGAGAACAAGTAAAAAGGTTAAAGTGTGAAGGTTTTAACTCTCCCTTCCAGTGAAATCCGATGGATCGCGAACGCTATTGTTAAAAATTAAAGAGTGAGCAAATATTCGAAGGACAGAGGGGTGTTAGAAATCTCAAATCACAGATCAAAAATTGAATTATGCAAGGAAAAATATATATCGTTGGTTTGGGGCCGGGTGATCCCAATATGTTTTTAAACCCAGCTATCAATGCCATTAAAGAGGCAGATGTGGTAATTGGTTACAAGTATTACTTCCAATTTATTCAAAGCTTTCTTCAAGAGGGAACGGCGTGTTTGGATACGGGTATGAAACAAGAAACCCAACGTGCTGAGATCGCTTTTGAATATGCAGAGCAAGGCAAAAAAGTGGCTGTGATTAGCTCAGGAGATGCGGGTATTTATGGCATGTCGCCACTGATTTACGAGATGGCTGAAAAGCGTGATTCGAATGTTGAAATCGAATTGATTCCGGGTATTTCTGCTTTTCAGGCTGCTGCTGCAAAACTGGGAGCCCCTATTGGTCACGATACGGTTATTTTGTCTTTATCCGATTTGCTAACGCCTTGGGAACTGATCGAAAAACGCATAAAAGCTGCTGTTTTTGGCGATTTTGTTACAGTTTTATATAACCCCAAAAGTAAGGGGAGATACTGGCAAATTTATCGTTTACAGGAAATTTTTCTTGAGGAGCGCAGCCCTGAAACACCTGTTGCAATTGTGCGTCAGGTTGGACGTGATGAGGAGCATATTGAGATGAGTACACTAGCTGATGTTGATCTTGAAAAAGTGGATATGTTCAGCTTGGTTGTGATTGGGAACTCACAATCTTATATATCGAAGAATAATAAATTTATAACCCCACGGGGCTATTACGGCAAATACAGTGAGAATGGTAAGCCGGGACCGCTAATCATGCAGAAAAGTTTTGCAACTATTGCTGAGGAGTTAAAAGGAAAAGATCTGCCTTTGGCGACCAAGTGGGCTCTATTGCATTTGATTCATACGTCTGCCGATTTTCAAATGCTTGATTTGTTGAAAGTGCGTAATGATGCCATGAATGTTTGGTATGATAAGTTGAAAAATGGCGGAGTAATTATTACGGATGTCACCATGATAACTTCCGGTATTCGAAAGGCAGCTTGCGAGCGAATGGGTATCGAAGTGAAGTGTTATTTACACGATCCTCGTGTGGCTGACTTAGCCGAAAAGCACAAGATTACTCGCACACAAGCGGGTATTCGCCTTGCGGTTGAAGATCATCCCGATGCTTTATATGTCTTTGGCAATGCACCAACAGCGCTTATCGAACTCACAGCCCTAATGCGTTCGAAGAATTTCGCCCCTATGGGTATTATTGCATCGCCGGTTGGTTTTGTAAATGTACAGGAATCGAAACATCGCGTGAAGAGTTTCGCAAAATTGCCAGCTGTCATTATCGAAGGCCGAAAAGGGGGATCAACATTGGCAGCAACTATCGTTAATTCGGTATTAAGTCTGGATGATGCTAAAGAATTAAAACCGGGTCGTGATGTCTAAATTTGTAATCATAGGCATTACCGATATGCCACATCCCAACCTGAACAGAGAGGCGATTCAGTATATAGCTGAGTCACGTTTCTTTTCGGGAGGTATACGTCATAAAGAGTTGATTCAGGACTATTTGCCTGAGAATTCTGAGTGGATTGATATTACGGTGCCTTTGACTGATGTCTTCGATCAGTACAGACAAATTGATGAGACCATTGTGGTCATAGCATCGGGCGATCCACTATTCTACGGCATTGGGAATACAATAAAACGTGAATTCCCGGATGCTGAGCTTAAGGTTTTTCCGGCACACAATAGTCTGCAACTTTTGGCACATCATTATCAATTGGAATATGGTAAAATGCATATTGCCACCTTAACGGGGCGCGATTGGGCGGAGATTGATTTGCCACTCATCAGGGGCGAGCAGATGATTGGGGTTTTAACTGACAGACAAAAAACACCCAATACCATTGCACAATATTTATTGGATTACGGTTTTGATAACTACGATTACTATTTAGGTGAAAAGCTAGGTGGCCCCAATCAGAACTGTCAGAAGTTAAGCATTGAAGAACTTTTAGAGGTCGATTTCGTTCATCCCAATTGTATGATTCTTGTTCAGAAAGAACCGATTATTCGACAGTTTGGTATTCCGGATGAGGCCTTCCGAAGACTTGAAGGGCGTCCTAAGATGATGACCAAAAGTTTGATTCGTCTGGCCAGTTTGTCGAGTCTGCAATTGGATGCGGCTTCGGTACTTTGGGATGTGGGCTATTGTACAGGTTCGGTTTCTATTGAAGCCAAGCAAGCATTTCCCAAGCTGAAGGTGCTTGCTTTTGAGAAACGAACAGAATCCGATGCCATCATTCGGGATAACATGAAAAACTTCCATGTTCCGGGAATTGAGATTCATAATGGCGATTTCTTTGAACAGGATCTTGACCTTTTGCCAGCGCCAGATCGCATTTTTATTGGTGGTCATGGTGGCAGACTGAGTGAAATGATGCAAAAACTGTACACGATTTTAAAGCCTGATGGATGTATCGTATTCAATGCTGTGAGCGATGAAACCCTTTCAAAATTTAAGGAGTCAGCCCTTGATTTAGGGATGAGATTGGAAAAATCAAGTCGCATACAATTGGGTGATTTTAACCCAATTGAAATATTAAAGGCAATAAAAGAGATGCGATGATGTGTTGAATTAGAAAATTAAAATATTACTAATAAGTAATTTGATTTCTCCTCCAGCTCCCTGAGCGGAGTCGAAGGGAAGGAGGGTACCCGAGCTCGATTTATCGGGACAGGGGAGGTGGTTTTTAGATCACTGAGATCTTCAAAAAAATATAGAGTCATGGACAAAATAGCCATAATCATAAATAATAAGCAATCGCTTGAAGTCGCTGATACAATTCGTAAAGAACTGGATCAGGTTGAGATTTTTTCGGTTGGAGCCTATGAGGGAACAACAAAAATTGAGTCGATAAACGGCTTTCTTGAAAAAGATTTTAATCAATATAAGGCCTTTGTATTTGTAGGCGCACTGGGAATATGTGTCCGTTCTATAGCCCCATTTATTCGGGACAAACAGATTGACCCGGGCATTATTAATATGGATGTGAAGGGACAGTACGTTCAATCCGTTTTGTCCGGGCATAAAGGTGGTGCGAATCATTTGGCTAAAACCATTGCCAATATATCGGGTGGAATAGCACTGATTACCACTGCTAGTGATACGCTTAATTTATGGGCTTTGGATATTATCGGTAGGAAATATAAATGGACCAATGAGTATTTCAACAGTACAGAAAATGATTTTATCGCAGCTTTCGTAAATGGTAAGAGAACGGCTTTGTTTCTCGATATTAAGGATGAGGGAACCGAACAGTTGGAAAGAACGCTTCCTGATTTTGTTGAGGTCTTTTATGAGTTTTCAGCAATCAATCCTCAGCAATTTGATTTAATTATTGCGGTGACCCCAAAGCTGTACGAGACCACTCTGCCAATCTTATTTTTTCGCCCCAAATGTTTGCATTTGGGAACAGGTGCACAAAAAAATATCAATCCTGAAGAATACGAAGAGCAAGTTTTAAATTTCCTTGAAGAAAAGGATTACTCAAAGCATTCATTGGTGGCTATCAATACGGTTGATCTGAAAAAGGATGAAGCGGCTTATAAAGCTCTGAGTGAAAAATACGATTTGGCATTCAATTGTTATCAAGCTGAAGATCTGAATGAGATAGAGGCAGATTTATTGTTTTCAGAAGCAGCACATGCGGCAACCGGGGCAAATAATGTGAGTGAGGCAGCAGCCCTATTGGCATCGGGAGCAAATAGTCTCTTGGTTGAGAAATCGAAACATGTGGATTCTTTGGGTAAGCACTTCACTCTAGCCTTGGCAATGGATGTTCGTCAGGAAAGGGAAGCGGGTTTTGTAACGATTGTTGGGGCTGGTCCTGGCGATCCGGAATTGGTGTCGGTGAAAGGAAAGAAGCTTTTGCAGACTGCTGACTTGATTCTTTATGCCGGCAGCTTGGTTCCTCGTCGTTTGACAGAGTATGCTAAAGAAGGTTGTGTGGTTCGAAATTCAGCTTCGATGACGCTTGAAGAGCAATTCGATATCATGCATGAACATTATAAAATGGGGCATTCGGTTGTTCGTTTGCATACGGGCGATCCTTGTATTTATGGCGCCATTCAGGAACAGATGAATTATTTTGATCATCATCAGATGTCTTATGAAATTGTTCCGGGCATTTCTTCATTTCAGGCAGCAGCAGCTCGTTTGAAATCACAATTTACCATTCCTGATCGTATACAGACTATTATTCTAACTCGTGGGGAAGGGCGCACGGCTATGCCGGAGAGAGAGAAATTGACCGAACTGGCAAAGTTTCAGTCGACCATTTGTCTGTTCTTAAGCGCGACTTTGGTGGATCAGGTACAAGCTGATTTGCTGGCAGCCTATCCACCGGAAACCCCGGTTGCGATTTGTTACAAACTAACCTGGCAGGAAGAAAAAATTTGGAGAGGGAAATTGAAAGACTTAGCCAAAATTGTAAAAGAAAATGAATTGACTTTAACCACCATGATTGTTGTGGGAGAGGCCATTGACAATAGAAAGAACCGTTCGAAACTCTACGATCCGACGTTCAGACATATTTTTAGAGAGAAGAGCTAATTCGATGATATGGGGATTTGGTGATGTGTTGATTTGGTGCCTGAGCGGAGTCGAAGGCAATTTACAACTATCATCAATTGATAATTATTGATTGCTAACTATAATTGAATGAAAAGGCAGATTTTAATATTTGGAGGAACGACAGAAGGACGCAAAGTTGCCAATTGGTTGAGCGACCTGAAGCAGCCATTTTATTATTCGACCAAGACCAATAGCCACCCTCTTATTTCGGAGATGGCTGTGTGTTTGTCAGCTGGTATGAATGAGGGGGAGATGATCGAATTCTGCCGATCGCAGGAGATTAAATTAATTGTCGATGCCGCGCATCCTTTTGCAGCAGACTTGCATTGTAACCTGCATCGTGTTGCGAGTGAATTGGATATTGCCATCGTTCGAATAGAACGTGAATTTGTCGAAAGGTTAGATGATGAACACATTCATTATTTGCCATCGATGGATGCTTGTATCGAAGAGATACAGAAGAGACCTATTGAACGGGTACTTTCTTTGGTTGGGGTTAAAAATCTTCCAAAAATAAAGAAAGCACTACCTGAATGCGACATCTGGTTTCGTATTCTCAACTTTCCGGAATCTATTCGTATAGCAAATGAGGCAAAGGTAAGAGTGGAGCGATTGATCGTTTCGTCTCGTTTTGAAAATCTGTTAGAGGAAGAAGACTTAATAAAAGCGCATGGTATTCAGGCTATCCTAACCAAAGAGAGTGGTTATTCGGGTTTACTTGATAAAAAGATGGAGCTGGCCATAAAGCATAAAATTCCACTGTTCATCGTGCAGCGACCAGATTTGCCGGAATACGATAAAATAATCAAAACCCGATCGGAGTTTCAATCCTATTTGGATGTTGTTTTTGGTATAAAACGACTGGATCTGGCCCATGGTTATACCACAGGTACTTGTGCAGCGATATCGGCGAAAGCAGCACTGAAAGCTTTAATTGATCAGAAAGAAATAGGATGGGAGCGCGTTGATTTGCCTAATAACAGGGAAGCCATGATGCCTATACATTGTACAGAGTTTACCCCCGAATATGGAATTTGTACGGTGATTAAGAATTCGGGTGACGATCCGGATGTGACAGATGGAACAGAGATTGGTTGTCGAATCAGCTTTAATGAGACAGGAGAAATTCGATTTATTAAGGGAGAAGGTGTTGGTCTAGTGACGAAGACGGGTTTGGAAATTCCTGTGGGTGAACCAGCAGTCAATCCAACGCCTCGTAAGATCATTGAACATGAGCTAAATCAGATATTGAACACATATCAATTAACGAAAGGCCTTGATGTTTCAATTTTTGTACCCATGGGAGCCAGACTTGCAAAGAAAACCTTTAATCCACGTTTGGGAATTGAGGGAGGCATTTCAATTATTGGAACTACGGGGATTTTGAAACCGTTCTCTGCAGAAGCTTACGTTCAGACAATTAAAAAGCATGTGCGTTTTGCCGTTGAAAATGGCAGTCGTGAGGTGATTATTAATTCGGGCGGCCGTAGTGAGCGTTATCTGAAGCAGAAATTCCCTGAAATGCCACAGCATGGCTACATTCAATACGGGAATTTTATTGGTGATACCCTACATGCCATAAATGGGAGCGGTATTGAAAAGGTGAGAATGGGAATTATGATGGGCAAGGCCGTAAAGTTAGCCGAAGGTCATTTGGATACGCACAGTCAGAAGGTTGTTTTTAATAAGGATTTTCTGATTCGGATGGCTGAGGAAGCCAATTACGACGCGTCATATATCGATCAGATTAGAGAGGTGAATATGGCTCGGGATCTGGAAGGAATTTTCCCTTTTACTGAAATGGAGCTTTTTTACAAATATCTGAAAGGCAAGTGTTATGAAGTGCTTGAAAAAGAAATTGCAGATTACAAAATAGAATTGATCCTGATGAATATCAAAGGGGAAATAATTTAAGATAGTTGATGCGTCGATATGATGATGTGTTAATTGACCCCTGATTGGAGTTCGAATATCAAGGTACATCTTAAATGTTAAGCTGAAATATAATATATAAACTGACAGAGTGCTTGCACCTGTATACGTTTAGAAAAAAGATGTGGTACCCTGAGCGGAGTCGAAGGGTAGCGACATATATCAGACAGTATATGATTAGCCTAAGAGATCAAGGCTGAGTTAAACTAAAAAAATGAAGAAATTATTAATAATACTAGCGATATTATCGCCTTTACCTGCATTTAGCATGCACATAATGGAGGGCTTTTTACCTGCTTTCTGGTCACTGTTTTGGTCGGTGGTTTACTTGCCCATATTTATTCTGGGTTTTAGAAAGATCAAGCAGCTACTTGTTGAGAAACCGGAGTTGAAATTGCTTTTAGCATTGGCCACAGCTTTTGCCTTTGTATTGTCAGCTCTGAAATTACCATCGGTGAGTGGTTCCTGTTCGCATCCAACAGGCGTGGGTTTAGGGGCTTTACTTTTTGGTCCCTGGGTGATGTCGGTTATTGGTGTTCTGGTGCTTTTATTTCAGGTTTTACTTTTGGCCCATGGTGGGATCACCACTTTGGGAGCCAATGCTTTTTCAATGGCCTTTATCGGACCCGTATTTACCTGGTTGATCTTCTTCCTCAGTAATAAGATGGGTTTGAATAAAAAGGTGGCTGTTTTCCTTGCCGTTTTTGTAGGGAATATGGCAACCTATGTGTGCACATCGGCACAGCTGGCTTTTGCACACCCCGATGTGGTAAATGGTGTGACCACAGCCTTCTATAAGTTTGTGAGCATTTTTGGACTCACACAAATTCCAATTGCAATAATCGAAGGCTTGCTAACCGTCGTGATTTTGAATTTATTGTCCGATCATGTGCCCACGCGTTTCGACTTTTTAAGTCAATACAAGAAGAGAAGTTAATGTGTTGAAGAGATGATAATGTAAATTAGATATGATGACGAATAAAACGAGCAACCTGCTTTTGATATGCGCTATAATCTTAATTGTGGTGCTAACCCTATATTTTTTACCTCATGCTGACTTTATGGGAGCCGATGGTTTGGCGGAGGATTACATCACACAAGCACAACCGGATTACAAGCCCTGGTTTTCGAATATCTGGGAACCACCAAGTGGCGAAATTGAGAGTCTTTTGTTTTCTTTGCAGGCTGCTATAGGAACAGGAGTTGTTGCCTATGTCATTGGCTACTATAAAGGCAAGAAGAAAGCATTGCAATAATGCTTTGTGATTTTTGAATTCTAATGAGATATCTAAAATCTGAACGTTTAAATCTTAACTCATAATTCACTACTTAGCGTGTTTATAAGCGAAAAATACAATCTGCTACAAGCCAAACTCACCTGGCATCCTTTCGAAAAGTTCTCTTTCTTCGTGGCTTTTCTTTTGGGTAGTTTGTTGACGCATAACCCTGTTGTGCCCTTTTTGATTCTGGGAGGTATTTCAGCTTTTTTCTTTTATCAGGGCTTATCATTAAAAGATCTGTTACAGATAGCTGCATTGCCCATGAGTTTTATGTTGGTGGCAGTTTTTAGTATCGTTTGTATCATTAGCAGTGAAAACTTTGAGGCGATTTATTCAATTGAGATTGGCAGCTACTACATAGGCTTTTCCGATTTAAGTTTGGCGAAGGGAATTCACATCATGGGAAAAGCGATGGGGGCTATGTTTGCGTTCTATTTTCTGATACTTACTTGTCCCATTGATGAGATCGAATATTTGCTGAGGAAAATGAGATTGCCTGATTTGTTGATTGAACTTTTTGTCTTGTCTTTTCGTTTTATCACCATTTTACTGTCTTTTTCCAAACAATGTTATTTGTCTCAAAAGAAGCGAATGGCTTATCTTAGTTTTGGCTCATCTATTCGGGCATTGGGCATGTTGGTTTCATCCGTACTAATAAAGTCCCTCATACATGCCGATTTTTCCCATCAGGCCTTGCTCAACAGAGGGTATAAAGGAGAAATGCGCTTTATCGACAAACACGGTTCTTTGCAGGCAAAACGATTCATTTTTCCTGCGATTTTAATGATAGGCTTGATTGTGCTGGGGCAACTAAAATTGTGACTTTTTTACTTAAAAATAGATTTTATCCAATTATCAAATCATCACACTAACACATCAGTAAATCAAAATGGCTTATATCGAACTAGAAAATGTCAGTTTTGAATATCCCAATCAAACATTAGCTCTTAATCGGGTTAGTCTGACTGTGGAAAAAGGACAAAGACTTGCAGTTGTAGGAGAGAATGGTTCGGGAAAATCGTCTCTGTTTTTATGTCTGTGTGGGATTCATTTTCCGCAAACCGGACGCTATATTTTCGATGGTGACGTACAAAAGTGCAAACGGAAGGGGAGAAACAAACTGTTTACTAAGGTGGGCTATGTATTTCAGGATCCGGAAGTGCAACTCTTTGCTTCAACTGTTGAAAAGGATATATCATTTGGTGCCATAAATGCAGGCATGAAAGGTCAGGAGCTGGACGCTTGTATGAATGAGGTGATGGCTATGACACAAACGCAGGAGTTAAAGAACAAGCCTCCGCATCAGTTGAGTTACGGGCAAAAAAAGCGGGTTGCCATTGCAGGAGTTTTGGCTTGCAAGCCTGAAGTTTTGCTTTTGGATGAACCTTTTGCCTGGTTGGATGCACAGCAAAAGAAAAATACCATTCAGATTTTAGATCAATTGCATCAACAAGAAAAGACCCTTGTCATTTCGACTCACGATATCAATTTTGTGTACGAATGGGCTGATAAATTGGTGGTGATGAAAGAGGGGCAAATTCTGGCTACAGGTCATCCTCACGAACTTTTAAAGGATGAGGCCTTGCTCGAACAGGCCGGATTGGAAATGCCTTTGGTTTTGCAATTGACAAGGAAATTGAGTTTGGATTCAACACCTGAAACTATGGAGGCATTTTTAAAAATATAAAAAGTCAAAACGTCTGTATTTCTGACCTTTTGACTCTTTGAATTTATGACTTTTATAAAGCTAATAAACCTTCTATTTTATTGGCTTGACTATAGATATCGATGACCTCATCGGCATTTTTCATTTTTATCTTAACGGTAATGCTAATGAAACGGATATCCTTAGATGTTTTAAAAGCAAACTTTGTTCCTTTTGGAAACATAGCTTTCACAGCGTCAAGTTTCTCATCCTTATTGGGAATGATGAATTTAAACATATATAGTGATGGCCATTGGGTTGACTCAATAAGTTGTTCGCGTAATTTCTGATATTTTTCCTGATCCATGTTAAGCTTGATTTATTTTCTGCAAAAATCGAAAAGTTTTTTCTAAATCCATAAAAAACAATGAAGTATTATATGGATTTGTAAGAAGGCTTGTCGGTAAATTTTAGGCGTTTCTTTTCTTAGTTTTTAAGATGCGACTATTCGGGATATTTTCAAATTTTTATAGCCCTCAATGACTTGAAAACTGATATCTGGTGAGTAAGACGATATTTGTAGCTTACTGATAAGGATATTCGTGTTTCTATTGTTTTTTTTAGTACTGTGTTTTTATTATCTTGGAAGATAGTATCAGTACCCCTTTAATCGAATATTTTACCATCGTTATAGTTAACTAAATCTTATAGTTATGAGATACATCGCCTTAATTTTAGTCTTGTATTTGAGTCTTCAGATGAGTTTTGCCCAAAAGCAAAATCATCCCAACGAGCTTAGCTCGAAACAGCCTGTTACCGATCAGAATGATCAGAGGGTTTCTGGTAAGCAAATTTCAAGTTCAGATTCTTTTGATATCGCGAGAAATAGCGGAGGTAAACATGGGGAGGGACGATTGCCAACAGCTTACAGCAAAAGTCTTGACAAAAGCCAATGTATCTGTCCGTTTGCGCTTATCACCAGAAACAATGACGGCAAGCAGAGCGAAGGCCGACTCGCTACGGATTTCAGTATGAGACTCAAAAAAGGACCCGAAGTTAGAGCTATAGATGATATTGCCCGAAACAGTGGTGGACGAAATAGTGAATAGGAAAGTTGAACGTCTGTTCGGGATTTCTGTACCTGCTTATATAGAATGAATTCAACGCTTCATAGTAATAATATGAAGCGTTTTTTTGTAAAATACGATTTCTGATCACATGTTTTTTTTTGTTGGAATGAACTTGTTTGAGTCTTATCTATTAAGTTCTTAGCAGGTGTTTTTTTTCTTGATTAAGAAGATTTTTACTATATTAAGGAATACCGAGAACCCCCTTCATCTTGATGATGAAGACTTTGGCCTTTTCTTCTAAATCCTGAACTATGAAAAAGATCTTCTTCATCTTAGTACTGGTCACGATTGTATGCGTTGTATTCGGGCAAGACAATAATCTAACTCGGGATATAAGGCCAAATATGAGTTTGCGAAAGGCTGAACCCTACACCATCGGTTTTTTTAATGGATTGAGTTTTCCTCAAGGGGAATTGAATATCTTTCTAAAAGATGGGTTTAATAGTGGTATATTAATTCATAAGCGGTTTGGTAAAAAGTTATCAATCGGTTTAAGTGCCAACTACAGTCAATACAATCACAAACAGCGTATCGGGCTTGATCAAACTCCCAGTCGTCACGAGTTAAGTACAACTTCTTTTGATATTGGTCCTCAATACAATTTGAATTTGGGCCGATTTTCTTTGGAATTTTATGGACGTTCCGGTTTGTCAATTGTGAATTCCCCACAGTCTTTTATGATGTATCCCGAAACGGATATCATGATTACCAGTTTAGAGGCCTACAAGAGCACTGCGCTTATGACCCGTTTGGGTGCTAACATGACCGCCAATATTGCTCAGGGGCTTAATCTTTATTTCAGTTCGGAATACCTTACCAGCATAAATAGTGATATGAATTATCAGACCCGGGATTTATCTGAAGCGATCAGTGCCGATGGAATTCTTGATTTGGATGCAGCGAACAAACTCCCTCTTCAGAATGAAAATCTTTCGTTATCGATGTTTAATGTGAATTTTGGTGTGCGAATTTCTTTTGGCGGGAGTCGTAAGCAAAAGATCAATCCCCTTTATAAGGATAATCCCATATCGGATATCGATCTTGAATACGAGACCGGACCTGTTGAAAGTCGCGACTGGTCTGAGTCTGATATTCAGAATAGAAGCAATAAATTGTTCGTAAATGCTCAGGATACGAATAAGGCCGTTCGAGTACATCATTCATCGGTGATGGTTCCTGCAGCTGATATGAGTATAAAACTCGTGGATTCAAAAGCGAATTCAAGTGATGAAGATTCCTTTGTCACTTTCCCCCGGGAGAAGCTTAAACTTAAAAGCAAAGCTCAAATTGCAAAGGAGAGAAGAAAGAAAAAACGAAAAGCGAGACGAGCAAAGCGATTAGAACGCTTAAATGCCTCCCGATAGCTAGGTTTAGCACATTTAGTAAGCCCCGCAACAGTTTGTTGCGGGGCTTATTATAACAGGGGTGTAACAATCTATCAAACCTTATTCATTAAATTGATTGCTGCTGTACCAAACAAACTCTCTGATGATTTTACCTTCTTTATTAAAGGTATAATCCAGCAAGTAGGGGACCTCAATTTTTTTATCTTTATCCCACTCGGTGTAGAGCCACCAGGAATACACCACATACTGATCATTTTTTGCATAATACATGCAATCGGGGTAGCCAATCTGTGTAATTTTGAATTTCGTTTCGGGTTGAAGAAACCTGCTTTTTTTCAGCATTTCCATCTGGTTTTCCAAATCAAGTGTTTTCCCAAATTTCATTGCTGAATTGCCAAAACGCGCTTTAGGATCGAAAAAACTCGCCCATTTATCCAGATCCTTTTCCCTGAAAGCATTCATCAACTTTCGAACTGTTACAATATAAGGGTGATTGATGTAGAGTTTCCCATTCTCTATTGTTCTTTGGCTGTTTCGAATTTCTTCGAACACATCATTGTTAAAATAATAATGAAGCGAAGTAATTTTACCATCCTTGTTAAAACTATACAAATGATGCACAGGTAAATCAAGATTAATTCCGGTTTCACGATGTGTGCCTGTAAGTTTGACCCAATCCTGTACCCAAAGGCCCGATCCTTTATAATCGATTGCATCGGGATAGGCGGGTTTGTCATCCTGAATCATAACATGGTCATAATTATCCCGGTAATAATTGATATAATTTACAGTTTGTTCTTTCGAAGAATTAACCATTTTACCATTTACAAATACCTTAACCGTATCCGACATAAAACTTAAAAAAGCATCGGCATCTCCGGCTTCAAATGCTTTCCAGAGTTCTCTGGTTTTGGTTATGGCCTCATGGTCGGAATACACGGTTCCACTTTTTTTCTGCGAAAAAGAAGTGGTGCTTAGAAACACACACAACAATAAAATACTAAAAGCTTTCATAAAAGTTGAATTTAAAAATGATAATGAAAAGATGTCCGCCACTGAGTGGGAGACATTAGAGGGATAAAAACCGCAGTTGATTATCAAGACATGGTTTTTAGGTTCTGATGATTAGCTTGTGAGTTTTGTTTATGATTTATAATTGAGAGGTCTGGCGATTTTATTAGGCATTATGTCCTAATATTGATCGCATAAAGAGGCAGGCTTTTTTGAGTCTAATCCTCAATTTACGAATCTTTTGTCAGATTGTCAATGCTTTATGAGATTCAGGCCTGAGCGGTTTGTTTCTATTTTATATTTATTTAATTTGTTATTGATTCTAAATTATGACCATTTAATTTCATTCATTTCTGATTGATTTAAAAGAATGCTCTGGACCAAAAATCAAATTTCGATAATGGGTATCGTCGCGGTGACCTCATTTATGGGGACTTTTCTGATCTCGTCGGTCAATATTGCCTTGCCTGCTATTGAAGAAAGTTTCCATCTTGATGCTGTGGCATTGAGTTGGGTGGTTACGGCTTTTTTGCTTTCTACGGCTATGTTTTTATTACCTGTTGGTCGTTGGGGCGATCTGAAAGGCATTCGGCGACTATTTAAAATGGGCGTGCTTATTTTCACTCTTTCGTCACTGGCTTGTGGTTTATCCGCTTCGGGATTTTGGCTTATTTTTTTCCGTTACATTCAGGGCATGGGCGCAGCCCTAACCAGTACTACCGGGCCCGCCATTTTGGTCTCGGCTTTTTCGCCCAAAAACCGGGGAAGGGTTTTAGGTATAGCTGTATCTGCAGTTTATCTAGGGCTTGCATTTGGCCCTTTCGCAGGTGGTTTTTTGACAGAATTTATAGGTTGGAGATCCATATTTTTTGTGGCTTCGGTATTGGGTTTATTCACTTCTTTACTAACCTTTTTCTTCCTGGGGAAAGACACAATTTTCGAGGCCCAAGGTAAAAGAACAGACCTAAAAGGGACTTTTTTTTACATGCTGGGGCTGGTCTTACTCGTTTATGGTTCGTCATTTATTCCTTCGGTATCCGGATGGTTGATGCAGGGGGGTGGGATATTGGCTCTTATTATTTTCTGGCTAATTGAAAATAAATCTGCAAGGCCGGTTATCGAAACCCGACTGTATACCCGTAATCGCTTGTTTGCCTATTCAAATTTGGCGGCTCTAATTAACTACAGTGCCACCTTTGCCATTATCTTTTTACTAAGTTTATATCTTCAAAAGATACAACGACTGTCACCCCGGGATGCGGGCATGGTTTTAATTGCTCAGCCTATTGTGATGGCCCTGTTTTCGCCATTGGCTGGCCGTCTTTCCGACCGCATTCAATCCCGTTATCTAGCCAGTCTGGGAATGGCTATGTGCACACTGGGACTGGTTGCTTTTGCATTTCTTTCGGACACTACGCCTATTGGGTTCATTGTTGCCATATTGATATGGGTTGGGCTTGGCTTTGCCTTTTTTTCATCACCCAATATGAATACCATTATGAGCTCTGTGGGAAAACACCAATACGGTTTAGCTTCGGGATCTGCGGCCACCATGCGGGTGATTGGCCAAATTGTAAGCATGACCATTGCCACCTTATTTTTTGCCGCCATGTTTGGCAATCAGTCTATTTTGGAGGTGCCCAACACCCTGTTTATGACTGCGATGAAATGGGGTTTTGTGAGTTTCTCACTGATTAGCCTTGCCGGCATCTACTTCTCCTTCAATCGGGGTAAAATAAATAGAGAGGCGCAATGATTGATTTAGTGCCGACTGATTGTCATAAATGACAAAATCGATGAGTCCTGTTTAAGGGAAGGGTGTGGGGTTAAATCAAAAAGAAGAGGAAATCTTAAGTTGAGGTCTCCTCTTTTTTGTGCTTCAAATTTTCTTATATAAAGCTTGCTAGCCTTGTGTCTTTGGTTTGTAAATGAGCCTTTCTTGTTTTATTATGTAGAGTCTTTCTATTTTGATTTGCTTTGTCGTTTTACCTCTTGTATAAATACTGTTTAATTCATATAATTTTTATTTTTGATAGCATTTCATTTATGAGTGTTCTCAACACTTTAGTCAGGTAATGAGAATGGGATTTGTTCAATGATATCTAATTCATTAAAGCCGTACAATATATAAGTTGTATGGGGTTGAGATAGGTTTTGTGGAATCCCTTTGGGGAACTTATGGGGATGTCGAGAAAAGAAATAAGAGGACAATCCTGTAGAAATGAAAAAGTAATTTTAGTTAATACAAATAAAAGATGTTTAAAAAGATTTTATTAATCAGTTTAATTTTTTTCCCATTCTGTATCTTTTCACAAATAATTGGGAAAGATACACGAACTATAAAACCCAGAGTGTACCTGATTGGATCCATTCATAATATGCATTTCAATCCTGATAAGAACTATTCTCTTAATGATTTGTTGGAACAAATTCGTTCGCTAAAGCCAGATTTAGTATGTGGAGAGATAACGCCTGATGCATTTAATCAAGCTATGGAAGGCTACTTTCCTCCTGAGGCGGCATTTTTGGCAGAGATGGCAAGTGAGTTGAACTATCGTTTTATACCTGTTGATTGGAGGCTCGATTTTGCGACTCAGACAATGGCTTATAATCATTATCCTCCTTCAGTAAAACAGCAACGCTTACAATTGGTGGATGAGTTGAAAGATAGAATGAAGGCTTCGAAAAAAACTTCGTTTTACGATACTTTGCACGATCAGGCTATTTTAAGTTTATTAGACTCCCTGTATGAAAAAATTATTGGACCTGATGCTCTTGCCGAAATTGCTGCCGGGAGCTGGCACGAACGTAACCGACGTGCCGTTGAGAATGGTTTGGCTAATAGGGGAGATGCCCGTACAATCGTTTTTGTTTTTGGTGTTGATCATGTCCCGCAATTGCAACACCAACTGAAAGCTTTGGGAATTGATGCACTAATAGCCCCGCGAATGTTTACGCCATCCACAACTTATAAGGTTTCGCAAGAGGTATTGGATAGATGGACGCGCAACCTCGAAAATTTGAAACGCATCCGGGATAAAAAGATAGACGTTTCGTTGGATAGTTACCAAAAAGTAATGGATAGCAAGCGCATTGAAAATCTTGAGGAAGCCATTCAAAAATCACGATGAGAAAAAGCTACGTCTTGAATATATCGAATGGCAGGAATTGAATCGTGTAAAAGCCTTAATTGCGAATTTATCCATGAGAATAAGTTCGAATAATGTTTAAATTTGAGGGGAAATAAGTTTCGGCTTAGATATTAACTTCATTAGCAAATAGAACGGATTATGATAAGATTAAAAACAATTGTTGTGACGACAGCTTTAGGCCTAGTCGTTCTTGGTGGATGTAAAAATACAGTTCAAAAGAAAGGAAAAGGCAAGTTTGAAAATCAGACTGATAAGGAGCAAAGTGCAAATATATACGGGAATTATGTTTCGGATGGTTATGTCAATAGAAATGAAGGTTACGACTGGGTGGCTGTTTCGATAAAGCAAGCCGGAGAAAATAAGATTAGTCTATCAGTTCGTTCACGAGCTGATAAAAAGAATCCGACCTGTACGTTTGATGCTATATTTTTCAAGCAGAACGATAATCTCTACCAAACTCGTGTTGACGGGAAAGAGGTGTTGCTCACGATTCAGAATCAAAGCATAAAGCTGAATACTAAAGATCCCGCGGATAGTGGTGTTTTGTTTTTTTATTGCTCGGGAGGTGCAAGCCTCGCAGGTGAGTATACCAAAATAGATGGAGAGCTGGATCGCAGTCAGATTGATAAAACTTTGTTTTCAAAATTCCTCGAATTGCAAGGTGTTGCATTTAGAATCTCATCGGTACAAAATGATTCGTGCCGGATGCTTAGCATTGTCCCTTTGGGATTGGAACTGGACAATAGTGTTGAAAATATAGAGATTGACGGGCGAGTGATTGATGCTGAAATTGAAGATTTGAATTCAGATGGTTCGCCGGAAGTGTTAATCTATACCTGTTCAGATGGGAGTGGAAGTTATGGTGATGTGATTGCTTATTCGGTGAATAATAAAAAATCGATGAGTCGAATTTATTTTGAACCCGTTGCTCAGAATACGAAAATCAAGCTAGGGTATATGGGGCATGATGAGTTTGCTCTTGTTGAACGTTCATTGGTACAGCGTTTCCCTATATACAAGGATGGCGATTCCAATGCCAATCCGACTGGAGGAATGAGACAAATTGCTTACGAACTTGTAGATGGTGAGGCATGCAGACGGTTTGTTGTGAAGCAGATGAGTGAATATAAATAGGGGACCTGCTTGCTTCGTTAGGTTCTGATACGATAAAGAATATAGCTGTGCTTGATCAAGCACAGCTTTTTTTGTGTGGAGGAATTGGCTGGAAGCATTGTTTGTTATTCTACTTTTCATAAATTTGCAAGTCTAATTGGATATCTCCAATACGATACGCCAGACTTTGCTGTAGTCCTGGGTTTGGTTCACACAGAATGCCTTAATAAATTGAACAATGAAAAGAAATACGTTTTACATTTTCATCCTTTTACTGCTTGCCATTTCTTGCTCCAAAGAAAAGGTGATCAAAAAGGATATTGCTTTTTACCATTGGAAAGCAAAAGCTGATTTTACAAAAGCGTATAGCGAGGCGATTGAATCGACAGAAGCGAATACGGTTTATATGCACTATTTTGATATTGAGCCTTTAGCAAAAGTCAATTGGTACGATGATGGTATCTATCCAACTTATGTCTTGAAATCGGTAGCAAAAGACTATCAACATATGGATATTGTACCTGTTGTGTACATTGCCAACCCTGTTTTTAAAACGGACGATTTAGATGTCTCAAAACTATCTAAAAAGATTGCGAAGCTTATCGATCAAATCAGTCAAAAACAGTTCAATAGAAAAATTAAACACATTCAGCTTGATTGTGATTGGACAGAAACAACACGTGCTTCCTATTTCGAACTATTAAGAACACTGAAAAACGACTTTACAATTGATGTTACAATACGTTTGCATCAAATCAAATTTAAAGAGCGAACAGGTGTCCCACCCGTAAATGCAGGAACGTTGATGTTGTATAATATGGGTGATTTGAGAAATAAAGCTCAGAATTCGATTCTCGAAAGTTCTATTGTAGGTCAATATATCCATGCAGAAAGTACATACCCGATGGCATTAAAAATAGCCTTACCCTTATTTTCGCAGACGGTTGTCACCAACAATAACAATAAGATCAAGCTGATTAAAAATACCCACAGAGAGGTGTTGGAAAATGATCCGCATTTTAAGCAAATCAATTCAAATAATTTTAAAGTTATGGCAGATACGCTTTACAAAGGCTTTTATCTTGCCCAGGGCTACAATCTGAAATTGGAAGATGTTAAGCCATCTGAAATAAGCGATTCCTACAAGCTGATTAAAGCGAGTAAGCTGAATACCCAAGGCATCATTTTTTATCATTTGGATGACCTTTCTTTATCAAATTATGACTTAAATAATACAATTGAGAAATTATGAAAAAGCTCCTAACTTATATATTCCTATTGATTTCATCCCATGTTTTTGCCTGTGGAGGCGGCGCTTGGGAGGGAATGAGTTTTTATAACTTATTTAAGCAAACCAATATTGCAGCAGAGGAATTTTATCCTTTCCTGAGAAGTGAATACAGCGCTTTTTACGGCGAGGATTTTTATTATGGACAAGATAAGCCGATTGTTTATCCCAAAGGGAATGTGGATTTATGGCAACAGGTGTTGATTGGTTGGGATACCCGGGATATTGAAAAGGCGGTTTACGAATTCGATAAATTTGATTGGTCGAACAAGACTTCGGAAATAGAGACGAGTGCGAAAACTTATCTGGCCTTTGCCAATAAGTGTTCTAATGCCTTCAGCTACAGAACCCGATTGAATTCGTGGGATTACGATGAGGTGTTGGAGAAAGAAACGGTTGACGAAGCCGCTTTGCTTGAAGAGGCGAATTTACTATTGAGTGAGGTGAGCAATCAGCAATTGCGAATGCGTTATTATTACCAGATGATTCGAATTATGCATTATTCGAAAGACTGGTCATCTGCTGTGAGTTTTTACGAAAGACAAGTTGAAAACCAATTGCCTAAGAACGAGATGTATTATTATATCAGCGATCAGGCAGCCGGCTGTTATTACTCACTCGAAAATTACGAAAAGGCGGCCTATTTGTTTACCAAAGTTTTAAATAAGAGTAGGGACAGGAAAAAAGCAGCTTTCTCAAGCTATAATTTTTGTACGTATAAGCATGCCGAGGGAAAATCTCTTTTTAAGGGTATAGATGATGAGAAGGACCTTTTGCTCATAACGAGTTTGCGCAATTTTACGGATGAAATTAGCAATATAAACCGTTTTATTGAACTGGATGCTCAAGACGAAAGAGTGGAGCTTCTTTTTATGCGTGCCCTAAATAATGTGGAACGCGAGGTGTGGCCCAAAGATATTGGTGTGCGAGATCAAAGTTTGCCCTTTTACGGAAACACGAACATCCATATGGATCTGTTAAGAATTGCCGAGCAGCAGGTGGTTAATCCAAGGGTTAAGAATAAAGCCTTTTGGCAACTGTCAAGTTCCTATTTGTCATTTATTAAACAAGATATCGCAACTGCAAAAGCAAAGCTCGCTAAAGTTGATGCTTTTCCTGAACAGAAGGAAAAATTAGCCCTTATTTACGAGGTTTTCAGTTGGGACAATTTGACCGCTGAGAATGAAAACGTCTTGGCTAAAATATTAGCAGATCATCCTAAAAATACGGATTGGAGATATGAAAATGAAAATGATTGGCGTCGTATGATTTTAGCGAAAGTTGCGCATACCTATTATAAAAACAACAAGCTCGCCAAAGCATTTTTGGTTCATAATACGCTAGAGAATGTGAATCAGATTAATTCCATAGAACTGCTCGATGCTTTAGAGGGCTTTTATAATCAAAGCGATAAAAGTGCGTATGAAGAAGTCTTGTTGAATCATAAAGCAAATGCATCTACCAATTTTATGGATTATGTGAATGATCAGAAGGGGATCTATTATTTATATCAAAAAGACCCGGAATCGGCACTCGAATTTTTCAATAAAAACGAAACCTATGAAGGTCGTTCGATGATTCCCGCCAGCATTTTCAGTAATAATATTAAAGAATGCTTTAGTTGTCCTGTTGAAGATATCATGAAAGATGAGGTGTATAAAGCCGATGTGTTTTCGTTTATACAAACCAACTTTTCAAGAAAGGATCTGGCCAGGAATTTAATCGAATTGGAAAAATTGACGCATAACGAAAAGCAATGGAAAGCCAAACTTGCCAATTACCTCTTGGGGAACTACTATTTTAATATTTCAAATACGGGTTATTACAGGGGCTTATTAAGAAATAAGGGGAATTGTTGTCAGTATAACTACATGCATTATTTTTATTACTCAGAGAGAAAAATCAGCAAGGAGATTATTGCACAAAGGAAAGGTTATAATCTGTTGGATATTCGTTATTATGGTGAAAAGTATTTCGATTTAAGCAGCACAGCCATGCAGTATTATCAGAATGTGATTGATATGTCGACTGATAAGGAGTTGAATGCCCGTTGTTTGTATCTGATGGCCAAGTGTGAGTTAAATACCTATTACAATTTGGGTAGCAAGGATGAGCTCAGCTTTAAAATATCGAAGTATTACGATTTGAAATTACCGAATTATAAAAGTTTTAAGATTCTGAAAGAATCGTATTCTGATACCAGGTTTCATGAAATGATTATCAAAGAGTGTAGCTATTTCAGACTGTATAGTTCACAATTTTAATCTTATTTTGTGTGATTGTCTAAAATAGATAATCAGTTCATAATTAAGAGCTTGTTCAAATAGTAAAATAGGCTACTAGTCAACGACTTTACCCTTAAATTCCCTAAAGGGAAGTCGTTGAAATTCAGCTTCCCTTTAGGGAAAGAGTGTAAGAATGAATTTTATTTTGGATTCTCTCTTTTTTAATGCATATTTTGAGTAGTCTTAAATAAGTTCCTCGTTCGTTTGAGTTAATTATGCCCGAACGAGCGATCAACTAGCATTATAAGGGGGATCGTTAGCGAAAATTGTCAAACAGCAATCTGGCAATTAAATAAACGACTATTTGAATTTATAAAGATGTAATTTTAGAACAATGTCGATTATCATAGAACCAATAGGGATAATTCATACGCCTTTTAAGACAAAGGAAGGCATGCCAATTCAATCAAAGGGAGCGAAGGGAATAAAAGGGCAAATCAAGTTAAAAGATGAACTTGTTCCTGGATTGACAGATCTTGATGGATTTTCACATGTAATTTTGATTTATAATTTTCATAAATCGAAAGGGTTCGATTTGCTGGCGACACCTTTTCTTGACAATCATCAACGTGGAATTTTTGCGACAAGAGCACCCCAAAGACCTAATTCGATTGGAATTTCAGTTGTTCGATTATTGAAAATTGAAAATAATATACTTGATATTGAGAATGTTGATATGCTTGATGGTACACCTCTTTTAGATATAAAACCATACATTCCTGATTTTGATATTCACAAAACAGAAAAAAATGGATGGACTGAAAATAAGACCGATAATTTGAACGAAACCAAATCAGATAGTAGATTTGAATAAAAAACGTTCCTCCCGCTAGTAGGGACTAGATCCGCTGAACTCCCCGCATTCCTTGCATAATACGCTTCAACACCTTTTACCCTTAAATGCCCTTAAGGGAAGTCTTTGAAATTCAGTCCCCCCTTTAGGGGAGGGGGTAAGGTTTTTCTTCACCCCTGCATCAAACAATCTTCTGCAAGTCCCAAAAAGAATACGATTCACTACTGAAAATCGATTTTCTGTGCTGAAATGCAAGCTCGAAGCAGCCTAAGCGTGATATACAGGGATTCTCTTATACTGTTATAAACATCTTGATGATTTTAAGCGAATGATAAATTATTTATGCTTAATATTTACTAAGTTTGAGAAAGGTATAATAGAATACCACAAAGCTGTATAATATATGTTTCTAATGGAAATATAGTACAGGTTTTGTGAATACATAAACAAGTTGGCAGTAATATTATGAAGACACTTAAGCTAAAGACATATATAGTTTTGATTTTTATCACAAGCATCTTTGTATCTGGAGGATTGTTGGGATATGGAATTTATTTTGCAATTACAAGACCGGAAGATATGACTGATGCTAGATATATCTTTGCATCTATATTCGTCCTTTTTGTTTTAGGACCACCGATTTTTATGACAATAACTTATTATTTAGAAGAATTCAAGAAGTCTGTAACTCTATATGAAAATGGAAATAAGATTGTCATCAAAAATAATAATGAAGAATTCATAATAAATAGGGCCGAGATACTTGATTCATACCACGTGAAAGTTGATGAGCATAACGGATTAAGATATAAATTCTCAGAATTCGAATATATTTTGATAGTTCTTAAAGGAGGAAGGCGGGTATTCATAACAAACTTTCTTTGCAAGCCCGATAAGATACTTACTTTCTTAAGATTAAAGCCAAATATGATTTACACTAATGTTCCTTTCATCAATAGAAGGTTAGGTGAGCAATATTTGACTCCTAAAGAATTTGATAAAAAAGTTAATGAGTTTTCAGAAATTTTCAGAGACAAAAAAGAAGAAGATTTAATTAAAATATGCAAACAGACTAATGTTTATGCTGATTATGCTATTAGGGCTGCGAGACAACAATTAAGGGAAAGGTGTGGAAATACTACTGCCAACAAAAGCTAAATTTCATGGGCGGTGACGAGTAGCTTGAAAGTTAGTTCAATTAATAAACACCAGCAAGCCAATTCAATTGGTTTGCTCAAAACATGAATACGTTAATTAAATCGGCTTGCTTCTTTAGCGGTTTGAAAGGATAACTCTTTTAAATCGCCCACGAAACTTAGCAAGACCGTTAGCACCAATACTAAAGAAATGAAAGCAGTTACTATTCCTAAAGATATTATTCCCATCAAAAATGGCTTACCTGAAATCAATTTGGTAGATTATCGTAATTACAACGACGATATAAAAAACAGAGTCTTTTTTAAACAAAATGTGATAAGCTTTCTGATTGAAGGGCATAAAGAAATTTTTCATGAGAAAGAGCCCGTTTCCATATCAGAAGACAAGTTTGTTATTGTCAATGCTTCAAACTGCCTAATGACTGAAAAAAGGTCAAACCTGACCAAGAGTTATAACAGTATTTTATTAACCTATAGTAATGAATCATTAGTGGCATTTAAAACAAAATACAAAAACTTAATCTCAAATACACACGAAACCACTGGAATATTGGTACTTAAACACGACTTATATACACTGAATTTCAGGGCTTCACTAAAAACATTATTATCAAAAAATAAAACTACCCCACAAGAATTACTACAGTTAAAATTTGAAGAGATTTTGATTTACCTGTTAAAGACCTATCCTAATGAGTTAAATTCTGTACTATCCATAACCTATTCCAATTACGAATTAAATTTCAAGAACATTATTCAAAACAATATTACATCAGGGCTTAGTATCGAAGAGTTTGCATTCCTTTGCAACCAAAGCCCTTCAACATTTAAAAGGCATTTCCAAAAATACTACGGAACCACACCAAAAAAATGGCTATTAGCAGAACGTTTGAAAATTGCCAAATCATTGTTAGAGAATGGAAAAAAGCCATCTGAAATATTCTTTAAAGTAGGATATAAAACACTCTCTAATTTTATTAAAGCATACAAGACCTATTATGGGATTACACCAAAACAACAAGCAAACATATGACCTTATAGGAATACTATTTGAACTTAAATCTATTGACCTATAATGTAAATTTGCATCGATAAATAAATTTTCAACTTTAAATTTAAACATTATGAGAGCAATAGTATTTTCAATAATTTTTGTACTAACATCGTCAGGCTTGATGGCTCAGACATTTACCTTAAAAAGTAAGGATGTGGGAGGTCAGGTGACAGAAGCACAGGTTTTTAACAGTTTTGGATGTGTAGGAAAAAATATTTCGCCCCAATTGTATTGGGAAAATGCACCAGAAAACACACAAAGCTTTGCCATAACCATGTACGACCCCGATGCCCCAACAGGCAGTGGATGGTGGCACTGGGTAGTTTTTGATATTCCGAAAAATGTTTCCGAAATAAAATCAAATGCAGGCAATCTAAGTAGTAAATTAATGCCCCAACAAGCCATTCAGAGTAGAACCGATTTCGGAGGCTACGGATATGGCGGTCCTTGTCCGCCACAGGGAGATGGGTTTCACAAATACGAAATTACCATATATGCCTTAAGTGTTGACAAACTGGGATTGGAGAAAGATGCAAACCCTGCTTTGGTTGGTTTTTACCTGAACTCGAAAACCATAGAAAAAGCTACCATTACCATGTATTTTAAACGAGATGAAAATTAACCCCCGCTCCCGCACGATTGCATCGTGTGGTTTGTGAAGGATATGTGGTAGGTAATGCAATTAAGTATTAATGATTAACTGTTTAGTGTAAATTCTACTATGAGTCGTAATTATAAATTTTATAATCCGGAGGGAGTTTATTTTATAAGCTTTGCAGTAGTAGAATGGCTGGATGTATTTACTAGAAGCGAATACAAAGACATCATAATTGACAGTTTGCATTATTGTCAAAAGCATAAGGGGATGGATATTTTTGCTTGGTGTATCATGACTAATCATGTTCATTTAATTTTTAGAAGTGCAGATGGTCAAAAGCCAGAATTGCTTTTAGGAGATTTTAAGCGATTCACGAGCAAGGCGATAGTGGAAGCAATAAAAAATAACAATAGGGAAAGTAGGAAAGAGTGGTTATTAGAGCAATTCCTAAAAGCGGGAGCAAAATCTTCTAACGTAAAGAAGTATCAATTTTGGAGACACGATAATAAACCAATCGAGTTGTGGAGTAATAAAGTGTTTGATGAGAAAATAAATTACATACATAACAATCCAGTTGAGGAAGGTTTGGTCTCTTATCCTGAAGACTATGTATATAGTAGCGCAAGAGATTATAGAGGAGATAAAGGGGTATTGAATGGAGTAATTGTAGTGATGTAGTAACCACACGATGCAATCGTGCGGTAGCGGGGTGGGTAAGGTTTTTCTGCACCCCTGCATCAAACAAGCTTCTGCAAGTCCCCAAAAGAATACGATTCACTATTGAAAATCGATTTTCTGTGCTGAAATGCAAGCTCGAAGCAGCCTAAGCGTGATATACAGGGATTCTCTTATACTGTTATAAACATCTTGATGATTTTGAGCAAATCATAAATTATTTATGCTTAATATTTACTAAGTTTGAGAAAGGTATAATAGAATACCACAAAGCTGTATAATATATGTTTCTAATGGAAATATAGTACAGGTTTTGTGAACACATAAACAAGTTAGCGAGCATTATAAAAAACCAAACAACATGAAATATTTAGCATTAGATGTTGAAACCGCAAATGCAGATTATTCAAGTATCTGTCAAATTGGAATTGCGGAATTTGAAAACGGAAAAGTCATTAATAAATGGAGTTCATTAATTAATCCTGAATCATATTTTGACCCGTTTAATATTTCTATTCATGGCATTAAAGAATCTGATGTTAAAAACTCCCCGACTTTTGATACAATCTACGAGGAAATTAGAAATCGTCTGGAAGAAAAAATTACTGTTCATCACATGCCATTTGACAGAGTTGCATTAAACAGAGTTTGTGAAGAATATCAACTACCACCAATAAAAACAAAATGGCTGGACTCAGCTAAAATAACAAGACGAACCTGGGAACAGTTTGCATACAAAGGATACGGATTAAAAAATATCGCAGACTTTTTAGATATAACATTTGAACACCACGATGCACTTCAAGATGCAATTGCAGCAGGTTTAGTAGTAGCAAATGCATGTTTAATTAAAGAAATGTCAATTGAAGATTGGTTCCAAAGAATTGGAATGCCAATAAATCAAAGCACTTCAAAATCTGACTATTCAGCATCAATAAAACAAGAAGGAAATCCAGAAGGTTCTCTTTTCGGAGAAAATTTGGTTTTTACAGGAGCATTATCGCTACCAAGAAAAGAAGCTGCTGGTATTGCAGCCAAAATAGGTTGTAATGTTTTAAACTCAGTTACACAAAAAACCACGATTTTAGTTGTGGGAACGCAAGATTCAACAAAATTAGCTGGTTACGAAAAAAGTTCAAAACACAGAAAAACTGAAGAACTTATAGGAAAAGGAAAACTAATTAAAATTTTGTCCGAGAAAGATTTTATTAAAATGTGCAATGATGAAGACAAAGATTTAAATATTGAAATTCCAATTGCATCTTCAATTCAAAAAGAAACAAAACATTCAACGCAAAAAAATCAATCCTTAACAATTGAGATAGATGTAACCGAAAAAATCGCAGAGGCTTTTAATGGATTATCAACTGAACAAAAAGAACTGTTAGTCGAAACAAGTAAAAAAGAACAAGAGTTTTTAGATAGTATTCCTGAATTCAATCACGATGATAAAAGAAATTTTGGAAATAATTTTCAGAAACAATTAGAAAAGATTGAAGCTGTTTATGAAGATTTTAAGATTGAATCGTACGAAGATGATGATTTAGAGATACTTTTCACCATTGAATCCGAAATTGACCAATTGACAGAAATGAATTTCGATTTAATGAAAAACAAAATCACAATAAGTGAATTTTACGAGCAACTTGATAGTTCTGTAGATTTTATTGAATCTGACTTAGAAGAAGAAGACTATCCTAAAAAGGTAAAAAAGTTTGCAAAGACAATATTAAAAGAGCTAAATAAAGCGAAAGAGAAAATAACGACTCGCTAACAAAATGTAAATGTAATGCGGGTTTCAGTGGGCAATCCAACTGTTTCGCGTTGATGTAACACCGCCAATTCGTCTTTGACGATTGACGGAAAATTTGAAATTATGAATAAACGAATTGGCTCCATGCGGTTTTGAAAGTTTCCAACTTTTAATCCCGCACTCCACTTACATAAACCGTTGCGCCCTCTACCAGTGCATAATTAGTTTCGCCAAGCTTCCTTCGGTCGGTTTTATCGCGTACATTGATTAAAATATGGAATTCAGGTTCGACCTTAAGTTGATTAAAAAGACGCTCCCTCCAGTCCTGATACTGGAGGGAGCGTGCTTATAAGCCGAAGCTTACCAGAGGATGAAAATGCCGGCAGCCTGTTTTTTCTCTGTCGGAATTTTCGCAGGATGAACCAAACCGCCTTAGTTTTGTGAGGTCAATACCAGTTCTTGTAGAGTTTCATTACCCGGATGATCAAAGGCTTTAACAACAACTTTATCTCCGGCATATTCTGCATTGGCAACACTGGCAGCATAGTGCCATTCATAAGGATTTCCATTGGTGCTGGCCATGCCTTTTTCCACCAGGCTGCCATCGGCATGGTAAATTTCAACAGCAACTTTCTCTACCTCAAGATCATCATAAGCTTCTATAATGATCTCATCGCCAATCTCACCATGATAGGCATTGGCATTAAGTGTTTCGATAACAGGTGGTCGCAGATAATCTTGAACGGCCAAATTGTTCGGATTATTAAAGCCCTTGTTTTTTGCCATGATACGATATTTTTCCCCAAATACGGGATCGGCCATCTGAGTTTTGGCATAATGGGCCGCCCTGGTAAATAATTTTCGCTGGTCGACCTGTTTTTCACTAATGATACCCGTGTGAGTTGGGCTGCTTGTCACAACCGTTTTTCCATTACTTTGTCTAAAAACTAAATTTTTACCGATCTTACCACTTAAGCCATCGGTTACGATGTTTTTCTTTACTATTGCCATAATAAATTAATTTTAAAGGGAATAATACAAACGCAGTTTGGTCTTAAATTTTAAACCCCTTAAAATCATGTGAACGGATTAAAATCTATGACCAAGTTCTGATTATTTTATTTGAATGGCAAGGTTTTTCCTCTTCGATATCGAAGATAAACAGGTCAGAAATAAAATATTAAACCTATTTCTATTGAACAATAGAATGAACGGTCTAGCAAGATTGTAGCTTCGGGGTAGCTTCGGTGTTTCTTCGATGTAGCTTCGAAGAAGCACTATTCGGGTTTTAGAAACATAATAATTGAGTTGTGTGTATTGTTTTATGTAAATTATTTTAAATGTAGATTTTTTTCTCCAATGTGCTTATTTAGTTGTGTTCTAAATAAAAAAATGCCCGTATTGGTGTGTTTTGTCCTAGGTAAAGAGGTTAAATTTCGAGAAGATCAATAGGGAAATCTTCATCTAATTGTTAAAATTAATTGGTTTTATGTCAAATATAGTGGGTGAAGTTTAAACGATTAAATTAGGACTGTTTTCTATAGCTGGAATTATTGAGCATTGATTTAAGAGATCTTATAAACCCAATGAATGATTAGTAAAACCGGGAAGTTCCGAGCTTGCCGAGGAAATCACCCGGCTGCACTTATCATACAGGCAGTTTTAAGATTGAAAAAATCGTGGCTCTTGAATTTTTGGTTCTTTTGTTTCAAGACAAAAGAACAAGTGAAAAATGCTTTGAAAATAATGGATCAAGTTAAAAAAATGATGGAGATCTAAAATAAATGAATCTTAAATTTAAGTCATGGATTCCAATAAAGATCATTACCAATTAATACGAATCATTTACAAAAGCAGGGTTAAATATATTTTTAGGTTTAAACGTAATTTATAGGATTTTGTTTTAACTATTCGCTAGAGCCGCTGGGCTCATATTTTTTATTCACTCATAATTGAACGGGTGTTCATGAACTCACTTCGTTCGGTTGGTACTTTTTTTTGACTTCGTCGATTTTCAATTCAAGCAAAAAGTACAAGAAAACTAAAGTTTATACGTGAGTTAAGTCAGGCTAAACCTCCTTGGTTTCTGTACAACATTTTGTAGCCCGCCTTACGGCAGGCTGACAAAGTACGCTCCAAGCATTTTATGAAGATTTCTCCCTTATAGGGAATCTGAAGGATCACAAACACCTTTGATTTAAATTTGAACGTGAGTAAATGCCGAAGGCAGAGGGTGTATTTCTATACAATGAGGAGCATAAAAAAAGGCAGCCCCTTTCAGAGCTGCCTTTACCTATTTCGAGTAGGTTGGGACTATTTTTCTAATTTTTCAATTTCGATAGCCAATTGATCAACCAATTTATCGAGTTGGTTGATAACGGCTAAAATTGCTTCAGGTTTCGACAAGTCGACACCCGCTTTTTTCAATTGCTCCATTGGGAAATCGTTTCCACCTGATTGCAATAAAGTTGTGTAGCGCTTTAAAGCTGCTTTCTTATCTTTCTTGCTTCCTGTTGTCACATCGTTGTACAATTTGGCCGATGATGCAAAACAGGTTGCATATTGGTAAACGTAGTATGGTGAGTTGTAGAAGTGAGGAATACGAGTCCATGGGTAGTTTGAGTATTTTGTTTTCTCAGCAACATCACCGTAGTATTTTTGTGCAATATCACCCCAAAGCTTGGCAAAGATATCCGCATTTACAGGTTGGTCCTTTTCCACCATTGTGTGCGCCTGATATTCGAAATCAGCAAACATGGCTTGTGCATAAAAGGTTCCAATAATACCCTGAATAGCTTGGTTCAAAAGGGCAATACGTTCCTTAGGATCTTTCGTGATCTTCATCATATGATCCAGTAACAAACGCTCGTTGAACGTTGAAGCCACCTCAGCAACAAAGATTGTATAATTGTGTGTAGCGAAAGGTTGCGTTTCGTTTGATAGGGTTGTGTGCATGGTATGCCCCAGCTCGTGAGCTAATGTAAACACATACTCCAGAGTTTCGTCGTAGTTCAATAGCATGTATGGGTGTACACCATAAACACCTGCTGAAAAAGCACCACTGCGTTTGCCTGGGTTCTCATAAACATCTAACCAACCGCTGGCAGTGGCATTCTCCAATTTAGCCTGATAGTCTTTCCCCAAAGGCAGTACTGATTTTGTTACAATTTCAACAGCCTCTTCGTATGGGTAAGTTTTATTGAAATCAACCAAACTCATCGAACCATCAAATCCGTAATATTTTTCAAGGCCTAAAACCTTCTTACGAAGCTTGGTGTATTTTTGTACCGGCGCTGTGTGTTCTCTAACGGTATTGATTAGGTTCAAATACACATCTTTAGGAATGTTGTTGCCTTCCAAAGAAGCATCCAAGCATGATTCGTAGTTGCGAGCACGAGCGTTAGCCCATTCTGACTGCATGATACCCTGATAGATTGCAGCGTAGGTATTTTTGTTTTTGTAATACACATCGTAAAGCGCTTCGTAGGCTTTCTTACGATCTTCCTGATTTTTGTTTGTGCTGGTGATATGAGAATACATACCCGGTGTTACTTTCACCGTTTTTCCGTCAGACAATTCAATTTCCTGAAATTCGATATCAGTGGTTGAAAGAGCCGTAAAGACATCGCCAGCTGTTCCTGATGATTGTGAAAAGAAGGATACCAAACGACCCATTTTTTCATTCAACACATGCTTCTGCATACGGTACATATCCATCAAGTCGAAAGCATGAGGTTTCAAAGCCGGGGTTTCAGCAATCCACTGCTTCATTGTCGCCTCAGGAATCTGAATCATTTCAGGTGAAATCCAGGTTGTTGCCATTCCCATATTTGCAAAGAACATACCCACCTGCTGCAATTTAGCCTGAAGATCCATGTTTTTTCCATCAACAGTCGATTGGAATGAAACGAATTGATACACCTTATAAGCCTTTTTCATCAGGTTTTCCTGAACCGTAAGAAGGCTAACCAAATTATCAACATTTTCGCCCAACTTTCCTTTTAGAGATTGTATGGCCTCAATATCTTTTGACATTGATTTAAAATCAGCCTCCCAGGCATCCCAGTTCTCGTAGATATCAGAGAAGTTCCATTTGTATTTAGCCGGAATTTCTTCGCGGGTCTTATAGCTGACCTGAGCTGTAGCTTGTAAACACATGCTTGCAGCCAAAAGTGTCAAAATAACACCGCCTTTAAGTTGTTTAAAGTTCATATTGTTTGTTTTTTATTTAGATTCTGATCTCAAAGATATAGACATAGGCGTTGAAAAACATCGTTGAACTTATCCAAAAAACGGAAAATCGATTATGAACTGAATATACCGGATGAAAGGATCATCTGACTCTATGAAATAAATGCGATTTTGAGTGATGGTTGGCACAAAAAGAGTTAAATTGAAGTATTACACATAAAACCTGGATTTATGACAGAAATGAATAGCCGAATTATCGTGGAGCAAAATTTTTCCGTACCTCTGAGTCAGCTTTGGAAGGCCATTAGTGAGCCGGATCAGATGAGGCAATGGTTTTTTGAGAACATTGAAGATTTTCAGCCTGAAGTTGGTTTTCAAACCCAATTTAATGTGAAATCCGGAGAAAGAAATTTTAAACATTTGTGGAAACTCACCGATGTTGTTCACTTGGAAAAGATTGTTTATTTGTGGCAATACGAAGGGTATGAAGGGGAGGCGATTGTTTGTTTTGAGACTTTCATAAACGAGGGTGGGTCCAGTTTGCGTGTGAGCCATTTTGTAACAACAGGTTTTGACCAATCGATTCCTGAGTTTAGGAGAGAAAGCTGTCAGCAAGGCTGGGAATATTTCATTAAAGATCGGTTAAAGGCATTTTTGGAGAATTAGAATCAATCAAGACGCCTCATATCATATAAAAACACACTTTTCTGCAAGAATAAAATAATAATCCGCAATCAGCTTCCTTTACTTGAAACCCTGAATCTTTTCCATTCGTATAATATTAAGTAAACTTTTTGTTGTGGAAAGAGCCTTATATTACGAAACCTTAAGCGATCAGAGGGTGCGATGTACCCTTTGCCCTCATTATTGCTCCATTTCTCAGGGGCAAAGGGGGAACTGTAAGGTCCGCATGAATCGGGATGGCATCCTGTTTACCGATGTTGACGGAAAATATTCGGCCTTAAATCTGGATCCAATTGAGAAAAAGCCTCTTTATCATTTTTATCCCGGAAGCGCCATACTATCTCTTGGAACGAAGGGCTGTAACCTGAGATGTACGTTTTGTCAGAATCACGAGATGTCGCAGGCTGTACCAGGTGAATACCCTTATATGAGACTGTTGTCAGATGAAGAAATTCTGGAGATGGCCAGTGAAAGTCCCAATTGCATCGGTCTGGCCTATACGTATAACGAGCCGACTGTGTTTTTTGAATCGATGATTAGCTTGGCCCGAAAGGTAAAACAGGAGGGTTTGCAGAATGTTATGGTTACCAATGGATACATTAATTCGGATCCCTTAGACGAACTGTTGGAGTATATCGATGCTTTTAATATCGATTTAAAGGCTTTCAGGAGAGGTTTCTACAGGAAATACACCCATTCGCAACTGGACCCGGTTTTGGGGACATTGAAACAGGTGCGTAAAAGCGGAAAACATCTGGAAGTCACGCATCTGCTCATTCCGGAATTAAACAGTGATGCTAAAGTATTTGAAGAACTTGTGGCCTGGATTGCAGGTGAATTGGGATCGGATACCGTTTTTCATCTTTCACGTTATTTTCCGGCTTATCTGTTGTTGAACGAACCCACACCCCTGGATTTGTTATACCGTTTTTATGATATTGCCAAAGAACATCTGAATTATGTGTATTTGGGTAATGTGAATACCCGCTTCGGAAGCGATACCTCTTGTTTGCATTGCGGGCAGACTTTGGTTCGTCGTTTCGATTATAGGGTTGAGGTGACTGGATTGGAAAAGGGGCGTTGTACGACCTGTAAAAATCAGATTTTTGTTTGTTGAGATTGTGAATGCTATAAAATAAGTGATGATGAATACACGGAAAGCATGGGTTGCCGGAAGATTTTATCCTGAGCAGCCCGATCGGTTGATCGATATGGTTAGGCATTTGTTGAAAAAAGAGTCCAAATTAATTGATTACTCTTTGGGTAAGCATCAGATTCTTGGAGGGATTGTGCCTCACGCGGGTTATATGTATTCCGGCTACGAGGCCGTTCATTTATACGAGCTGATTCGTTACTCGGAAATCGATTTTGACACCATTCTGATTCTGCATCCTAATCACACGATTTCGATGGGGGAGGATTTGAGTGTGACGGCCAGTGATGCCTGGGAGACACCGCTTGGTAAGCTGGAGGTCGATCTTGAGTTTGCAAAGCTGTTGAATCTGCCTATGAATCGGCTTGCTCATCAAAATGAACATTCAGCTGAAGTGCAACTCCCTTTTTTACAATTGTTTTTAAGACAAGGTTTCAAGATACTACCCATTTGTATGAATCATCAAACCGTAAATTGTGCGCTTAAGCTGGCTGGTTTGATTGTGAAAACCAATCAGATTCTGAAGCGCAACTTGTTGGTTTTAGCATCTTCCGATTTTTCTCATTATCTGGCTCCTGATTTGGCTTACAGGCAGGATCAGCATGTTGTGAAAGCCATCTGTGAATTCGATACGGAACAGATTTTTAATAAAGTCAAGCGTCATGGGATTTCGGTATGTGGTTTCGGACCGATTATGACCTTGGTGGCCTATTCGCGAATGCTTCATAAGGATGCCATTGCAAAAGTGCTTCGTCGGGGGAATTCGGGTGATAGAAAGGCTTCTGATTCAGTGGTGGATTATTTATCAATTCTATTTTACCGCCCCAAGTTTGCGTGATTTTAAATTGTTGCTTTTGAAATTGCCATGATTTCTGATTCGTTATGGAATTGATACACGTTCCATTGATTATTTGCGTCTTGTCTTCCCTGTTATGCTTGTCTTTTTTATTAAAGACATCTTTTACTTTATGCGATTTTGTTGAGTGATTACATTCTAATCTGAAATGATCAGGATACTTGTGATTTGTTAAATATTTTGAGAAAAATTAGTGATAAAAGTCGTTGGGTTTGAATGAGAGTTTGTAAATTACTGGGAGAATGGATAATGAGGGTGAAAATGAAATCGTCTTATTTGTTCTGATTGTGTTTCTCAAACTATGATCGCGTATGAAAGTCGTTCTTAAATACACTCATACTAAATGGTTTATTCTGCTATTTACCTGTCTGATGATGAATCAGGCTTTGGCTCAGCAGGACAGCCTTAGTGCCAGGGAAATTTTGCGGATTGCAGATGAAAAAATGAGGGGGTTAAGTAGTGAAGGGGAATACAGCATGACCATTGTTCGCCCCACATGGTCGAGAACAGTCATCATGAAATCATGGTCGAAGGGAACTGAATATTCTATGATTTACATTACATCTCCTGCCAGAGAGAAGGGGCAGGTTTTTCTGAAAAGGGAAAAAGACATGTGGAATTGGGTGCCTTCCATTGAGCGCCTGATTAAAATTCCACCTTCGATGATGATGCAATCCTGGATGGGGTCTGATTTTACCAATGACGATTTATTGAAAGAATCTTCTGTGTTAAAGGACTACAATCACGTCCTATCAGGAGAGGAAAACATTCGGGGTTACGATTGCTATAAGTTATCCCTGTACCCCAGGGAGGATGCGGCTGTGGTATGGGGTAAGCTGGTGATGTGGATCAGCAAAGAGGGGTATCACCGTCTGAAAACCGAGTATTATGACGAAGATCAGTATCTGATTAATGAGGAGAATTTGTTTGATATTCGCAGAATGGACGATAGGGAAATTCCAACCCGAATGGAAATGGTACCAATGGATAAAAAGGGGAATAAAACCATCTTTCGGTTTCTGAATGTGAAATTTGATATCGATATAAAGGAAAGTTTTTTTAGTCAACAGAACATGAAACGGGTTCGGTAATCGCAAGCTTTTAATAATACACAAACAAGTGGGAATGATTTATATCAAAATGGCATGGCGTAACTTGTGGCGCAATAAAAGGAGGACTCTGATTACGATTACCTCCATTCTGTTTGCCATGTTTTTTGCTTTGGTGATGCGATCGATGCAGAAGGGGTCCTATGCCAATATGGTGGATAATGTGGTTGGCACATATAGCGGTTATATTCAGATTCATGCTGCCGATTATTGGGATAAAAAGACCATTGAGGAAAGTTTGGATGCCAATCAATTTCCAGAGGAAGAGATTGGCAAGCTTGCGGATGTGAAGGGATTGGTTCCGCGTTTGGAATCTTTTGCTTTAGCTTCTTCTGAGAATGTGACCAAAGGCATCCTTTTGACAGGTATTATTCCTGAAAAGGAAGATGTGTTTACGGGGCTTTCCGATAAAATTGTTGATGGGAATTATCTGGAATCCGGTGACGGTAAAGTGATGTTGGCAGAGAAATTGGCTGGCTATCTGAAATTGAGATTGGGAGATACCCTTGTGCTTATTAGCACGGGTTATCATGGTGTCAGTGCGGCGGGTAAATATGCTGTAAAGGGCATTTTGCATTTTCCATCTCCGGAATTGAACAAGCAGTTGGTGTTTATGAATCTGAATGATTGTCAGGCATTTTTTGGAACGGCCAATCGTTTAACATCCTATGTGGTGCTTTTGGATAAACACAGCCCTAAAATAATTGCTCAAACCCAAGATGCTTTAAAAGCAAAACTGAGCGAATCATATGAAGTGATGAGTTGGCAGGAGATGATGCCCGATTTGGTTCAGTTAATCGAATCGGATAATGCAAGCGGGAAAATCATGTTGGGCATTCTTTATATGATTATTGCCTTTGGAATTATGGGAACCATCATGATGATGACCATTGAACGGATGCGTGAGTTTGGTGTGATGGTTGCTTTGGGTATGCAAAAGTTCAAGTTGGGATGGGTGGTTTGGCTGGAAACACTTTTGATGGGCTTTATGGGGATTGTTCTGGGATCGGTATTGAGCATGCCTGTTATTTATCACTATTATTTAAATCCCATTCGTTTGACGGGAGACGCGGCTGCCAGTATCGAAACTTTTGGGGTGGAGCCAATTATGCCTTTTGCATGGGAGAGTTCATTTTATTTCAATCAGGCCCTGGTGGTGTTGGTCATTACCCTGATAACCGCATTGTATCCATTTTTTAAGGTCATCAAACTGGAACCTGTTACTGCATTAAAACAAAAATGATTTGGAGTATTTCAGATCAAAAAACTTAATTGATATAAGAATATGCTTTTAATTATAGCCTGGCGAAACATATGGCGAAATAAATTGCGAAGCTTTGTCGTAATTGTTTCGGTATGCCTTGGTTTAGTTGGTGGTATTTTTTCATTGGCCATGATGTATGGTATGATCAACCAAAGGGTACAGAATATAATTGAAAACGAGATTTCACATATACAGGTGCATCATCCCAAATTTACCGAAAATTACGAGATGCAATATGTTGTGCCGGATGCATCTGAATTAAAGAAAACTCTGATGTCTGCTCCTGAGGTGGAGGCGGTATGTTCACGCTTGCGAATTCCTGGAATGATCAGTTCTGCACAGTTGGGGACTGGTGTGATGATCCTTGGTGTTCAGGCTGATGAAGAACAGAAACTTACCCGGATTCATGAACGACTTGTGGCGGGAACTTATCTGGAGGGAAAGCGTAATCCCATTATTGTTGGAGAAAAATTGGCTCAGAAGCTGAAAGTGCGGCTACGGTCGAAAATCGTTCTCACTTTTCAACCACGAGAAGGCGAGTTGGCTCGAGGGGCTTTTCGAATTGTGGGCATCTTTAAGACGAACAATTCCGTATTCGATCAGGGGCAGGTTTTTGTCAAGCGATCCGATTTGGTTCGAATATCGGGCTATCAGGATGATCATGTGAACGAATTGGCTTTATGGCTGAAAAATATGGATACAGCTCCCCGGCTGAGTCAGGAATTTCAGAGAAAATATCCGGGACTCCAGTTTCTCACGTGGCGAAAGATACAGCCAGATCTGGCCATGGTAACCGATTTTATGGCAGAATATTTCATCATTTTCATGAGTATTATCCTAATCGCGCTTGGTTTTGCAATCGTAAACACCATGTTGATGGTGGTCATGGAGAGAATACGGGAATTGGGTATGTTAATGGCCATAGGTATGAATCGGGGCAGAGTGTTTCGGATGATTATTCTCGAAAGTGTTTTTCTTTGTTTGGTGGGGGGAATTGTTGGTGTGAGCATCAGTTATGGACTGATTACATATTTTGGTAGGGCAGGTATCGATTTGGGGCTGTTTTCCGAAGGGTTCGAATCGGTGGGCTATGCTTCACAGGTATATCCCGAATTAGAATCTAAATTTTATTTTCTCATTGGTTTTATGGTTGTTGGTATGGGTATTGGAGCCGCTGTATACCCGGCATGGAAAGTCTTGCGTTACCAACCTGCAAAAGCGTTGAGAATGGAGTAAAAACGAATTGTAATCATTAATTGAATTGAAATGGCAGTTATTGAAGTGAAAGATATTCGAAAAGTGTATACTGAAACCAAGGTGCCTGTTTATGCCGTAAATGGCATTGCTCTGAGTTTTGAAAAAGGGGAGTTTGCAGCCATTGTTGGACCATCCGGATCGGGAAAAACCACCCTTCTTAATATGCTGGGTGGTATTGATGTGCCTTCTCAAGGGGAGGTAATTATCGATCATAAGAATATCGCAAAACTGTCTTCCCGTCAACTCATCGATTTTCGATTAAAGAATATTGGATTTGTGTTTCAGTCCTATAATCTGATTCCGGTTTTGACCGCAATTGAAAATGTGGAATTCATTCTTCAATTGCAAGGGCAAGCAAAGCAGGAACGCCGTGAACGGGCGCAACAGCTTTTGAATGATGTCGGTTTAGGTGATCGTATGAATGATCGTCCGGCTCAGCTTTCGGGAGGACAGCAGCAGCGGGTTGCAGTAGCCAGAGCATTGGCTTCGCGTCCTCAGTTTGTTTTAGCGGATGAGCCAACGGCTAATCTGGACTCAAAATCCACGGAGAACCTGCTTAATATTATGGAGAAACTGAATCGGGATGAAGGGATAACGTTTATTTTCTCGACTCATGACTCCCGGGTGGTAAGGAAAGCTCGAAGGGTGATTACCATTGAGGATGGCTGTGTGGTAAGTGATAAACGGATGGCTTCGAATAACAGATAAAACCAGACTTTCTTATGATGCGTAAATATCTGATTTTGGTTGTTCTGCTTTTCTTTTTTAGTTCTTTATTGGGACAGGAAAAGGACTGGGCAGTTAATGGCTACCTAAAGGATATGCAATTGTTTTATTTTGCCGAACCCACGCATAGCTGGACCAATCAGAACTTGATTCACAATCGATTAAACTTTAAGTGGTATCCCTCAGACTCTTTCGTTTTTGTGGCCGAAATGAGGAATCGGTTTTTTACCGGTAAATTGGTTGGTGATTTTCCAAACTATGGACAGTTTATTGATCAGGACAATGGTTTCTGGGATCTTTCTACTCTTGTGGTCGACGGAAAAGGCGCTGTGCTTCATGCCATGATTGATCGCATTTATCTGGATTATTTAAGTGGGAAATGGCAATTTCGTTTCGGACGTCAGCGAATCAACTGGGGGATGAACCTGGTTTGGAATCCCAATGATGTTTTTAACACCTACGCATTTTTGAATTTTGATTATGAGGAACGCCCCGGAACCGATGCGCTGAAGGTACAATATTACACTAGCGAGACTTCTTCACTGGAATTGGTCTGGCAATTGGGGAAGCATGCAAATGAAATGGCAGTGGCTTCCCGTTTTCATTTCAATCAATGGGAATACGATTTTCAGATTCTGGGCGGTTGGGTTGAAGATGATATGGTCTTGGGGACGGGATGGTCTGGCGATATTTACGGGGGTGGTTTTCGTGGCGAGATGACCTGGTTGATTCCCCGTAACAATAGAACTAAGGAGGCTGTGATTGCTTCTATATCGGGGGATTACACTTTTCTCAATAGCCTGATGCTGCATGGGGGATTTTTATACAACAGTGCGGGGACTAAGAATCCAATTTATCAAATGGGCCTGTTTGAAAGAGAGGAAACCTCTCCCAGGGGATTGAGTCGGGGTAAATATGCGTGTTTTAGTCAAATCTCTTATCCGGTAACGCCACTTTTAACAACCTCTCTGTCTGCCATTGTCAATCCTTCGGATGGCTCCTTTGTTTTGAATCCCAGCTTGGCTTATTCTTTCATGACCAATTGGGATCTATTGCTTGTGGGACAGCATTTCTTTGGCGATGAATTTACGGAATATGGAGATATTGGTCAGGCTGTCTTTTTGCGTTTGAAATGGAGCTTCTGACAATATAATTTCCTTATTTTGCTAGGGTTTGATTATGTTTTAATTGGAATGTGAGTGTCCGATTAATTCGATGAGCTGTTAAGCTTATATTTAAAGGCTTACAGAACTTAATACTTGTTTTGTGTTAAGATCAGTTATTGTATTTTTAACAAGTTATTAAGATATCTGAATATAATATGTTTTAAAATTAAATTACTTTAGTGCGTGATAATTCAAATTATTAAATCCTATTTATAGATGAATCGGAAACTTGTTATTGTTGCCTCGGTTGTGTTAATAGTGGCCCTGAGCTTTATTGGAATGAATGGTTTAAAAAGCCTGAAAAAACAACCTAAAAAAGATGTAAATCGAAAAAAAGTTCCCTTTGTGAAAGTGGAGCAGGTGGTCTATAAGTCTATAAGCACCCCCATTGTTGAGAAAGGACGTTTGTTATCGAACTTGGAAGTGAATCTGAGTTCTGAGGTGTCCGGACGTATTGTAGAGGTTGGCGTTCCTTTGAAAGTGGGACAACGATTTAAGAAAGGCGATTTATTGCTTCATATCTATGATCAGGATGCACGCATGGATCTTCAAGCACAAAAGAGTAAGTTTTTAAATAAACTGGCACAAAGTCTGCCCGATATTCGCATCGATTATACGGATCGATTTGATGCCTGGATGGACTTTTTTAATGCAATTAAATTGGATGAAAATTTGCCCGCTTTACCAGAGATCAATTCAGGTAAGGAAAAGGTGTTTTTGGCTAGCCGAAATATTTTGGGCGACTATTATGCCATTAAATCCAGTGAACTGAAATTGTCAAAATATCGTATTTATGCGCCGTTCAATGGCTCTTATGTGCAGGTGAATACACAGGTAGGCGCTGTGGCTGGTATGGGTTCTAAACTTGCTAGTATTATTGAGTCTAAACGCCTGGAGTTGCAGGTTCCTGTCGATTCAGAAGATATCAAATGGCTGCATATTGGTGATCAGGTTGACATTTTATCTTCAGAGGGTGATCAAGTTGCCTCGGGTAAACTATTGAGAAAATCGGAATTTGTTGATGAAGGAACGCAGTCTATAGCCGTTTTTGTAGGACTAAACAGGAACAGTTCCCAGCTTTATCAAGGTCAGTACCTTACCGCAAAATTTCAGGGGAAACAGATTAAAAATGCGATGGAGATTCCTCGTAATGCTGTGTTTCGTTCCAATAGGGTTTTTGTTGTTGAAAAGGGTTTGCTAAAAGAGAAACAAATAAGCGTGATTAAAAGAAATGAGAATTCATTAATCTTTAACGGATTAGCTGAAGGTGATATTCTGGTGACGTCTGTTCCGGTAAAAGCTGCTGAAAATATGAAAGTACAGTTCTTAAAGAATTGATGAAAAGGATTTTCTTTCATTTACTCATTCACTCAATCACGATTACATGAAAAATATTATATCCCATTTTGTTAGGTATCCCTTCTATGGGAAACTGATAGTTTCATTCTTTGTTTTAGCAGGAGTTGTTTCCCTGTTGAACATGAAGAAATCATTTTTCCCTGAAACGGAATCTAAGACGATCACAGTATCTATGGTTTATCCCGGAGCTTCTCCTAAGGAGGTTGAAGAGGGGATTACATCCCGAATAGAGGATGCTATCCGTGGTATTGTGGGTATTAAAGAGATGAATTCGGTTTCATCCGAAGGATTTGCCCGTGTTACCATTACCACAACGGGCGATTACAAATTAGACGAGACCCTTGCTGATGTTAAGAACGCTGTTGATGGAATTCCTTCTTTTCCAACAGGAGCGGAAAAAGCAGTGGTTGCGAAAATTCGTTCAACCACGCCTGCGGTTAGAATGGCCGTTACCGGCGATGTCGATTTGCTGACACTTAAGCGTTATTCTGATGATATTTATGATGATTTGATGCGTTCTAAAAAGATGTCGCAGATACAAATTTCGGGACTGCCACGTTTGGAACTTTCTGTTGAGGTAAAGGAAGATGACCTGCGTCGTCATCAGTTAACTTTTTCTGAAATATCAAAAGCCATTGCCAGTAATAATATTGATATTTCCGGTGGTGTTATTAAAAATGCCAAGGAAGAAATTCTAATTCGATCGCGTAATCGTTCGGTGGATCCGGATCAGATAGGGGAGATCATTTTGCGAGCTAATCCTGATGGATCATATATCCGATTAAGAGATGTTTGTAATATCCATTTTCAGTTTGAAGATGTGCCGTATTCGTCATATATAAATTACAATCCAGCCGTTTCAATTCGGGTAAATAAATTAAATAATGAGGACTTGGAGGAAATCTCGACGTTCTGTAATCAATACTCAAAAGAATTTAACGAGGCCCATACGGATGCCAAGTTGGAAGTTACTTTCGACTATGTAAATATGTTACAATCTCGCTTGAATTTATTGTTTAAGAATGGGGGCTATGGATTACTTCTGGTGGTTATTTCTTTAGCCTTGTTTTTATCTTTTCGTTTATCTCTATGGGTCGCATGGGGAATTCCAGCTTCCTTTTTAGGCATGTTTATTTGTGCCAACCTTGCGGGGGTGACCGTTAATATGATCTCTCTTTTTGGTATGATTCTGATCATTGGTATTCTGGTAGATGATGGAATTGTGATTGGAGAGAATATCTATACGCATTTTGAAAGCGGTAAGAGCCCCAGACGCGCTGCTATTGATGGAACGATGGAGGTTGTGCCAGCTGTTTTAACCTCAGTAACAACCACAATGGTTGCATTTTTACCTCTTCTGCTTGTGACCGGGAATATGAAATTTCTTTACGAAATGGCTTTTGTCGTTGTGGCTTGTTTGGGGATTTCTCTTTTCGAGAGTTTGTTTGTTTTGCCAAGTCATGTTGGAAATGAAAAGGTTTTAAATGTAAGGAAGCGACATACGTTTTTCAATCGCTTTCGGGCTAAAATTGATAAGGGTATCATTTTTATGCGCGATCATCTCTACGTTTCTTTTCTCAAAAGAGCGATTAAATGGCGCTGGATCTTAATCTTTGTTCCAATCTGTTTAATATTTATAACAGTAGGTTTATTTGGCGGTGGTTTTATTAAAAGTACATTCTTTCCCAATGTAACCTTTGACACCTTCAACATCAATGTCGCCTATAAACCAGGAACCAATAAGGATATTACGATTAGGGAATTAAAGGGTTTTGAAACCGCAGTTTGGACTGTCAACAAGGAGTTGAAGGAAAAATACAATGAAAAGGATGATTTTATTAAATATACAAATCTGACAGCCGGTTCTGCATTTAACGGACAAGAGTCAGGTCCGCATGCAGGGAATATTACGGTTACCCTCCGTGATATGGAGGGATCTCCTATTTCAAGTTTCGATATTTCGAATCGTGTTAAGAAAAAGATTGGTGATGTCAATCAAGCTGAAAAATTTACCATTGGTTCATTTAATCGTTGGGGAGCTGCCGTTTCAGTCAGTCTTTTGGGGAATGACCTGGCTGAATTGAATGCTGCAAATCTCTTTTTTCAGGATGAGCTTCGAAAAATGACATCCCTTTACAATATCAATGATAACAATCCTTTGGGAAGTCGTGAGGTCAGACTGAAATTGAAGGATAAGGCTTATTATTTGGGAATGGATTTGGCCGGGATTACCGCTCAGGTTCGTCAGGGATTTTTTGGAGGGCAATCACAGCGACTCCAGGAAGGAAAAGATGAGATTAAAGTGTGGGTGCGTTACCCCAAAAGCGATCGGGTTTTTATAGGTCAGATGGAGAACATGCGAATCAGAACACCGAAAGGGGAGTATCCCTTGTCGGAACTGGTGGATTATGATATATTAAGAGGCCCGGTAAGTATCCAGCGTTATAATGGGGCCAGAGAAATTCGTGTTGAAGCTGACTTGTTGGATCCGAATGAACCTGTACCGCCAATACTTGAGGAAGTTACAAACAATATTATTCCGGTACTTAAGGAAAAGTTTCCAAGTGTACGCCCCGAGTTTCAGGGACAACAAAAGCGTTCGGCTGAAGATATTGCTGAAATGAAAATCTATTTTTCCATTGCTTTTATTGCGATCATGTTTATTGTGATGATTCACTTTCGAAGTTTCACTCAAGGTATGATTGTGATCTTTATGGTTCCTTTAGGCATTATCGGATCGACATGGGGGCATGGTATAGAGGGGGTTCAAGTATCCATGCTTAGTGTTTGGGGGATGGTCGCTCTTTCCGGGGTGATTATTAACGATGCCGTCGTTTTTCTCTCCAAATACAATTCGAATTTGAGGGAAGGTATGCAGCCCGAAGCCGCAGTTTTTGCAGCGGGTAAAGCGCGTTTTCGAGCCATTGTTTTAACAACTGTTACGACATCTGTTGGTCTCTACCCACTTATACTTGAGAATTCATTTCAGGCTCAATTCCTTATTCCAATGGCAATTGCTTTAGCTTATGGCGTGTTGGTCGGAACCTTCTTTATCTTAACTCTTTTCCCTGTTATTATTCTTGTTTTGAATGATATTAGGTGCCTGGTACGAAGGATTTGGACTGGAGAACAAGTTAAGCCTGTTGATGTGGAACCCGCTATAAAGGAAGCAAAGGTAACTCTTGATTAAAGGATAAAGGTTTTAGTACATTTTTGACTTTTAGAATATTGAAACAATGAATAAATATAAATTACTGGTACTCATATTATTTTGCGCAGTTTCACTTTCTGCACAGAAAAAGCTAAGCCTTGAACAGGCGATAGAAATTGGTCTTGAGAAAAACTACAGTCTGCAAGTGGTTCGTCAATCAGAGAAGATTGCTGATTTGAATAACACATGGGGGAATGCCGGACAGTATCCCAAGTTGGAATTCAATTTTCGGTCGAATAATACAAAGGACTATAACGAAACTGATGATTTCAGACAGAATATCTTAAGCCCTTCCGTGGATTTGAGCTGGACCCTATTTGATGGGTTTTCAGTAAGAATTCGAAAAGATAAGTTTAATGATTTGGCTGCGCTTTCAAAGGGGAATACCATTGTTGCAGTTGAGAGTCAAATCGAATTAATTATTTTGGCTTATTATAAAACGCTGATGGAACAGCAACGTTTGGACGTGAATCGGAGCATTAAAGCGCTTTCTGAAGACAGATATGAAAACGAGAAGATAGCTAGTGAATTGGGAACAAAGGGGAGTTATGAATTGCTTTTAGCTAAAAATGCGTTTCTGGAAGATAAAGCCAAATATCTGACTCAGCAGGTGATTTATAACAACTCTGTTCGAGATTTGAATTTTCTTTTGGGTGTTGAGGAAAGTACGCAATACATTTTTACCGATGATTTTATGACTAGCCTTGCTGATTTTCGTTTGGCAGACCTGCTTGATAAAATGCTGGCTAATAACAATAATTTGAAGAATCGCTACATGCAAGAGGCCGTTCAAAAGCGTGATATCGAACTGGCACGGTCAAATTTTTATCCTCGTATTTCTTTGGCGACGGGTGTTCAGGGCAATAAGTTTCTAAAAAAGCCAGATGTAGCACCTAAAATTGATACCAAATCACATAATTTATATGCGAATTTAAGCTTAAACTATTTGATTTTTAATGGGAATTCAAACCGAAGAGCCTTGCAGATTGCTAAGATTGAGGAAGAAATCTCAAAAATTGAGACGGCTGATCTCAAACATAGTTTGACTAATATTTTGGCTCAGAATTACGAGTTGTATGAATTGCGCAAGGATTTGCTTGAACTGGCTGAAGAAAATAAATTGGCTACTGAAATGAATCTGCAAATTTCTAAAGAAAAGTACGAAGCGGGAAGTATCAATTCATTCAACTATCGTGATGTTCAAATCTCTTATCAGAATGCTTCTTTAGCCAGATTGACGGCGATTTTTAATTTGATTCAATCCAAAACCAGCCTGATTAGAATGACAGGTGGGATTTTGAGTGAGTTCTAAATGGCAGACACAAAGTGATAGATAAAAAAAACCGTCATGTGAATGACGGTTTTTTTGTGTTTTATAGAGTAATTGGCCTAGAAGAAACGGAATCCTAGAGTTACATTTACCATTTTGTTTTTCTTTAGGAATTCAGAAGAAACATCGGTTAAACCAAATTCGTAATCAACATCAAGAGTTAATTTCCAAACATCAACACCAGCACCAAGTTTAGCATTCCAAACAGCATCTTTAAAATTGCCATCTTCAACATCACCAAAAGTGGATTTAATCTTGTCATCAATTTTAAATGACGCTACAGGTCCAGCGAAAGCTCTAAGTTTAAACAATGGCAGTTTTACGATTTTATAACCTAATAAAACAGGTATGTCAAGACTCTTGGTTTCAACATCCATTGTAAAGTCAGCCCCCATGAAAGATTGTTCGAGAGATGATTTGCGTTTTACGTAATTTAATTCTGGTTGCAAATACCATTTGTTTAAATTGATTCTTGCAAAAGCACCAAGCATCATACCATTTTTAGAATTTTCTTTGATACTTGCACCGTTCATATTTGCATCAAGTTTAGTACTAACAAGACCACCATGTACACCAAGACTGATAGGTGAAGACAGTTGAGCAAATAAGGCTGATGAGAATAAGCAGATAGCTGCTACTAGTAATAACTTTTTCATAGTGTAAAATTATGTATTAATATTCCAATGAGTTCTTTACTTATAATTTGATCTCTAAAATAGTAAACTTTACAGAGAAACGAATTTATATTAAATTTTTATATTTTGTAAATGGTCGATGTAAAATATAGCTTCAACTTTTAAAAATATATTGTATGCTGCAATGATTTGGTAATGAGTTATATCAGGATAATTGTCTTTTTATCCTTAATACTGACAATTTTTTCTCCACCCGTGTTCTGGTCTTCAGTATCCAATTGGTGGAACTTTTCTCTTTCCAGATAAAGAGTTGCTTCTCCAGAGTTTAGTTCTTTAAGAAATAGGGCATCTATTTTTATTTCGTTTATACCTTCTTCATAAATTCTGCTAATAACTGTGCTTTTGTTTGCTTGATTTATGGTAACTGTTATGGTTTCGTTTTTTCCCAGTGGACTTCCTTCCCAAATTATTTTAGTTTCACCATTGAGTTTAAAGCTATCGAGGTTTGTGGGAATGCTTATGGGCACCATATCATCTATGTAAATGTCGTTGTTGAAGCTTTTGTTCTTATCCTTTTGATAGGTGAATTTAATATCAGTCCTTTTATTCGATTTCCAGATATAATCGTGAAATAGAGATGAATATTCATTGGGTTTTTCGTTATTGAATTTTATGTACGAATCACCAGTCAGTTTGATTCGTGATCCTCCAGTGTTCCTAACCCAAAAATTTGCAGTGGCTATGCTTTGATTGTCATATGTGTGGTATTCTACTTTGTAGCGCTGAAATACGGGAGTATTTTCGATGAGGTCAGTTGAGTCAACCTTATTGCAGCTTACTGCGAAAAAAGCGATGAGCACTGTTACTGTCAGATTTATAATCTTCTTTACCATAATTGTGTTTTTTAATTAATAAGATGTGTTCTTAATCTTTCTTTTCATTTAGAGAGGTCTCATTTTTGCAGACTCACATGATCAGTTTGAATCTGTATCTGACATCCTTTCTTAAAAAGACAATTGTATTTTGGGAACACGTATTCGATTGGTAAGAATATATTCTTCACGCAGGCAATCACGGAATAAGTCTGGTTTGTACAATAAAAAAGCCTGACTAGTACAGTCAGGCTTTGTGTATTTTTGAATAGGATTTGCTTATTACAAACCTAATTTCTTTTTGATATTAGCAGGAACAGCATCCTTGTGAATCATGAAAGACATGGTCTTGTATTTCACAAATGGGAATGATGCATAAAAATAACCTTTGTAAGGATTATTATCTGTATTCCAAGAGTTCTTTACGATAAAGTACTTGTTGTCTTTTTGATCCTTAGCAATACCTACAATGTGCATGCCGTGATCATCAGTTGTTGTGTAGTTATCGAAAGCAATTTGACGCATTTCCTGAGTAATTTCTTTTTCTTTTCCAGGACCTTCAAAGGAGTAAAGTTGTGCTTGCTTCTTTTTGTCTGACATATCTTGCCATTTTGAAATTTCAGAATCGCTCATGTTCTTGGTGTCAGCTTCAGGAACAATAGCAACACCTTTACGGTATGCAAAACCTTTTTCGCTTACGTCAGAAGCCCAGCCAATGGTGTAACCATTCATAATTGCGCTTTCCATTACTTCCATCATTTCATCAATAGGAAGGTTGTAAACTTCATCCCATAACCAGTTGTCACCAACCTCGATAATGAATTTTTCGTAGAATGGGTGATGTGTGTAAGATGTGATTTCGATATAGTCATCCGGATTCAATCCTACAAAATCCTTAGCAAATGATTTAGGCGTATATTCTTTACCTTCGTATTTAAAAGTTTCAGGCAATTTTCCTAAATAAGCATCCAAAACACCATCGAAACCGATGTGCCAGTTTGGTGTTAATTTTCTGTTTTTGTTTGCAATAACTGCATCTACATAGTTGCTTAGGATGATGTCCATTTCACCATGAGTATGACCTTTTTCACCATAGTTTAATCCACTGTATACAGATTCAGGTACAATACCATAATTTTTCATCACATAAGTTACGTCGTGGAAAGCACCACCGCCACCAAAGTTGAATTTACCGCTCAAACGAACGTCTTTAATTGCTTTATCTGAGTAGCAGTTGTAAACCACAAACATTTCAGATAAATCTACTTCTGGTTTGCCCATACGCAACATTTCTGACTCCATAAATGAAAGTCCCGAAAAAGCCCAACATGTACCTGAACGGTGCTGATCTTTCACAGATGTTGCTGGCATACGCTTTACATCAGTAAAGATATAACCTTCTTTTTTGTCCTTTTTTTTGTCTTTTTTCACCCCAGCTGATGAAGAAAATGCTGTTCCTCCAATTAGAAGAGCTGCTGCAAGAATTTTAAAATTCATAGTGTTGATATTTTAAGTAATAAAGTTTCTCAATCTGAAAAAAAGAATTGAAGCCTTGATATAGCTCAGATTCGATAGCGCAAAAATAAGAAAAACTTAAACCTAGCCAATTGATACAGGGGCTTTGCTTAAGTTTTTAGATATTATTAAGATTTATCTCGACGAAATGCTGAAATCTCACCGAAATGAGAATTTAGTTTTCAAGAATGATGGTCTGTTAGATTATTTTTTTTGCCTTTAATATTTCAATTGTCGTATTGACAATTATCTCATCTGAAAGTTTCATTGAATTAAAAACAAGGTCGAAATGACTTAATTCAAGAGGTTTTTTATTGAAAAAGTTACGAAAGATTTCACGTTTATTATCGATTGATTGAGCGTAGGTCATCATTTCGTTAAGAGAACCTGTATGCTTCTTTTGTAATTGCTCGGCGCGCCATTTAAGTGGTGCATGTAATTTTAAATGTAAGGATCTTTCAATATCCTGCGTCAGAATAACCCCACCACGCCCAATAATGATACAATTTCCTCGTCTGGCCATGGCTTGCACCACATCAGCGATCGTTTTTTTTATCTGCTTATCACTTTTGTAGTATTTGCTTGACATGGCTGAAAATACTTCATCCCAGGTCGATTTTTCTTTCGATTCGAATACATATTCTATCTTTTTAGGATGCAAGCCAAGTTGTTCTGCCGCTTCCAAAAGAATTTCTTTGGTCAGAACGGTCCATTTTTTGCCTGTAATCGTATTGAGTTTTTCAACAAGTAGATTCGCAACATTGATCGCATAGCAACCACATTCTCTTGAAATTGTTATCACAGGACCTGGATATTTAAATTCTGAAGGGTCAGACTCTTTAAGCTGGTAGCGCTTTTTCATGTATTGATATAGAACATCTTTCATAGCGGCAATTTTTAGTGGGTCTTAGCTGAACATCCTTAATTTTTCATATCGTATATTGTTTATGGCTACTGGTGGATGAGCTTTCATCTTCAAGTTAAGACATTTATGAAAAAATAAAAAGAATATGTTTTATCTTATTAGAAATAGCTTATCAAGTCTTAATGAGGGGCGGATTTTATGATTTAAATTCTGTTAATTTGCCTCGATTGCCAGCTAGATTTTTTAAGTTTGTAATTCAACATTTGAAATTTTAGTTTTCTATGCGTTTATTCCGGCTTATCATATTTTTGTGTTTTCTCTTCTGTTTGAAATCAGCTAGTGCTCAGCTCAATACTGAAAATCTTTTATCAAAGGGGCGTAATGCGATTTATTTTGACGACTACACCGAGGCGATTACAAAATTTAATGAGATTATCAGGGTTAAGCCCTATCTGCCAGAGCCTTATTTGTTTAGAGCTTTAGCAAAATATTACCTGGAAGATTTCGAGGGGGCAGAAGCCGATTACTCCAAGGCGATTTCAATCAATCCGAATTATACTTTAGCTTATTTATACAGAGGTGTTGCTAATAATCATTTGGAGCGTTACAAGCAGGCTCTTAAAGATTTTGATATGGCTGAGGAGTTGAATCCCAATAATGCAGAAATATTTGCAAATAGAGGAATTACCTTAGCTGCCATGAAGCGTTTTAAGGATGCTGAGGACAACTACACCAAGGCGATACTGATTAAGAAAGATATGATAGGCGCTTATCTGAATCGGGCAGTGGTAAGAGAACAAATGGATGATATTAAAGGGGCTATTGCGGATTGCAATAAAGCTGTTCAACTCAACAATTTTTCGGCAGATGCCTTTGGCCACAGAGCCTATTTAAAATATAAGAATAAAGAGTATAAGGAATCTGTTGAGGACTATGAACGAGCCTTGAAAATTAATCCCAATGATGCGCGCTTGATAATGGGTAGAGGGATATCAAATTATGCAACCAAGAATTTAAGAGGGGCATTGGCTGATTACGACAGAGTGATCGAATTGGATCCCAATAACGCTTATGGTTATTACAATAGAGCTCTTTTAAAGTCAGAAGTGGGCGATTTTAATTCTGCCATCGAAGATTTTAATATGGTTTTGGATATGAATCCGGATAATATGCTGATTTATTTCAATCGGGGTTTGGTTAAGGCAGATATTGGGGATAACCTGGGAGCTATTGCTGATTATACCACTGCAATCAATATTTATCCTGATTTTGCAAAAGCTTATCTGGCCCGGTCTTCAGCCAAGCAGGTGATAAAGGATATAGATGGTGCCATTCAGGATAGAAATCAAGGATTGATTATTATCGAAAAGTACAAGAAGATGAAGAATGAAGGTGCTATGGCTGCTTTTGTAGACACGACTGAAAATTTTCAACGTTTGATTGACTTGAATTCCAGAGATAAAATTGTTGAAGAGATTATAAAGGGACGTGTTCAGGATAAGTTTGTAACGATTAAGCTTGAGGCTGATTTTCACATTACTCATTTATCAATGGACAGTTTGCGTGCCGGAAAGATGCAGTACTACGACCAGGAATTGATGAATTATAATCAAAAGCACAATTATTCGCCGGCTTTCACTTTTAGTAATAAGCACAGCCTGTTTTCGAAGAAATTGGTTGAGCAACAAATTAAAAATGCTGATTTTCTGATAAAATCGGGGGATAGTGAGGCGTATTTCTTTAAGGGAACCTATGAGTTAAGCAATAAGAAATTTAATAATGCAATTGCTTCCTTTAATATCTGTATCGAGAAGGATAAGAATTTTGCTTTTGCCTATTTCAATCGAGCAAATGCAATTGTCGATATGACGGATTACATTCAATCTATTGGTGTGAATGATCATACCAATTTGCGAATGAACGAAGACAAAAAGGGTAAGGATTACGAGATTATCGTTGATTACAGTTCGGCTATTGCAGATTATAATAAGGCTATAAAGTTGAATCCGGATTTTAACTTCGCTTATTTTAACAGGGGAAATACCTACGCCAAATCCAAACAGTTTGATAAAGCGATTTCGGACTATAATAAAGCGATTGAGTTGGATAGTCGATTCAAGGAAGCTTATTATAACCGGGGATTGGTGTATTTATATAATAATGATAAGACGTCTGCATATGGTGATTTAAGTAAAGCGGGTGAATTAGGTTTGCTCGATGCTTATAATGTGATAAAACGCTATTGTAATAAAGATAAATAAGCTTTAATCTTCATTTCGGAAATAAAAATCGCCCATACAGACTTTCAATTTTAATATTTTACTCTTTATATATGTCAGCAAACCAACCTTTAGCAGAACGACTACGCCCTACCAGTCTTGAGAATTATTTGGGACAAAAACATCTCGTGGGTGAGAAAGCAGTTCTTCGAAAGATGATTGAGTCAGGGAATATTTCGTCTTTTATTTTGTGGGGACCTCCAGGGGTTGGAAAAACGACTTTAGCAAAGATTATTGCCAATCAACTCAATCGCCCTTTTTATATTCTATCTGCTGTAAATTCGGGTGTGAAAGATGTGAGAGAGGTGATTGCCAAGGCTGAAAAACAGAAGTTTTTTTCGACACCTAATCCTATTTTATTTATCGATGAAATTCATCGTTTCAGTAAATCACAGCAAGATTCTCTTTTGGGAGCTGTTGAAAATGGGACGGTAACCTTGATAGGGGCAACAACCGAAAACCCTTCATTTGAGGTGATATCGCCATTGCTTTCCCGTTGTCAGGTTTACGTTTTGAAAGCTCAGGACAAATCAGATTTGGAGTATTTGATTGATCACGCTATTTCGAAGGATATTTACCTGAAAGAGAAAGATGTTACAGTAAAAGAAAAGGATGCCCTGATTAAATTTTCGGGAGGTGATGCACGCAAGCTGTTGAATATATTGGAGCTGGTCATTAACTCCCAGGTGACTGATAAGATTGTTTTGACCAATGAACTTGTACTGAAAGAGCTACAAGAAAATCCATCGATGTATGATAAGGATGGCGAACAACACTATGACATTGCCTCTGCCCTAATAAAATCGATTCGAGGTAGCGATCCAGATGCTGCTGTTTATTGGCTGGCAAGAATGATTGAGGGGGGAGAGGATCCTAAGTTCATCGCCCGACGATTGGTCATTTCAGCCAGTGAAGATATTGGTTTGGCCAATCCCAATGCACTGCTTTTGGCCAATGCAGGTTTTCAATCGGTCAATCTGGTTGGTATGCCCGAGTCTCGGATTATACTTTCCGAAGTCGCTATTTATCTAGCCACCTCAGCTAAAAGTAATGCGTCTTATCTGGCAATTGGCAAGGCTCAGGCTTTGGTTAGAGAAACCGGAAATCTGTCAGTTCCCTTGCATTTGCGCAACTCACCAACCAAGTTGATGAAAGATTTGGGCTATGGTAAAGAATATAAATATTCTCACGACTATCCGGGTAATTTTGTTGAACAGGACTACCTTCCGGAAGAGATCTCAAATCAGAGACTCTATATTCCTCAGAATAATGCTCTGGAAGTGAAAGTGCTGGAACGATTAAAATTTTGGTGGAAGAAACGCTTTTAGATTTTAATAAGTTCAACTTTAAGAGCAAAAAAAATGCGTAAAATACATGTTCTGAACGAACAGGTATTTTACGCAAAATTGTTTTTATTAGACCAATGACAATTAAGTCATGTTAGTCTTTTTTTCTGAAGATAGATCTTATCTTATCATAGATAGATTTTTTATTTTTCTTTCTTTTTTCTCGACGTTCTTTCATCTTCATCTTGTCCTCTTTATTGTTGTCGAGACCCAATAATCTTTCGAAGAAACCTGCGCGAGGAGGTATGTAATGGGGGATATCCAGCTTTGCCAGAGTTTCATTATCAGGTTTGAAAAATGGTGCTGTACAGTAGTTTTGATATTTGTTATTGTTGTTGAGTTGGTGCATGAATTTGCCATAAATAGGGAGTGCCATAGAAGCCCCTTGTCCAAGGCTTAACGAACGGAAATGTACGCGCATATCTTCAGCTCCTACCCAGGCTCCGGCAACCAGATTTTGATTGTAACCAATATACCAGCCGTCTGCCTGAGATTGAGTTGTCCCTGTTTTTCCTGCAAATTCACCTTTCAGACCATATACTGATCGCAGGCTTTTTGCTGTTCCACTGTCAACAACGGCAGTCAGCATTTGGTTTATGATGTCTGCATTTTCGGCAGATAAGTTGGATTCTGTTTCTGTGTTTAGTGGATTTAGATCAACAATAACTTCGCCCTTGTTGTTCTCAATTCGAGAGATATAATAGGGTTCAACTTTTTTTCCTCTATTGGCAAAACTTGCATAAACCTGAATCATTTCCAATAACGAAATATTAGCTGTTCCCAAAGCAAGTGATGGCACCTTGGGCAAAGGAGAGGTGATTCCCAGTTCTTCAGCCAATTTAATGGTTTCTTGTATGCCAGTTTCCATTATAAAATCAACAGCAATGGTGTTAACTGATTCTGCTAGTGCACCTTCCATGCTGTAGCTGCCTTCGTAGTTATTATCCGCATTTCGGGGAGACCAGTCCTGGAATTCAGAGTATACTTTACGCTCATTAGGGTAATAGTCATAAGGTGACATGTTCGCCTCAAGAGCAGCTGCATAAACAATTGGCTTGAATATCGACCCCACTTGTCGTCTGCCCGTAACATGATCGTATTGGAAATGTTTGAAATCAATACCACCAACCCAGGCTTTGATTTTACCTGTATTGCTCTCCATGGCGACAAAGCCTGTGTTTAAGAGTTTGATGTAATGTTTGATTGAATCGAGAGCACTCATTTGGACATCCTTTTCTCCATCCCATGAGAAGATTTTCATGTCTCTTTTTTTCTTCAATATCGCATCAATCTCCTTCTTCTTTTTTCCTTCTTTTACTAAGGTTTTATAATAAGGAGAACGTTCAATCGCTGAAGTCAGAATCGCTTTATTATTGTCCCATGGATTTTGTCTTCCCCAGTGTTTATAGAATAAATTCTGTAAGTTTTTCATGTGAGACTTGACAGCATCCTCGGCATATTTTTGCATGCTATAATCCACAGTACTCACAATTCTTAAGCCATCCCGGTATATATCGTAATATGAGCCATCCGTTTTGGTATATTTTTTTAGGATATTGTCAGCTTCCACACGGATGCGTTCACGCAAATAGGGGGCAAGTCCCGAGTGAGTAGTTTGTTTATGATAGTTGATTTCCAGAGGTTTTCGTTTAAGCTGTTCGGCTTGATTCTCTGATATAAAATTGTTTTTAGCCATTTGTCCTATAACCACGTTTCTGCGTTGTTTCGAACGTTCAGGAAAACGACGTGGATTATAGTAGGATGGTGCTTTTAGCATCCCAATCAGAACGGCACTTTCGTCAAGTTTAAGTTTGTAGGCTGGCTTGCTAAAATACTGACGTGAAGCGCTTTCTATTCCATAGACTTGTTCGCCAAAGGGAACCGTATTTAAGTAGAGTTGAAGGATCTTCTTTTTGGAGTAAATCTTTTCTAATCTTGATGCAGTAATGGCTTCTTTTATCTTGTTGACAGGCATTGAAAATTTGCCAAAATCTCTTCTTGGATAAAGGTTTTTGGCTAGTTGTTGACTCAAAGTACTTCCCCCACCAGAACTTTTGTTGCCTAGAATCAGTGTTTTTACGAGTACACGCACCAGACTGATTTCGTCAATTCCTTCATGATTGTAGAAGCGTGAATCTTCAGTGGCAACAAGTGCGTTAATCACATTAATTGGGATTGCATTAAAATCGATATTAGTGCGATTCTCTGCATAGATACGTCCCAGAATTTTTCCATCATCAGAATAGACTTCTGAGGCTTCAGCATTCTGAATCGTTTTTAAAGTGTGGTAATCAGGTAGTTTTCCCCAAGCGCCATAATAGATACTTGCCAAGAATAAACCGAAGAGAGAGCCAGCAATAAGCAGACAGATAAAGCAAAAACGAATGAAGCGATTTTTGAATGTTCGCTTTGATTTTCCTTTTTTTGCAGGGGTTGATTTTCTTTGGGGAGGATTCTTTCTTTTAGCCTTAATAGGGGTGTTCTTGCCTTTTGTCATTTATTTTCTAGTTGTGATTTTTTGACTCAATTTTCTGTGTGTAAAAGCTCACCCTACAGAATCAATTCAATTGATGCCAGGTGAATAACTTTTATTGCTAAAAGTTTAAATATTGAGTTTTTAAGGTAAGGTCCGCGCAAATATAAGTAAAACTTGTGAATCGTCTTTTGGAATTTGAGATCGAAAGTGTTAAAAAAGATTATGGATTTGTCTTTCAGTATGTATCCACTTTCTTAATTGCTATATCCTAAATCGATATTCCAATTGAACTTGGTGTGCCTTTAGGCAACTGTAATCAGACTGATATGCTAATAAATATGAGTCATGTTTGAAGATAAATTACTCAGAATGGGGCTATGTGTTTGAACTTTTGAAATTTAGATGGAAGTCATACAGAGACCATTATTAGCCAAAAACCTGCATTTTTATGTCACATATCTGACGGAAATGTTTTATCTTCATAGCTGCATATTCAGAAAAAATAGTCACTTTTGTGGCGAATTAAGATTAGATAGATTAGTATCCTTAAGGTATCTTGTAATGAGATCTTTGAAAGATAAACTGTGGAGAATGACTGTAAAACAAATCATAATACTCATATTAACCTTGGTTGTGGTCCTGTTGGATACACATACCAGCTCGTCCAAAAGAGAAGAATTACATATACCCTACGATGGCAAATTGGATCCCGTTTCGCATCGTATTTCAAATGCACTTTTATCATCAGAGGCCACTAAGAGAGCGGATTATAGAATCAATAGATTTCTTGAATATTGGCACATTAATGGTGCTTCTGTGGCATTAGTTAAAGATGAAAAACTTGTTTTTGCTAAAGGTTACGGTTACGCCGATATGGAAAAAAAGGTGAAAGTTGAACCCGATCATTTATTTCGTATTGCCAGTGTTTCAAAGTTGATTACGGCTACAGCAATTATGAAATTACAGGAAGAAGGCAAGCTGCAATTAAGCGATAAGGTTTTTGGCGAGACTGGAATTCTTAATTCAGAAAAGTATCTCAATATCCGCGATAAGCGAGCCTGTAAAATAAGTGTCGAACACCTTTTAAGACATACGGCAGGATTTACAAGTCGGTACGGGGATCAGATGTTTTTGCCAATAACCATAGCAAAAAAGATGAATGTTCCTGCTCCGGCAAGTGCTGAGACCATAATTGAATTTGCACTTTCAAGACGTCTGCATTTTACACCTGGTAGCCGTGGTAGCTATTCGAATTTAGGTTATGTGATTCTTGAAAAGGTTGTTGAGGCCGCTTCAGGAAAAGATTATGAAACTTACGTTCAGGAACATATTTTACATCCTGTAGGTATTTTTGATATGCATTTGGGAAAGAATTTGCGTCAAGACAAATTGCCCAATGAAGTAAATTATTACGAACAGTCCAATGCGATATTGGTACCCGCTTTTGATGGTTCTGGCGAAAAGGTGTATCGAAGTAATGGAGGGAACAATATCGAAGCTCTTGGTGGTGCAGGAGCCTGGATAGCATCTGCAGCTGAGTTGATGAAATTCTATGTTGCGATTGATGGTAAAGATAAGCAAGCTGATATTCTTTCTAAGGAGAGTGTTGCTTATATGACAAAACCCAGTCGAAGAGGATTTAGTCCTATTGGATGGAAAGGAACCCGATCGAATGGAACATGGTGGCGTACCGGAACGCTTGCTGGTACCTCAGCTTTGATGAAGCAGAATCCAGATGGCACAACCTGGGTGATTATTACCAACACATCTTCGTGGAGAGGGTCTGATTTCCCCAAAGAATTGAATAAGTTGATGGCAAGGGTGTTGCGTTCTGTAAAGAAATGGCCCGAGATGGATCTGTTTAATTATTTCGAAGCCCAGCCAACGATGTTTGTTTTTGAGGACGTTTCTGATTTTGTTGACCGTAGTTAGATGTTTGAAATTATCAGAATTTAATAACCAAGTTTTATTTAAGGATGAATATTCTGATCGCACCCAATGCTTTTAAAGGCAGCCTATCTGCTCTTGAAGTTGCTGGAATCATTCAATCTAATCTTTTAAAGCTTAATCCCGACCTTAAGTGTAAGTGTTTGCCTATTGCTGATGGTGGTGATGGGACTTTTGATGTGCTGACCCATCATTATAATGGAGAAACACATATTATTTCCACAATTGATCTTCTTGATAGAGAAATTAAGGCTTCTTTATTTCTTACGGAACAAGGACTTGCAATTATTGAACTAACTCATGTTGCCGGTTTGTCTTTGCTAAAACCTTCGGACTACAATCCTTTAAATACACATACTTTTGGAGTAGGAGATTTAATTCGTCTGGCTTTGGATCTGAACTGTTCCAAAATAATACTTGCCGTTGGTGGCAGTGGAACGCTTGATATGGGTTTGGGTGCATTAAGAGCTTTAGGGTACCGTTTTTTTGATAAAGATGGGCTGGAGCTTAAGGGAGGTGGAGGAAATTTGTCATCGATTGTAACCGTCGATACTCAGTGTTTTGATCGTCGGATTATGAATGTCGATTTTCAGATCGCCTGTGATGTTGAGAATCCTTTAATTGGAGAATGTGGAGCTGCGAAGGTTTTTGGAGCACAAAAAGGTGCTACTAGTGAAGAAATCGATCTGTTGCATCAGAATCATCAATATTTTGCTGAATTAATCAAAGCGCAATTTCAGATAGATATATCGGATATGAAGTATGGAGGTGCTGCTGGTGGTATTGCCGCAGGTCTTCATGCCATGTGTGGAGCTAAATTGCAATCAGGTAGCGAGTTGGTTTTCCAATGCCTTGATATGGATGAGGCTATAGACGAATGTGACCTTTTGATTACTGGAGAGGGGCGGATTGACTCGCAGTCAGCTTTTGGAAAAGCACCCTATGTTTTAGCTCAAAAAGCAAAAGAAAAGGGGAAACGTGTTTATGCATTTTGCGGGACTTCAGAATTTCTTCAAAACTCACCATTTGATAAGGTCTTTCCTATAAAAAAAGTGAGTCAAAGCTTGACTGAAGCTATGAAACGCACAAAAGAAAATTTGATTGATGCAGTTTTTTCAATGAGAGGTGTGTTATAACTACATGATTATTAATTGTTTTTGTATCTTGTCAGAGTCATGATTTAAAGCAGGAAAAAGATTTTAATTTTTGCATGGTTATCCTCTGGAGATTGGTATTTTTGCAGTCGAATACTAAACAAACAATAAACTACTTTTTCTAATGGAAAATCGCAGAATTTTAGCTATTAATCCGGGATCTACATCTACAAAGATTGCCGTATACCAAGGCGACAAATCAGTCTTTCTAAAAAATATTAAGCACTCTAACGAAGAGTTAGCTCAGTTCAACAGCATTTCAGAACAATTTGAGTTTCGTAAAGATATCATCCTAAAAGAATTGGTTGATGCTGAGATTCTTATTGATTTTATTGAAGCTGTAGTTGGTCGTGGAGGTCTTGTTAAGCCTATTGAATCAGGTGTTTACTTGGTTGATGAAAACCTTAAAGCCGATTTACGTGTGGGTGTTCTTGGGGAGCATGCGAGTAACCTTGGTGGACTGATTGCTGATAATATCGCACAGTCTTTACCAAATGCTAAAGCTTATATTGCTGATCCGGTTGTGGTTGATGAGATGATTGATGTGGCACGTGTTTCAGGTCATCCTGAATTTGAGCGCATTTCAATTTTTCACGCATTGAATCAGAAAGCGGTAGGTCGAGCTTTTGCTTCAACCCTTGATAAAAACTACGAGGATTTAAATATTATCGTGGCACATTTAGGTGGTGGTATCTCAGTAGGTGCTCACTTAAAAGGACGTGTTATTGATGTGAATAATGCATTGGATGGTGAAGGACCTTTCTCTCCAGAACGTTCGGGAACATTGCCAGCTGGAGCTTTGGCTAAACTTTGTTTTAGCGGAAAAGTGACTTTGGATGATTTGAAAAAAATGATCAAAGGTGAAGGTGGTTTGGTTGCTCATATGGGAACGAATGATGCTTACGAAATTGAATTGAAAGCTAAGGCTGGTGATGAAAAAGCAAAACTGATTCAGGATGCAATGGCATACCAGGTAGGTAAATCTATTGGAGCTTGTGCTGCATCTTTAAAAGGTCAGGTTGATGGGATTATCTTAACAGGAGGTATTGCTCATAACGCCGATTTAGTAAACTATGTGAAAGAAATGGTTTCATTTGTTGCACCGATTATTGTTTATCCGGGTGAGGATGAAATGAAAGCTCTTGCAATGAATGGTTATATGGTGTTGAAAGGTGAGATTGAGCCTAAGAGATACGTTTAAAACGATTTATTATAATATATAAAAGAGAACCCTCGGCTTAGGCCGAGGGTTTTTTTATTCTCAAAAATCAAGTTTTGTTTAAAAAGACTAAATATAAATTAATGCCTGTGGTTGAATTAATACTTCAATTAAATTAACAATCAAATATCAATAGTTTGGGGGCTTTGTATTGATATTCAGGTAGTCTGTTTCGTGTGAGGTGAAATAAATAATGACAGAAGTTTACGAATAGAGAATTATTTCTCTATTAAATTTGTATATTAAGAGGCGTAATTGAATGGGAGGATGTTGAATATGAGTTGATTTAGCCGCACTCATTAAAGTTTGAATCTGAAATTGTACAAGAATAATTAGCATAAAAACTAATCTATCTCACAATAATAAGATGATGAATGAGCCTTAACTCTAATCTGTTTTTTTAATCTGAACTTGACATACGGGTTCGGATTTAAGAAATGTATTGTGTTAAGCTTCATTTGTTTTTTAACAAAAAATCAAACTATGAACAATCATGCTGAATTTGTAAAAGATCTTGTAATTGAGCAAGGGGCTAAAAGGGAGGAATTGCTTCCTATCCTGCAAGCTGTTGTTGAAAAAGATCGTTTTTTATCTGCAGATGCTATTCTTAAAATAGCCGAAGAAACTAAAATCCCTGCCGCTGATGTCTATGGAACGGCTAGTTTCTATTCATTTCTGGATATTGTCCCACGTGGTAAATACGTCATTCGTGTTTGTAAAACCATTACCTGTTCCATGAAAGGGAAAAACCAAATTCTTTTGGCACTTGAAGATTTCCTTAAAATAAAACTTGGCGAAACAACGCCTGATAAACTATTTACCATGTTAGAAACCAATTGTTTGGGGTGGTGTCATAAGGCACCGGCAATGTTGGTAAACGATGATGTTTACACAGAGTTAACACCTAATAAGGTAATTGATATTCTGAGCTCCTACAAAGAAAAAGCCGAGGCAGAATAATATCAATGTTTTTTTAACGGTTAAAATCTGAGTTTTATGACAACAAAAATGAAACAACTCAAGAGAATAGATCTTATTTTCAATCATGAAGACGATTGTAAAGAAATATTAAAAAAGTCCTTCGCTCGCACCAATGAAGAAGTGATTAACGAAATGGTGAATTCTGGTCTAAAAGGACGTGGAGGTGCAGGTTTCCCCACAGGGTTAAAGTGGAAATTAACAGCTGAAGCTGAAGATAGTCCTAAATATGTTATTTGTAACGCCGATGAAGGGGAGCCCGGAACGTTTAAGGATAGAGAAATATTGACACGTGTGCCCCATAAAGTTTTGGCAGGAATGGCCATGTGTGCTAAAATAATAGGATCAAGACAAGGTTATATTTACTTAAGAGGTGAATATAAATTTTTGGTTCCACAATTGAGAGAGGAGCTTGTTAAATTTCATCAAATTATGGATGAATTGAACCTTGATTTTGAAGTGGATATCTTTCTGGGTAGTGGAGCATATATTTGTGGAGAGGAATCTGCCTTATTTGAGTCGATGGAAGGGAAAAGGGGCGAACCAAGAAATAAACCACCATACCCAACTGAGTGTGGTTATTTAAACAAGCCTACCGTCATTAATAATGTTGAAACTTTAGCTCATTCATATACCATTATGAAATATGGGGCTAAGAAATTCCGTGAACTTGGAGTTAAAGACTCGTGGGGTTCCAAGCTGTTTTCAGTTTCTGGAGATACGCCGATTCCTGGTATATACGAGTTGGAGTTGGGGATGAGTGTTCAGGATTTTGTTGATGACTTTGGCGATGGTGACACCAAAGCAGTTCAGGTTGGAGGAGCCTCAGGTTTTCTTGTTCCGCGTAAGCGTTTTGCTAAATCGCATATTGGATATCAAGGGAAACTGACAGGTGTATCGTTGCCAACAGGAGGTTCTATGATGATTTTTAATAGTTCTCGTTCCATGTATAATGTACTGGATAATTACCTCGATTTTTTTCAGGAGGAGTCTTGTGGGCAATGCACACCATGTCGGGTTGGTTGTCAACAGCTATTGAAAGGCATAAAGGCTGTGAAGCGTGGTGAAAAACCAGCTGTTTATTTAGATAAGCTTTTAAAACTAACCGATACGATGCGTTTAACGGCTAAATGTGGTTTGGGGCAATCGGTCGCGAATTCCTTTTCTTCCATTGTAGAAAATTTCCGTGAAGAAATGATTTACTAATGGATTTTGATTTTAGAATCTGATGTTCAATTTTTTGAGGAGGTCAAGACTAATAGGCGTCCTTATGTCTAAAGCGAATAAAAATGTCAAACATGATCAATTTATCAATTAATGGAATAGCTGTTAGTGTAGAAGAGGGAAAAACCATACTCGAAGCAGCTCAAAAATTACATATAAGTATACCCACTCTCTGTTATCACAAAGACCTATGTATAGCTGGAAACTGTCGCGTTTGTGTAGTTGAACAAGCAGGTGTTGACCGATTGGTAGCTTCGTGTGCAACACCCGTTAGCGAAGGTATGGAAATTAATACCAATAGCTTGAAGGTGCGAAACTGTCGCAAGCATATTATTGAACTTTTATTGGCCGAACATAACGAAGAATGTACCAAGTGTTACAGAAATGGGCATTGTGAATTGCAATCTATTGCGGCTGATCTACAGATAACCAATCCGGATTTTATTGATTTAGTTCCTGATAAAAACTACAGTATTGATTCTTTCTCACCTTCAATCGAAAAGGATGATAGTAAATGTATTCGTTGTCAGCGCTGTGTGAGAACGTGTGCTGAAATTCAGAGTGTAGGAGCCATTTCTGTTGCCCATAAGGGGGCCGAAATGAAAATATCCACCTTTTTTAATCGTCCTTTGAATGAAGTAGTTTGTACCAATTGTGGCCAGTGTATTGTGCATTGCCCAACTGGTGCTTTAATTGAAAAATCGTATGTGGAGCAAGTTTGGGATGCTATTGCAGATCCTGAAAAGCATGTTGTTGTACAAACAGCTCCAGCTGTAAGGGTTGGATTGGGTGAAGAACTTGGTTTTGAAGCCGGAACGAGAGTAACATCAAGAATGGTTGCTGCCCTTCGTCGTTTGGGTTTCGACTCAGTGTTGGATACGGATTTTACTGCTGATCTGACTATTATGGAAGAGGGAACAGAACTTTTAACGCGTTTAAAGGCGGCTTTGCTTGATGATAATCCTGATGTCGCTTTGCCAATGGCAACATCCTGTTCGCCAGGTTGGGTGAAATATATCGAGCATAAATACCCGCAGTATCTGCCTAATTTGTCCACTTGTAAATCGCCACAGCAAATGTTTGGAGCATTGGCTAAAACCTATTATGCAAAGAATATTGATGTGAACCCCGCTAATATTGTCTCAGTTTCAATTATGCCTTGCACAGCTAAAAAATATGAGGCGAATCGACCCGAAATGAAGGATAGTGGTTTTAAAGATGTTGATTTTGTTTTGACAACCCGGGAGTTGGCGGTTATGATTAAGCAGGCTGGTATTGAGTTTGATCAGTTGAATGAGGAAAATTACGATTCCATTATGGGAATTGGTTCCGGCGCAGGGGTTATTTTTGGAGCTACAGGAGGTGTGATGGAAGCTGCTTTACGTACAGCTTATGAGATCGTTACGGGGCGTGAAGTACCTTTTGCGAATTTGGAAATTAAACCCGTTCGCGGTTTGGATGGTGTGAAAGAAGCCGTTGTTTTAATTGAAAATGTGCTTCCTGAATGGAATTTCCTTGAAGGAGTAGAATTGAAGTGTGCTATAACCAATGGTTTGGAAAATGCCCATCAGTTAATGGAAGCTATAGATAGGGGAGATCGCTATTATCATTTCATTGAAATTATGGCGTGTCCCGGTGGTTGTCTTGGAGGAGGAGGTCAACCTTTCCCTGTTGATAATGAAATCCGTCAGAAACGTATGGATGCAATTTATTCAGAAGATTTATCACTGACCCTTAGAAAATCTCATGAAAATCCTGAAATTACTCAGATCTATAAGGAATTTTTAGAGAAGCCTTTGAGTCATAAATCGCATGAGCTTTTACATACTAGCTATGTGAAGCGTCAACCCTATTAGATCTTGGGAACTTAAATGTCGAATGGTTTGAATGGCGACGTATGTTAAGTAAAGCAATTTCGTTGTATCATTGCTTTTGGGGATGATAAAGACGAAAAATCCCTTGTAAGTTTTATGCTTACAAGGGATTTGAAATTTTATAAATGAGGATGTTCCTTAAAATTGATTGATAACCTTACGGATTGCAACCAGTTTGGTTAATAAATCTTCAAGGTAATCCAGGTGTAGCATATTTGCGCCATCAGATTTTGCATTGGCAGGATCAGGATGGGTTTCAATAAAGATACCATCAACACCAACAGCAATACCTGCTTTAGCCACAGTTTCAATTAAATCAGGTCGTCCACCCGTTACACCAGAAGTTTGGTTAGGTTGCTGTAATGAGTGAGTGATATCTAATACAACAGGGCAATTATTTTCTTGCATTGTTGGAATTCCACGATAGTCTACAATCATATCCTGATAACCAAACATATTACCACGGTCAGTCAAAATAACCTGATCGTTACCCATTTCTCTAACCTTGTTAACAGCAAATTTCATTGATTCTGCAGAAAGAAATTGTCCTTTCTTAATATTCACAACTTTTCCTGTTTTAGCAGCAGCGACTAATAAATCAGTCTGGCGACAAAGAAAAGCCGGAATTTGTAGTACATCAACATATTGGGCAGCCATGGCCGCTTCTTCAGCTGAGTGAATATCGGTTACAGTTGGTACGCCAAAAGTATCGCTGACCTTTTTTAGGATTTTTAAAGCTTTTTCATCCCCAATACCTGCAAATGAATCCAAACGGGAACGGTTGGCTTTTCGGTATGAGCCTTTAAAAATGAAAGGAATTTCGAGCTTGTTTGTAATCTCAACGATACGTTCAGCAATTTGCATTGCAATTTCTTCACCTTCGATAGCACAGGGACCAGCTAAAAGAAAGAAGTTGCCTGATTCGGTGTGTTTTATATTGGGAATATTTTTAATCATGATGTTTTTGAGTTTTATTTCTTGCAAAAATAGGAAAAGCTTTGAGAAATCGTGAATCTCTTAATGATAAAGAAGATTTAGTTCTTTTTCAAATTCACACGATTTATACTCAAACCTTCGGATTGAATGGCTCGAGGGTATTTCACGGCTGATTTTCCAAAAACCATCCCATATCCAACGGTATAATCCTTAGGGACACCGATTTGTTCAGCTATGCTTGGATCAATATCATTTAAGACCCAAGTCAACATTCCATTCCACAAGGTGCCGATATCGTGACTATTAGCTAACAGTTCGAAATATGAGAGAGCAATCAGACAATCGGGTAGTGGTGATGAATTTTTCTTCGGTGCTGATGCGATCAGGAGATGGGGTGCATTTCTAAAGATAACATCAACCTTATTATTTTCCCAAACTTTTTGAATGGCATACAGGAATTCGAATTGAGGCAAAAGGGTTTTGGCTTCACCTGCTTTTTTAATGGCCGCATAAATTTTATCCCGAAACAATTCTAATTCTTCTCTTTTATCAATAAGGGTGAAGTGTACTGTGTTATAATTGTGACCTGTTGGAGCGAATGCCGTTGTTTCCAGGAGCTCTTGAATAAGATGCTGATCCAAATCTTCGTGCAGGTATTTTCTAATTGACCGACGCGTTTTAATCAATCGAGTCATTCCTTCATAAGTGGGGCGTTCACCATCTGCAGATAAGCTGTCTTCAGGTTTGTTTCCCAAAATCGATACCGCAGCAGTGGGACAAATAGCCAGACAATGCTGACATTTAAGGCATAGTTTTTCTCTCGATTTACGGATGCTGGGTTTTGGATTCATATCAATAATTCCAACGGGACAATCCTGAGCACACAACCCACAAGAGATACACTTATCTTCGTTTATTTTGAAATCTATCATTCTTGAGCAATTAGTCGTTTTTAATTCGTGCAAAGTAAATCACAAAGTTTTTATAAAGAAAAACATAAGACAATAATCGTTTTATTATAAAGATTTCCATGTGTATATTTCATAGCTTTGCACAATATTTATAGAAAAATTCCCAATGAAACGGCGTAATAAATCCATTGTACAAGTCGGTATTGTTATTATTGTAACTTTTGTGATCGTTGCTTATTTGATAGGCGAAAAAATGTCACAAACAGCTCGTAATATGAGTGTTGATTTGGCGGTATCAAAGGCTCAGAACAGCTTTTTGATCGTTAAGAACAAGCTGAAGGATAATTACCAGTTTTCAACTGAGGTTGGAAAGACTCTTGAGGAGATTATTAAGGTCAATGGCATTCAATTCCCTACGATAAGTGAACAATTAGAGGGGGTATTGATTGGAAGAAATGATTTGTATTCGTGTTGGTTTATCGGTGTTGAAAGATTGAAAGAGGGGTTGTTTTTTACGCATACTGTAGAAGGCGTGAGTAAAAAAGAAATTGATACAAGTCGAAAAGCATTATTTAAGAATTTGCAGTTAAAGGGGAATGAGTTTGTTTCTCCACCTTACTTATCCCAGGATAGCAGTTTGTTGGTTTCTATTGTTATGCCTGTTAGGATAAAAGGGAATCTTGTGGGCGCTTTTGGTCTTGATATCGACTTATTTAATTTTCAACAACATTTTTACGATGAGCAATCTTTAGGACGAGCTTATGTTTCAATTATATCTTCTGAAGGCTATTGTATTATTCATCCCGATGAAAAAAGAATTGGAGCAGCAATAAACAGCATGAGCGATAGCAACAATGTGAAAAGGGTGCTTAATTCGGGTGAAAAATATCAAGCCGAGGTTGTTTCTGATTTTCTTCAAGTTCCTGTTGTTCGGGTTTATCAACCGATACAATTGAACGAGATAAATGCCAATTGGTTAATATCGGTGAGTGTGCCTTTGTTTAACGTTGAGGAAGCCGTGCAAGAAGTTAGAAATTCCACGGCCTTAATTGGTATTGCCTTAGCATTTTTGTTGATGGTATTCCTGTACTTTTCGCAGCGTAAGTGGCTTTCTGAATATGATAGAAGACAGAAGGCGGAAACGAAACATCGGGCAGTTGAGAATAAGTTGTCTTCAATTATGGAGAGCACAGATCAAATTATGATTTTTTCAGTAGATCGTGATTTTCATTATACGAGTTTCAATTCGGTATATCAAAAAGATATCCTTGAAAAGGAAGGCGTTCGTGTCGTGCCAGGAGATAATGCTTTAGAAGTATATAGGGCAGATGTTCGTGAGTTAATGCGGAAATCTTTTGAGAGAGCGATTCAAGGTGAACATTTTTTGATTGAATATGAGAGAAATCAGCAGCATTATCAGCAAATATTTAATGCCATTTTTGATGAAGACAATATTGTAATTGGGTTTTCAAGTTTCCGATTTGATATCAGCGAAACGGTTGAGTTGAGAAAGCGTGCGAATCAAGAAGAAGAGGAAAAGGTAAAGGCACAACTGAAGAATATCAAAAATCAAATCAATCCTCATTTTCTTTTTAACTCACTTAACTCGTTATATGCTTTGGTTGAAACAGAGCCCAGATTAGCTCGCAAGTTTGTACTCAAATTGTCAAAAGTTTACCGTTATCTGTTGGATCAAAACAATTCAAGTCTGATCGATTTAAAACAGGAGCTAGACTTTATGAAGCATTATATTTTTCTTCAGAAAATTCGGTTTGGTGAAAATTTGAGTTTAGACTGCGATATTCCTGATCGTTATATGAGTTCCAGGCTGCCATCTGTCAGTTTACAGTCACTTGTTGAGAATGCGATAAAGCACAATATCGTCACCTCAGAAAAACCGCTTCTGATTACGATGCGAATTGAGAATGACGAATTGGTTGTGGCCAATACCTACCAATTGCGTTCCGATGTTGGGGCGAGTACGGGTACAGGACTCAAAACTTTAAATGCCTTATATGCCTTTTTAGGTAAAGAGCAGCCTAAATATGGTGTAGAGGGAAATCTGTTTGTTGTTCGACTTCCTCTTATCTCTTAAGTCTTGCCCAGTAGTTTAGTGTAGTTGTTGTGTTTCAGGGTTTTATAAATTAAGCATTCCATCATTATATGAATGCTTGAATTGGGATGATTATGCGCGTCTGTTCGGAGGGGTGCATTTTGTTCATTCTCTCTTTTTTACGATTCACTCTTCAATTTTCCTGATTCACACCCTTCCTTTTTATTGCTAATTACAAAAAAATGATTTTTGTTTCAGATCCTCTTCAAATGGATCGAAAATAAATTTTGGTTAGTAAACGGTTAGATCCTGCACAGGCATGTTATACGCAAAAGATATTTGTTTTTGCAATTATCTTTTGTGTCAGCCTTTGCAAAAGAACACACACACTGAATGAGCTTAAACACACACACACTTAAAAAGACATTAGCCGTAGCAATAATGACGACTTGTATTCTTGGAGGGATGCAGGAGCAAACGCACGCTACTATTTTAAACCAGGAACAATCTGAAACCGGTATTTTAAAATTTTTAAAGAAAAAAAATAAAAAAGCCGACAATGAGGATGCAAAGGTAACTGAAGAGAAAAAATCAACTCTTAAGAAATACGATGAGGTTATTACTTCTGATGCAATAAGCCAGAAGGGTGTTATCGATATTCATCGAGTAAAGAAAGATTATTTTTTTGAATTGGATAAAAGTCTATTGGGACGTGATTTTTTATTGGTGAATAAAATATCGAAAGTACCCACTGAGATTAATGAGTTGGGATTTAATAAAGGAATCAACTATCAAAACTTATTAATCAAGTTTGAATTGGATACGATTCTTAAAAAAGTATGGGTAAAAACATATAAGGCAGCCTATTCAAGTAAAGAAGGCGATGCAATTACAAAGTCATTCGAAGATAATTACATTTCATCTATCAGAGAGAGCTTTGATTTAGCTTGTTTGGGAAAAGATTCAACCTCTTATGTTTTTAAGGTGAATAAGGTTTTTGATGGATCCGAAAAAAGTCTGAATGATCTTTTTGGAATTCTAGGGATGCCAGGTTCGGCAGTTAGTAAGCTTTCAAAGATTAACGAGGTGAAATCCTTTCCTGAAAATGCCATCATCAAATCATTATTGACAACAAAGGCTGAGGGAATTACGGTTTCAATCGAAGTTACATCAAACATCGTTTTATTGAACGAAAAACCAATGAAACCTCGATTTGCAGACAAAAGAGTAGGTTTCTTTTCAACAAAGCATTTTTATTTTAACGATGATCAGCAAGCCCTGGAGAATCGTGAATTGGTGAATCGTTGGCGGTTAGAGCCTAAAAAGGAAGATGTTGAAAAATATCTGGCAGGTGAATTGGTCGAGCCACAAAAGCAAATCGTTTATTATATCGATCCATCGACTCCTAAACAATGGCGTCAGGCTATTAAAGACGGGATTAATGATTGGCAAGTTGCATTTGAACAGGCCGGTTTTAAAAATGCCATTATTGCTAAAGATGCACCAATTAACGATCCTGATTTTGATGGCGATGATGTGCGTTACTCTATGGTGACTTATGCGGCTTCGAGTCAGGCAAATGCAATGGGACCTTCAGTGGTTGATCCTCGTTCAGGAGAGATTATTGAAGCCGATATTATTTGGTGGCACAATGTGATGACGGCTTTGCAATCGTGGATAAGAATTCAAACCGGTGCGATTGATCCAAAGGCAAGAGCTAATAAATTCGAGAATGAGCATATGGCACATGCCATTCGTTTTGTGTCTTCTCATGAAGTTGGTCATACGCTGGGTTTAATGCATAATATGGGAGCCTCATACGCGTACCCTGTTGACTCATTGCGATCGAAAACCTATACTGAGAGAATGGGCGGAACAGCTCCATCCATCATGGATTATGCTCGTTTTAATTATGTGGCGCAACCAGAAGATGGCGTTGAAAATATTACCCCACAAATTGGCGTGTATGATATTTTCGCAATTGGATGGGCTTACAAATGGAACAATAAAACAAATCCATGGGATGAATTGAATGATCAATCGGTTATGATCCGTAAACATGAAACGGATCCATTATACCATTATGGTCCGCAGCAGGATGGAAAGAATACGATTGATCCATCGGCTCAAAGTGAAGATTTGGGAGATAATTCAATGAAAGCAAGTCGTTATGGTTTGAAGAATTTGAAACGCATTGTCCCACAGGTTGAGAACTGGACTTATGAAGAAGGTCAGGATTATGAGAAAGCTGGTAAGATGATGATGGGAATCATTGGACAGTGGTTTACTTATGCCAATCATGTGGTTACCAATGTTGGTGGTATATATCTTGATCAGCCGGTATATGGAGAGCAAAAAGCAGCTTATACCCATGTAGAGAAAGCTAAACAAAAGGATGCCATTAAATATTTAATTGATGAAGTCATTGATATTCCTGAATGGTTGACAAAATCTGAAATTTATAAGAAAACCTATCCTATTAAGGAATCTCCAATTGGAGATATTGAATATGCACCGACTACATTATTCCGTGATCTACATGCTCGAATTTTTTATTCGCTTTTACAGAAAGAAAGGTTGCTTAGAATGCTTGAAAACGAAGCTGTAAATGGTAATAAAGCTTATACGGTTGCAAATATGCTAAACGATTTGCATCAGGGGATTTTTAAGAAAACAATCAAGGGATATAAGCTGAATGTTTACGATCGTCAAAGTCAAAAGAATTACATCGATGCCTTAATTATTACCCAGAATAAGGCTATGGAGAAAACGACTAAAAAATCATTGCATTCAGATTGTTCCTGTTCTTTACACCATCACATGCCGGTTTTGTGTGACTATTCGGTGAGAACTGTTGACATGTTTGAAGATGAAAAGGCTGTTGGCGATGATACAAGGAATTTTAATCGTAATCTGGTCTATGCCACGATGAATCGAGTTTCTGATGCCGTTTCAATGAAAAGAGGTGAATTGATGAAGATTCGATCCTTATTGAAGAAACGTTTGACGATAAAAGATGAAGCGACTCGCTATCACTATACTGATTTGATTTTGAGAATTGAAGAAGCACTCAATATGAAATAATATAAATCTGTTTGACAGATAGGGTAAAGAAATCTACCCTATCTGTTTTTTTACTTACAAAAACCACTATTTTAATAACCTTTAAAAATTGAACTATGAAAAGACTGCTAACCTGGCTTTTGATCTGTTTGCCTGCCATTGTAATGGCACAAGAGACAAGGCAAATTAAGGGGAGAGTACTCTCAACAACCGACGGCGATGTGCTGATCGGTGCTTCTGTGTTTATAGACAAATCGACAATTGGAGCTGAAACGGGAGTAAAAGGAGTGATAGAGAATATCACAATGGGAACGATTACTGATTTGGACGGTAATTTCATACTTGAAGTACCTAAAGCATTGAAAACTATCTCGTGTAGCTTTTTGGGTTTCGAAACTCAAGTTGTTGATATCGCAGGAAAAGATTTTGTGACAATCAAGCTAAATGATTCCAACAGTCAGTTAGGTGAAATTGTTGTGACTGGATATCAGAAAATTGAAAAACGTAAGTTGACATCTGCGGTAGCAAAAGTTAATGCTGATAATATTCGCCAAGCAGGTATTGCTAGTGTTGATCAAATGCTTAGTGGACAATTGGCTGGTATTACTGCAGTGTCAGAAACTGGAGCTCCGGGTGCTCCAACTAAAATAAGAATTCGTGGTACGGCTTCTTTGAATGGTACACAAGATCCTCTTTGGGTGTTGGATGGAATTCCATTGGAAGGAAACGAAGTGCCAGACTACAATGATAAGGACAATATCGATCAATTGTACAATTCATCAATCGCAGGCTTAAATCCACAAGATATTAAGGATATTACAATTTTAAAAGATGCTGCTGCAACTGCTATTTATGGAGCGCGTGCTGCAAATGGAGTTATTGTTATTACATCAAAAAAAGGTAAAGCAGGTAAAATGAAGGTGCAATTTTCGAGTAATACATCTTTTATCTCAAAACCAGATTTTGATCGTTTGAACCTTATGAATTCGGATGAAAAGGTGGATGCTGAATTAGCAATTGCTTCTCGTACTGATTTAACTTACGATTCTTATCGAGGAGGTGTAGCTGAAATTTTAAATGCTAATAATGATTGGGCCAATTATCAATCTAACGGTATTGATGGAATTTCACCTGAATCGTTAGCTGCAATAAATGCATTACGTACAATTGACCCAAATTTGGAAGATGAATTGTATCAGAATGCTGTTAATCAGGATCAAAGTTTGAGTTTTTCTGGAGGAAATGATTTGGCAACTTACTATTTCTCATTAGGATCTCACACCGAAAAAGGAACGACTAAGGGGACTTCATTAAGTCGCTACAATGTTACTTTAAAAACCAATATCAAATTAACAGATAATTTGACTTTTGGAGTAAGTATGTTTGCAAATCAGCGAAAGAATAAAAGTTTCTTAACTGAGGGAAGTATGTTAACAAACCCTTCTCAATACATTCGTTCATCAAATCCATATTTGAGATTAAGAGATGAGAATGGAGACTTTGTTCACCATAATCTTGAACAAGGTTCATGGAATATTGTTAGATTAAATTATAATATTCTTGAAGAACGTGAAGGAACAAGCCATATTTTAAAAGGACAAAGTCTGAATTCAATTTTTGACTTAAATTGGAAATTGAATTCTAATTTCACATTCCGTTCTCAGTTTGGTTACAGTGTAGATAAAGCAAATACTACAAAAGAAGCTGTAGAAGAATCTTATTACGTAAGAAGAACACGCAATAAGAGTGGATATGATGGAGTTACAGATTTCAAATACAATAAATATTTTATTCCTCAAGGAGGGATGTTGAAGAATTGGGATTCTGATAACACTTATTACAACTTAAAAAATATTTTAGAGTATTCAAAACTATTTAATGATCTGCACGAAGTAGATGTAATGGTTGGTAATGAGTTAAGAGAATCTAAATATACTCAAGTATTTTCAGCGGCTTATGGTTGGAATGGGAGAAATAATACTTCCAAGCCAGTTATTTTTAGAGATGAAAGTGATGCAAAATCATTTCCTCTTTTCACTAAAACATATCGTAAAAACAGATATGCTTCATTTTTTGCAACTGGTTCATATACTTTCAATCGTAAGTATACTTTTTTTGGAAGTGTTCGTTTTGATGGTTCAGACTTATTTGGTGTTGACGATAAATACAGATACTTGCCATTGTATGCTTTAAGTGGATCGTGGAATGCTAGTGAGGAATCTTTCCTTAGTGATATTGATTGGTTAAGTTCTTTGAAATTTAGATCATCATATGGATTGCAAGGGAATATTGATAAACAAAGTTCTCCTTATATCGTAGGAACTCCATCTGTTGTGTCCAACCTTCCAGGTCAAAGTGAAGATGCAATTATTGTAGAAGGTTTACCAAATGAAAAGTTAAGATGGGAAAAGACCTCTACTTATAATGTTGGTTTTGATTTAGCAGTTTTACGTCATGCAGTTCGCATGTCATTCGACTATTACACTCGTAAAGGAACTGATTTAATTGGAATCCAAGCAGTGCCAACAGAATCAGGATATAATTCAATGCCTGTTAACTGGGCAAAGATGACAAACAAAGGTTGGGAATTGAGTATTTCTACCAGAAATATTCAAACGGAGAACTTTGAGTGGAATACCAGCTTTAATATATCTCATAATGAGAATGAAGTATTGAAGGAACAGGCAAGGGTAAATCAATTGACACCTTCTAGAGAAGGCTATTCAGCGAATTCTATTTGGGTAATTAAAACTGAAGGATTAGATGCGAATGGTTACCCTCAATTTAAAAAAGACGGTAACATTGTTTCTGGAGATGAATATTTTGGCTTGTATGATGAATGGGCAGATTTCTATCCTAACAACAAAGCTGGATCGAACCTATCAAATGATGAGTTAAACGAGTTATTTGTGAATGTAGGATCTAGTGATCCTGAGTATTCTGGTGGTATTATCAATACATTTAGATATAAAAACATCGATTTAACTGTTTCAGCAAATTTCAATTTGGGTATGAATGTTATTGAAAGACCTCCATACAGCATTACGGAGTATGATAAAGCCAGAAATACATCAACTGATCTTTTAAATGTATTGAATGGAAGCAATACAATACTACCTAATTTAATGGGTGCAGCTTCGGGTGAAGGACAGTACTGGATGCAAACACAATTATACAATACATTGCGACCAGATTTTTACAATCATTTAGATATCTGGCACAAAGAGGTTGATTATTTAAGAATCAGTAGTATTCGTCTTGGATATAGCTTATCACAGGATGTTTTAAACAAAGTCGGATTGTCTAATGTTAGATTTAGTTTCGAAGCACGTAATCCTTTTGTTATTTCGAATGGTTATGATGGTTACTTTGATCCAGAATCATATGGTAATATCTACGCTCAGCCACAGCAAAAATCATATACTTTAGGTGTTAATTTAACTTTCTAATGATTTATAAAATGAAAAAATTAAATATATACATTGCGCTGTTGTTGGCAGTAGTTAGCTTTTCTGCTTGCGACGATTATTTGGATGTGAAACCAAAGGATCGTGTAATACCTGAAACGGCAGACGATTTTCGTGCATTAATTACGAGTGCATATAACGGGGTTCCTGCCGATAAAATGAGGTTGACCTTTAGAACTGATGAATTAAAACTGGATAATTCTGCTTGGGATTTATCGGGGGTGAAAGATATCTTCTTATGGAATGATGTAAATTCTGCCGCTAATACTGTACAGTTTTCTTATCAGTCATTCTATAAAGCAATCATGTATGCGAATCATATTATTGATGAAGGTGTTGATGCTACTAAAGGAAGTACTGAAGAAATAGATCAAATTGTAGGAGAAGCCTATTTGTTAAGAGCATTAATGCATTTCAACTTGGTGAATCAATATGGATTGCCTTATAATGCTTCTACTGCATCTACTGATCGAGGTATTCCTCTTTCATTAAAAATTGATACAGAGGCAGAATATGTCCCCAATACTGTTGAAGAGGTTTATGCTCAAATTACTTTAGACATCGATGCAGCTATGTCTAAGATTAATGTGGACCGTTATGAAACAGGATTAAATTACAGATTTAGCAAATTGGCTGCTTGGGCTTTGAAATCGCGAGTGTATCTGTACATGGGTGATTTCGCTACAGCAAAGACTGCTGCCTTAGAAGCTTTAGCCATAAATTCTGATTTGCAAGATCTAGTTGCAGATGCATCACTTGCACCTCACATGTATGACGCGGTTGAGAGTATTTTAGCTTTGGAAACGGTATTCTATTCTGAAATTAAGTCTGCTTCTTTAGTATCAGATAAATTACTTGCATTGTATGATCAAACGAATGATCTACGTTTTGGCTTGTATTTTTCTGATGAAGGTGCTGGTAATTTTAAACCAAACAAAGGAACTGAAAGTGGATCAAAATGTTCTTTTAGAAATGCAGAAATGTACCTGACTGTTGCAGAAGCTGCTGCACAAACTGATGATTTGGAACAAGCTCGTACTTATTTAAATCAATTGAAAGAAAAACGTTTACTCACTGATTTTTACAATACAGAAGTAACTCGTATTGCTGGATTAAATAAAGCAGAATTAATTGCTGAAATTGCAAATGAGAGATTCAGAGAATTTGCATTTGAAGGGCAGCGTTGGTTTGATCTAAGAAGAACTACTCAAGAACAAATTGAGCACTCTTATCAGGGAGAATCAGCTACTTTACAAGTTGGAGATCCAAGATATACACTTCGTTTTCCACAGGAAGCGGTTGATAACAATCCAAACTTGAACAATTAGTTTAAGTGGTAATAAAATATATCTGAATCAAAATGGGGCTTTCTATACTAGAAAGCCTCATTTCTTTTTAAATTTGTAGTCTAAATATTCGAAGTATGATTAGTGTTGCGATAGTAGAGGATGAGCATCTTGCGGCTCGTGAGTTGGAGAATAACTTATTGAGCTTGCGGCCAGATGCAGTACATATCAAGGTTAAGCTTGAGAATGTGAGTCAGGCTGTGGCTTGGTTTTCTGAGAATGAGGTTGATCTTATCTTTATGGATGTGCATCTGGGTGATGGCAATAGCTTTTCTATCTTTGAACAAATAGAACTGAAAACGCCCGTGATATTTACAACGGCTTACGATCAGTATGCTATTCAGGCTTTTAAGCAGTGTAGTATTGATTATCTATTAAAACCCATTGATGAAGATGATCTGGAGCAGGCTCTTAATAAATACGATGATATGTTTGTCAAGCCCAAGTCGGTTGATATTGAATCTTTACAGAATTCGCTGCAATCCATTATTGGTGGTCAAAAGTATCAGGAGCGTTTTATGGTCAGTCGGGGCGATCGTATTCTCTCTCTGGATTTGGATCAGGTATCCTATTTTATGGCAGATGGTAAAGCCTGTTACCTTTTTAGTAAAGATGGAACACGTTATTTGTTTGATGGAACTTTAGCTAACCTTGAAAAGAAACTAGATCCCAATATTTTCTTTAGAATCAACAGAAAATTTATCGTTAGTTATTCTTCCATAATAGATATGGTTTACTATTCAAAAACACGAATAAAATTGAACCTTAAGCCGACTTGTGAGGAAGCAATGGATGCTATTGTGAGTCAGGATAGAAGTTCGGATTTTAAAAAATGGCTAAACCAATAAGTTCGCTTGACAAGTCATGGGGTGAAGAATAAAAAAAAAAGGCTGAGTTTCCCCAGCCTTTTCAAGTTCATTTGAGTCATTCTGTTTAGATCTCCTTAAAAGAGAATGCTTTTGTGTATGCTGCAGCTTGTCCCTCACACTCTACGATGGGATAGACGAAGAAGTTGACTGGACCTTTAGAATAACCTTCCAATATTAAATCACGACCTTGAGTCATTTCAACACGATTGACATCTAAATTTCCAAAATAGAATTCAGCTTTTTCAGGTGCTTTATCCGCTTCTGAAATATCGACAGGAAACCACGTCTTGTTTTGATAATAGTCAGCCCAACAGTGGTAGCCTCCAATTTTTCCTTCTTTCCCTTCAGGAATAGAAAAGCCAATATGAAAACGAGCCGGAACTTGCATGCTACGAGCTAAAGACATAAAGTAGGAATGAAAGTCGGTACAATTACCTACCGATATATCGCAGGCGTAATTTGAGTTGCCGTTTCCAAAGGTGAATTCCCCGGCTATTTTTGTAGTATTCAGATAAAGGGATACCACGCTGTCCTTGCTAATCCCTTTTTTAATCGTTGTGGGTAAGCTGGCATAATAGTGATCCTTTGAACTTTGAGCTTTAGGTTTCCCGTAATACATTTCATTCAGAACAAAATCGTAAACAGCCTTCATGTTTTCTGGAGAAAACTGTTTTGCTTTTGCGATTGAATCGAACCGACCGCCCACAGGCACCAAACGGTTTGCCTTTAGATATTGGTTGGCATCAAGCTCACCAAATTTTGCAGCTCCTCTTTGCTTGCGTATCACATTAAAGTGAATGTTGATATCCGTCGCTTGTGCCAGGCCTTCTTTTAACTCAGCGTATAAGTAGGTATTACCATGCTGTTCTTCTGTTTTAATTGAATAGGGAATATCCGTATCAATGGTCAACTTACTGATATTTTGAATTTCGTTTGATTGGGGGATCGGAATCCAAACCTTCATATTTTGACCTGAATTGGCTTGCAGGCTCACTTTATAGTTAAACTCAAAATTTCTTTCCGGCACTTTACTGCAACTGCTTAATACGATTGCAGCAACAAACAACATCCATCTCATCCTTATCATCTTTTCTAATCTTTATTTAATTGGAATTTGATCCCATTTTTTAATCGTGCAAAAGTAACTTAAAGCTTTTGTCCTGCAAAGAAATAGCAGATTTAAAAGATCATTGAGTCTTATTTATAAAATAAGGCTGTGATGAATCTGCTGGCATATCTTGTCGTGCAATGATTATAAGTAAGCCGGAAGTGTTACGGTACGACTAAGTTTTTTTTATAAGGATTGTTGCTTTACTGAGAATTTTACAAAAGAGTGAGCCCCCTCAGGATCACATTTTATGCCTGACGCATTTTTACTAAATTTGCACCTCAAAAGCATTTCGATTTAATAAAAGCCTTTCAACTTGACTTTCGATCCTTTCAGTATAGATTTACCCGTAAAAGAAATTATCTCAGAAACCAGAGAACATCTGGCGAAGAAGAATACACTCATTATTTCAGCCCCTCCGGGAGCAGGGAAGAGTACCTTGTTGCCTTTGGCTTTAATGGAAGAAAGCTGGCTAAAAGGGCAGAAGATTCTAATGTTGGAGCCCCGTCGTTTGGCTGCTAAGAGTATTGCTATGCGTATGGCTTCTCTTTTGGGAGAGGAAGTAGGGCAACGTATTGGTTACCGTATTCGTTTTGAAAAGCGGGTTTCAAAGTCGACGCGAATTGAGGTGTTGACCGAAGGAATTCTCTCTCGAATGTTACAGTCTGATAATGCTCTTGAAGGGGTTGGATTGGTTATTTTTGATGAGATACACGAACGAAGTCTGCATGCCGATCTGGCCTTGGCTTTGTGTCGGGAAAGTCAGGATGTTTTGCGTGATGATTTGCGCATTATGCTTATGTCTGCTACGATTAATAGCACTGAATTAAGTGATCGTCTGAATGCTGAGGTGATTGAAAGTAAGGGACGACAGTACCCTGTCGATTTGATTTATACTGATGCCAGTGATGTGAGACTTCTTCCAGAGATAACAGCGAATACGGTGGTAAGGGCAGTCAAGGAACAATCCGGCGATACGCTTGTCTTTTTACCTGGCGAGGGGGAGATCCGAAAATGTGAAGCCTTGCTGAAGGCACAACTTTCCGGTTTCATGATCCATCCCTTATTTGGTATGTTGGCCGGTAATCAGCAGCAGGCTGCTATTATGCCCGACAAGCAGGGGAGACGAAAAATTGTATTGGCAACAGCTATTGCTGAAACCAGTTTGACCATAGAGGGGATTAAAACGGTTGTTGATTGTGGCTTTAGTCGGGTGTCCCGATTCGACCCCAAGACAGGATTGTCCCGTTTGGAAACCATAGAAATCTCAAAAGACTCAGCTGATCAGCGGGCAGGACGTGCCGGGAGATTGGGGCCTGGCGTTTGTTACCGCATGTGGCCATTAGCAACGCAGAATCGATTAAAAAAACATCGAATCCCGGAAATTTTGGAAGCCGACCTCAGCACCTTGGTTTTGGAGATGGCGGCTTGGGGCGTGGATGATATTCAGGGGCTCACATGGTTAAGTGCACCACCTCTTGCAGCTGTGGCACAGGCTAGTGAAAGTTTGCATGAGCTGGAGGCTTTGGAGAACGATCGCATTACCAGGCACGGTCGTCAGATTCAGAAATTGCCATGTCATCCGCGAATTGCGCACATGCTGCTCAAGGCTAAAGAGGAAGATTTGTTGCCACTGGCTACCGATTTGGCTGCTCTTTTGGAAGAACGAGACCCTTTGCCTCGTGAAACGGGTATTGATATCAATTTGAGAATAGAGGCTCTGCGTCGTCATCGCAAGGGAGATAGAACATTAAAATCGCTGAATAAGATTGAGAAAATCGCAGCTTCCTACCGACAGCTTTTTGATATAAAAGCAGAGAATGGTCCAGTAGATCCCTATGAAACAGGTGTGATTTTGGTGCAGGCTTATCCGGAACGGATTGCTCATGCCAGTCCGGGAACCAATGCCCGTTTTATGATGGCAAATGGTAAGCAGGCCATGGCCAGTCACAAGGATGATTTGGCTTACGAGCCCTGGTTGGCTATCGCTCATGTGGATGATCGTGAGCGTGGCGGTAAGATCTTTATGGCTTCGGCTCTTAACCCGCAGGATTTGGCACCCTTGGTTAAGGATCGGGAGAATATGGTTTGGGATACACGTAAAGGAGGACTGATTGCAAGCAAGGAGCTGAGAATTGGGCGTATTGTTTTGCAATCGAAGCCACTTCGGAATCCGGATGGGGAGCGGCTTGTGGCGGTTATATCAAAAGCGATTGAAAAAGAGGGAAGCACATTATTGAACTTCAGTCCTGAGTTTACGCAATGGCAGAATCGGGTATTGAGTCTACGAAAATGGCAGCCTGAAGCCAATTGGCCCGATGTGAGTACAGCCAGTTTGTTGAAGAGCAATATGGATTGGTTAAGCCCTTATTTATCTAATATTCGAAAGCCCGAAGATTTGGCAAAGATCGATTTGGAGGAAGTCTTGCAAAACCATCTGCCTTGGGAAAAACAAACAGAATTGAATGCACTTGCACCTAAGCATTTGATTGTTCCCAGTGGTTCGAAAATTCGTCTGCAATACCAAGCCAATGGGGAGGCGCCTATTTTGGCCGTGCGTATTCAGGAGGTGTTTGGTTTGGCAGAAAATCCCAGGGTGAATCAGGGACAAGTGTCGGTATTGATGCATTTGTTATCGCCGGCATCACGACCTATTCAGATTACTTCAGACCTACCCAACTTTTGGGAGAATACCTATTTCGAAGTGCGTAAGGAATTGCGTATTCGCTATGCCAAGCATTACTGGCCTGAAAATCCTTATGAGGCTGAGGCAATAAGAGGGGTAAAAAGGAAGTCTTAGTTTTTTAATTAGAATTTGCGATTTTATTTTAATTTATTCTATATAAGGGGTCTGCTTATATGTAGTTAATCCCAGCTTTTATTTAAATTAATCTGAATAATAGGATTGGTATTATTTCGGGAAATTTGTTGATTTTGAATTTTAAATTTAAGTTGATAACCTTTTTTTGATTAGTAGGAAAAGGAGCTGTAACTGTTTCATAAACTATAGTTTTATTCAGGGTTATTCCTGTGTGAAAGTCATTTTGGAATATTTTATTGATAAAATATTGTTTTAAATTTCGCTTTCTAATTAAAAAATATTCTTGTGAATAATAATATTTAAAGTGAGGTGTTTTTAGTTTTTAGAGTTTCTTTAAACGAAGCCTATCGAGCTAATAGTCTTTGGTTGGGCTTTTTTTATATCGTATATTTAATAATCTGGAAACAAAAATTACTATTGATACTTGTAAAAGAGCGTTAATCTCAAACGACCTATTTTATCAGCACTATATATGAAACCCCAATCAAAATCCAATAAGAGTGTAGTTGATATATTGGCCAAAACCAATATTGATTCGTCTGTGATTCATTTGATTGAAGAGAAACATCGTAAAATTAAGGAAGATCTCGAACAGGAGCGTCAGTTGTATTTCGACTTGGCTAATTCTCAACCCACGGGTGTTTACCGTTTACGTATCCCCAAAGCTAATAGTGTTGATGAATCTAAGTTTTTTAGTATAAGTGATGCCCCTTATATTATCGAGTTTGCCAATACGCGATTCTGTGATATTTTGAATGTTAATCTGAAAGAATTTCTGAAAAGCCCCGGTATAATAAACGATTTCATATTTGATTCTGACAGGGAAGACTTTATTCAGAAGAATATTGAAGCAAACCGTAGCCTCAACCCATTTATCTGGGAGGGTCGTTTGTTTGTGCGTAACAAGATTATTTGGGTTCACTTTGAGTCTGTTCCCAGACTATTGCCCAATGGCGATGTGGTTTGGACAGGGGTTCTTTTCGATATTACAAAGCGTAAAAAGAAGCAGCAAGAGATTCAGGAGAAAAATAAGCAATTGTATATTTTAAATGCACAGAAGGATAAATTCTTTTCAATAATAGCTCATGATTTAAAAAGCCCCTTTAATGCAATAGTGGGTTTTAGTAAGATCTTAATTGAAGAAATAAAGTCTAAGAATATTGAGGGCATAGAAAAATACGCTGAGATTGTTTTGGATTCCTCCAATTTAGCATTCGATTTATTAACCAATTTAATGGATTGGGCTCGATCTCAAACCGGGCGAATGGTTTATGAACCAACAGCCGTTGATTTTCACGAATTGGCTAAGGAAACAGTTTCGGTTTTTACCTGTATCGCCAAAGGTAAGAATATCAAAATAAATATGGATTTTGATTCGAAACTGCCGGTTTGTGCTGATTATGCCATGATTTCGACTGTTTTAAGAAATCTGATCTCAAACGCTATTAAATTTACCCGTAATGGAGGCTCTGTGAGCATAAAAGCCGAACAACTCGCACATCATCTTAAAGTTGTTGTTAGCGATACAGGGGTGGGTATCTCTGAAGCCGTCATATCCAAACTCTTTAGAATAGATGAAAAATATTCGACTTCAGGGACAGAAGATGAGCTGGGAACAGGTTTGGGTTTAATCCTATGCAAAGACTTTGTTGAGAAGCATGGTGGGCAGATCTGGGTCGAAAGTTTAAAAGATGTTGGGTCCAGTTTTATTTTTACGATAAATAATTCAAGACCTTAATTATTTAAGCCTAACTGACTTTATCATGATTTCATTTTTATTATGAGCCGCAGCCTTGTCTGTGGCTTTTTATATTAGTCTATTTTGATAGATTTGGTAACCTGGCTTTTAAGAAGAATTTAATATGGATTCTGATGAGAGATATGTTTGGGATTCATGAGATATCTCCACTTCGTTTTTCTTATATATTCTATTGCCCTATCAGGGCTATTCTTTAGTTAAGATATCCGAACCAATGGGCTTCACCCATTTTTGATAGCTTAAGCCCCTTTGGGGCACAATGTTGTAATATAGGAATTTGAGTTGTTTCATTAGGGGGTATGATTGATATGGATTGTAAGATCTAGCCAAATTGTATGATTTTAAGCTTAGAGTTAATTTGTATAAAGCCCCAAAAGAGGTTTCTTAATAGATGAAGAAGAGAGTTTGAGTTATTTAATGTGGGAGTATGATTGATATGGATTGTAAGATCTAGCCAAATTGTATGATTTTAAGCTTAGAGTTAATTTGTATAAAGCCCCAAAGGGGTGTCTTTTTTATAGCGATGGGAGAATCCCATCGATAGTTGTGATTTGATAAAATCAGCCCCGAAGGGGTGCAATCATAAATTCTATGGGACAGTCATTGGTAAAGAATTATATGCATATTGTATTTAGTACAAAGCAGCGAGAAGAATTAATTCATCCTCCTTACAAAGAAAAGATTCATGCTTATTTGGGAGGTATATGTAAGCAACAAAATTGTCAACCCTTGATTATTGGAGGCTATAAGGATCACATTCACATCTTATGTCGACTTTCTCAGAACATTAAATTGGCGAAATTAATTGAACAGGTTAAGTCACATTCTTCCAGGTGGATCAAGACTCTGGATCCTAGTCTTTCAAACTTTTATTGGCAAGATGGCTATGGAGCCTTTTCGGTTAATCCCCATGAGATTGATGTGGTCGTTCAATATATTAAAAATCAAGACCAACATCATCGAACAAAAGATTTTAAAAATGAATATAAAGCATTTTTAGATAAACATAAGATGGACCATGATGAGCGATATGTTTGGGATTAGTTCACTTTAATGTGATAAATCAAGTATCTCTAAACAAATTAAAAGCCTTACTTTTGTTCTCTGAACAATATTGAATAGTGACAGAGAGTATTAAATAGCTTATCATTGGAATAGTGGAGAGAAAATTAGAATTACTTGCGCCGGGAGGAGATGTTGATGCCATAAAAGCAGCCATACTTGCCGGGGCTAATGCGATATATTGTGGTTTAGATAAGTTCAATGCCCGAAACCGTGCTGCCAATATAAGTTTCGATGATTTGCAAGGGATTTTGCGGCTGGCTCATCAGCACGATTGCGAGATATTTATCACCCTGAATATTCTGATTGTTGAGAATGAGATTCCTGCTTTGATTGATTTGTTGAACAAGTTGGTAAACACCCGTATCGATGGGGTGATTGTTCAGGATTTGGGCATGCTTTATCTGTTGAATAAGCATTATAAGCGTCTCGATGTGCATGCATCCACACAGATGACCACCCACAATAAGGGACAGATTAAATTCCTATCTGAGCAATCTGTTTCTCGTGTAAACCTTTCAAGAGAACTAAATCTTAACGAGATAAATGAACTATCAACTTATGCTCAGGATAATCAGGTTTTGACTGAGGTTTTTGTTCATGGCTCCAACTGCATTTCTTTTTCAGGAATCTGTTATATCAGCTCCGTTCAAGGGGGGAATTCGGGTAACCGGGGCCGATGCAGTCAACCCTGTAGAGATCGTTACCTGAGAACAGCTGCTGGGAAGGATTATCCGCTTAACCTGAAAGACAACTCAGCCTATTTCGATTTGAAAGCACTTTATGAGGCCGGCGTTTATTCCCTGAAAATTGAGGGACGAATTAAGAAAGCCGACTACGTTTATACGGTTGTGGATAGCTGGAATAAAAATATTCAGGCCCTGTATAAGCAAGAAAATGAAAGTGCGGATAACAGTGCTTTGTATAAGGTCTTCAATCGCGATTTTTCAAATACCTATCTCAAGGGAGATATCAATA